>CANRBX010000034.1 GCA_947628955.1 uncultured Lachnospiraceae bacterium | reverse complement strand
AAACGAGGAAACCCAAAAGCTGGCTCAAAAGCATCAGCGCCTTTGCCAATGGGATCGGTGGAACATTATTCTTCGGCGTTGACAATGACAGAAATATAATCGGCTTGTCTGATGCGCAGGCCGATGCCGAGGCAATCAGCCGTTTGATAAAGGAGCGGGTCACGCCTTTCCCGAACTTCATTCTCACTCCAGAAAGAGAAAACGGGAAAGATATTCTGCTCTTGACCGTATCTGCCGGGCGTTCCACGCCCTATTACTACAAAGCGGACGGTGTAATCCTATTCTGGCTGATATTTTTGGGCGGCTGGGATATATGGAACGTCAGGGCAGCGGCTTTAAGAAAATAACGGACGCCTATCATGCCGCCCACAACTTCCGTGCGGAGTTGGAGCCAGTCTTCTATTCGGACGTTACCTCATTTCAGGTCACACTGTATAATCTGAATTATGGGGCAAAGACAGGCTCAGAAGCGACCACGGCTGAAAATGCTGCGATTGAGTCTGATCATGTTGCGATTAAAGTTGCGATTGATGTTGCGATTGAGAAACTGACCGCAAGTCCAAACACAATTAGGAAAGCGAAGACTGTCTTTGCGAAAGTGGGAACCGACGGAATATTTGGTCGTTCTGACATTGCGGCGATTACAAATGATTCCGTAACTGCTGCCGGAAATCTGATTACCAAGCTGAAGAAAGCAGGGCTGATTGAAGCGGTCGGCGGGTACGGCAAGGGAAAATACACTTTCAGGAAGCCTGACAGATAAAACAACTGCCCGCTATCAGCGCAAAGCCGATAACGGGCAGTTTGTCAGGTATATCACTGTCAAAACCAACAAAAACAACATGCCAAAATTAGTAAAACCAACAAAAACAAAGAAAACAGGCAAAAATACATTGACAATTAGTGTGGGATGTTGTAATATTTTTGCAACAGTTCAAGATGGCCTACGTGTGCGGTGAAATATGGCCGGCAGCTGGCAGATTTCAGCTGTGAGGACTGACGGAACAGTTGTGAATTATCATAAAATCAGGGCGGGCCTGCTGTCAGGCAGATCTGCCGGTACCGCCCCACCAATGCGCTTAAGGAGGAAGAAAGCATGGTAAACGAGTTTGAAATCAAGAAACAAATCTGCGACATCGGAAAAAGAATCTACAATCGCAACATGGTAGCGGCGAACGACGGAAATATTTCCGTAAAGCTCAGCGACGATGAGTTTCTCTGCACGCCGACCGGTGTATCCAAAGGCTTCATGACCCCGGAGTACATCTGCAAGGTCAATGCAAAGGGCGAAGTGATCCAGGCAAATCCGGGCTTCCGTCCGTCCTCTGAGATCAAGATGCACATGAGAGTTTATCAGAAGAGACCGGATGTGGGCGCCGTTGTGCATGCGCACCCCGTATATGCGACCTCTTTTGCGATTGCCGGTATTCCGCTGACTCAGCCGATCATGCCGGAGGCAGTTATCGCGCTTGGCTGTGTGCCGATCGCTGAATACGGCACGCCGTCCACAAACGAGATCCCGGACAGGCTGGAGAAGTATCTTCCGTATTACGATGCAGTTCTCCTTGAGAGCCACGGCGCCCTGACCTGGTCGGTAGACCTGCTGGCCGCATATTTGAAGATGGAGTCCGTCGAGTTCTATGCGCAGCTGCTGTACCAGTCCAAGGTGCTCGGCGGCCCGAAGGAGTTCGACAAGGAGACCGTTCAGAGACTTTACGAGATCCGCAGACAGATGGGTCTTCCGGGCAAGCATCCGGCAAACCTCTGCCTGAACAAGGGCGGCATGAACTGCCACAACTGCGGCGGCGGATGCGGCTCAACGGACAGTGCTCCGGAGGCGGATGCAGAGCTGATCGCGAAGATCACAAAGCAGGTTCTGGAACAGCTCGGCAAATAATTCTGCCAACAGGCAGATGAAAAGGAGACCCGGGCTGCTGTTCAGACCAGGCCGAAGAACTTGCTGCTTAGGCCGTAAGAAAGTGATTCAGACCCGGCAGGCCTGTCTGCCCGGGGCCGGACTTTCATTTACAGGATGGCAATAAAGGGTAACATGAAGGAGGGACAATTTCATGCCAATCAATGAGAACATGGTACAGGAAATTGTGCAGGAAGTCATAGCAAAGATGCAGATTGCGGAGGCCCCCGCCGGGAAGCACGGCATTTTTAAGGACATGAACGACGCGATCGAGGCCGCCAAAAAGGCGGAGCTCGTGGTCAAAAGGATGCCGATGGACCAGAGGGAGAAGATCATCACCTGCATCCGCAGAAAGATCAAGGAGAACGCGGAAGTGCTCGCCCGCATGGGCGTTGAGGAGACCGGGATGGGCAACGTCGGGGACAAGATCCTCAAGCATCATCTCGTGGCGGACAAGACGCCCGGCACCGAGGACATCACGACGACGGCGTGGTCCGGCGACCGCGGCCTGACCCTGATCGAGATGGGGCCGTTCGGTGTGATCGGAGCGATCACTCCCAGCACGAACCCGAGCGAGACGGTCCTGTGCAATACGATCGGCATGCTGGCCGGAGGGAATACGGTCGTATTCAACCCGCATCCGGGAGCGACGAAGACAACCATCTACGCGATCAACCTGGTGAACGAGGCTTCTCTGGAGGCCGGCGGCCCGGACAATATCGCGGTGACGGTGGAGAAGCCGACCTTAGAGACGAGCAATATTATGATGAAGCACAAGGACATCCCGCTGATCGTTGCGACCGGCGGCCCCGGCGTCGTGACTGCGGTGCTTTCCTCCGGGAAGCGCGGGATCGGCGCGGGCGCGGGCAATCCGCCGGCACTCGTGGACGAGACGGCGGACATCCGGAAGGCGGCGCGGGACATCGTAAACGGATGTACGTTTGACAACAACCTTCCGTGCATCGCGGAGAAGGAGATCGTGGCGGTTTCCTCCGTGGTCGATGAGCTGATGCACTATATGATCACCGAGAACGACTGCTACCTGGCCTCGAAGGAGGAGCAGGACAGGCTGGTCGATGTGGTTCTGGCGGGAGGCAAGCTGAACCGCAAATGCGTAGGACGCGACGCGCGCACGCTCCTCGGCATGATCGGGGTGAACGCTCCGTCAAATATCCGCTGCATCACGTTCGAGGGGCCGAAGGAGCATCCGCTGATCGCGACGGAGCTGATGATGCCGATTCTCGGCGTCGTCCGGGCGAAGGATTTCGACGACGCGGTAGAGCAGGCCGTATGGCTGGAGCACGGCAACCGTCATTCCGCGCACATTCATTCGAAGAACATAGACAATATCACAAAGTATGCGAAGGCGATCGACACCGCCATCCTCGTGAAGAACGCGCCGTCCTACGCGGCGATCGGCTTCGGGGGAGAGGGCTTCTGCACATTTACGATCGCGAGCCGTACCGGCGAGGGCCTTACGAGCGCGAGCGTATTCACGAAGAGAAGACGCTGCGTCATGGCGGACAGCCTTTGCATTCGTTAATCGGGAGGAGAACAGACAATGGATATTAATAATGTAAATATCGAAGAGATCGTGAGACAGGTTCTCTCCGGCATGACCGGCAGTACAGCGGCCCCGGCATCCGCGCCGGCTGCGCCCGCGGCCGGGAAGGCGATCCCGAAGACCGCCAGAGTGGCGATGCTGACCGCTCTTGAACACTACGACATCAAAGAATTTCCGATCCCGCCCGTGGGCGACGACGACATCCTGGTGAAGGTCGAGGGCTGCGGCATCTGCGGCACGGATGCCCACGAGTTCAAGAGGGATCCGTTCGGACTGATCCCCGTGGCGCTCGGACATGAGGGCACCGGCGAGATCGTCGCGATGGGCAAAAACGTCAAGACCGACACAGCCGGCAAGCCGGTGAAGATCGGCGACAAGATCGTCACCTGCATGATCTTCAAGGACGATCCGGACATCACAATGTTTGACCTGAACAAGAAGAATGTAGGCGGCTCGGACGTCTACGGACTGCTCCCGGACGACGACGTCCATCTGAACGGATGGTTTTCCGACTATATTTTCATCCGCGGCGGTTCCTTCGGCTCCACGTTCTTCAACGTGAGCGATCTGGATCTGGATTCCAGGATCCTGATCGAGCCGTGCGCCGTGCTGGTCCACGCGGTGGAGCGCGCGAAGACGACGAACATCCTCCGCTTCAACAGCAGGGTCGTCGTGCAGGGCTGCGGGCCGATCGGCCTCATCTGCATCGCGGTGCTGCGCACGATGGGCATCGAGAACATCTGCGCGGTGGACGGTGAGCAGAAGCGCCTCGACTTCGCGAAGAGGATGGGCGCGACGCAGACCGTGAACTTCAAGGATTTCAAGGGCATCGAGGCGCTCGCGGGCGGCGTGAAGGACGCTTTCGGCGGCCATCTCGCGGATTTCGCGTTCCAGTGCACGGGTTCGCCGGTCGCACACGCGAACATCTACAAGTTCATCCGCAACGGCGGCGGCCTGTGCGAGCTGGGCTTCTTCATCAACGGCGGCGACGCGACGATCAACCCGCACTTTGATATCTGCTCCAAGGAGATCACGACGGTTGGCTCCTGGGTCTACACGCTGAGAGACTACGTGACGACCTTCGATTTCCTCAAGAGGGCGAAGGGCATCGGCCTTCCGATGTCGGAGCTGATCACACACAGGTTCCCGCTTGACCAGATCAACGAGGCCCACAAGACCAACCTGGCGATGGCGGGCCTGAAGATCGCGATCATCAACGAGTGATCCGCACCATAAAGGAGACATGACATGGCAGAAGCAGTAGGAATTTTAGAGGTATATGGGCTGGCCACAGCGTTTGTGGCGGCCGATGCAGGCTGCAAGGCCGCGAATGTCCGGCTCGACGTATTCGATAAAAACAAGCCGGCCAACGCCGACAGCCTTCCGGTGCCTCTGCTGGTTACCATCAAATATCGCGGAAGCGTTGCCGATGTGACGGCGGCGATGGAAGCCGGTATTGAGGCTGCCGAAAACATGACCGGCGTGGTGCAGCACCATATCATCCCGAACCCGGAACCGGGCACGGAGGAAATGCTCAAGATCAGCGCCCTGGATAAGAATTAGGGCACGGGCGCACATCACATTCATTTGTAGGAGGAGTAAGATTATGGCACAGGAAGCATTAGGAATGGTTGAGACCAGAGGACTTACCGCGGCGATCGAGGCGGCAGATGCGATGACCAAGGCAGCAGAGGTAACGCTGACAGGCACAGAGAAGATCGGTTCCGGCCTGGTGACCGTCATGGTGCGCGGCGACGTGGGAGCCGTCAAGGCGGCGGTGGAGAGCGGAAGCGCAGCGGCGTCCAGGCTGGGCGAGCTGGTAGCGGCGCATGTGATCCCGAGACCGCACAGCGATGTGGAGAAGATCCTGCCGAAGCTCTGAAGACAGCACAGGTGAAGGCCCGGCGGAGTGCTTCGCGTATCACATCCGGGCTTTCCAACAAAAAGGAGTTCACTCATGAGTAAGTCATATGGGTTTATTGAAATTACAGGTGTAGCTGCAGCGATAGACGCACTGGATATCATGTGTAAAACGGCGGATGTGGAGCTGGCGTCATGGGAGCGTAAGCTGGGCGGACGGCTGGTGACGATCATTGTGCAGGGCGATGTGGCCGCTGTCACGGAGGCAGTCGAAAACGCAAATGCCAAGGCCATCAAGAAACCGGTGTCCCATGCAGTCATTGCCCGCCCGCATGAGGAAATCGTGAGGATCGTTGAGCTGAGCGCGAGCCGCTGGAAGAAGAGCTCCCCGCTGAGCGGGAGCATTTCGGAGGAGGTTCCGCTGGACTGCTGATCCCGGGAAAGACGCAGGTGGCTGCCGGATCATTTCTGCAGGGGAACGCAGCCTGCCCGGATCATTTTTTACAGGGGAACACAGTCCGCATGGAACGTATTTACCGCAGCTTTATGACAAAACGGCATGCCGCACGGGCGGGACGCCGATGTAAGGAAATGCCCGCGGACCGGCAGGACCGTCCGGGAAAAACGCAGGGCTGACACAGAGATTCAAATAATAAGGAGGAAAAACAATGACACAGGAAGCATTGGGAATGGTGGAAACAAGAGGACTTACCGCGGCGATCGAGGCTGCTGACCAGATGTGCAAGGCGGCAAACGTAGTGCTCGTCGGCACGGAGAAGATCGGTTCCGGACTCGTGACCGTTATGGTGCGCGGCGATGTAGGCGCTGTGAAGTCCGCGGTGGAGAGCGGCAGCGCGGCTGCGTCCAGACTGGGCGAGCTGGTAGCGACGCATGTGATTCCGAGACCGCACGGCGATGTGGAGAAGATCCTTCCGGTACTGAAATAACACAGAGGCCGCTCCCTGTGCGGGGACAGACGGCAGGTGCGCCTGCCGGCCCGGCTGCGCGCAGGGGAAGGTTCCAGAGAGCAGAAAGCAGGTGTAACTCTTGGAAGCGAACAATATTGAACTGATCACAAAAATGGTGATCGCCGCGATCAACAAGAGCGAGGAAAAGAGCAATGGCTTTATGGTTCCGATCGGAGTTTCCGCCAGACATATTCACCTGACGCAGGAGCATGTTGAGGCGCTGTTCGGCCCGGGATATCAGCTCACGAAAAAGAAGGAGCTGATGGGCGGACAGTTTGCGTCCAACGAGACGGTGACCATCGTGGGACTGAAGCTGCGCGCGATCGAGAATGTGCGCATCCTCGGGCCGGTCCGCAGGGCGTCCCAGGTGGAGGTATCCGCGACAGACGCGATCAAGCTGGGCATGAAGGTTCCGGTCCGCGAGTCCGGCGACGTCAAAGGAAGCGCGCCGATCGCGATCGTCGGGCCGAAGGGCGCGATCTATCTGAAGGAGGGCTGTATCGTGGCGATGCGCCACATCCACATGTCCCCGAAGGATGCGCAGGCGGCGGGCCTGAAGGACGGCGATATCGTCTCTGTGAAGGCGGATAACGAGCGCGGCACGATCTTTAATCACGTGAAGATCCGCGTGGACGACAGCTTTACGCTGGAGATGCACATCGATACGGATGAGGCGAACGCGGCGCAGATCGCGACAGGAAATACGGTGACGATCATCCGGTGACGGGCGGGCCATGAAGCCATAAAACCGCCTTTGCGCAGGCGCACCGTGGCTTATGGCTTTTGGCCATAGCATCATCACTTGTGTGATACTGAGACAAAAACGACTACCGGGCGCCGCGGGAGGGATCCGGCGGCGTCCGCAAAAAAGGTGTCGTGTGAAGGATCATGAGAAATACGGAGGCTCTCATATGATTGTAGGCAAGGTTGTTGGAAGCGTGGTCTCCACGCGGAAAAGTGAAAAATTGATCGGACAGAAATTTATGATAGTCGAGCCGCTGCAGCATATGAAGGGCGGTCTTGAACAGATGATCGCGATCGATATCATCGGCGCGGGAGTCGGAGAATATGTATTGGTAGCCCTGGGCAGCGCAGCGCGGATTGGCTGCGGGGAAGAGACAGCGCCGATTGATGCGGCGATCGTGGGCATCATTGACGACGGCGCGGGATTGGAGTAACGCCATGGATATCAGAGAATTACAGAAAATATTGCAGGAAAGCGGTGTGGTGGGCGCCGGCGGGGCCGGTTTCCCGACGTATGGAAAGCTCACCGACAAGGCGGACACGATTCTCCTGAACTGTGCGGAATGTGAGCCGCTTCTGAAGCTGCACAGGCAGCTTCTGGAAAAGCATGCATATGAGATCATGAAGACGTTCCATATGATCCGGGAGACGCTCGGCGCGTCCGAGGCGGTCATCGGGATCAAACGGTCCTATGTGCAGACGGTGAATGCGCTGAGGGCGCATATTGAGGAATTTCCGGGGATGCGGATCCACCTTCTCGAGGAGGTCTACCCGATGGGGGACGAGGTCGTCCTGATCTATGAGGCGACCGGGCGTGTCGTGAGGCCGGGCGGACTGCCGATCGAGCAGGGTGTGGCGGTGTTCAATGTGGAGACGGTCTACAATGCGTACCGCGCGGTGGAGAAGCAGAAGCCGGTGACAGACAAATACATATCGGTGGTTGGCGAAGTCAGCAATCCGGTGACCGTGCGGGTGCCGATCGGGTGTACGCTCGACGAAGTGACCGCGCAGGCCGGGACTGTGACCGTCAGAAATCCTGTCTACTTTGTGGGCGGCCCGATGATGGGGCGCATCGGAAGCGGTCAGGAGCCGGTGACAAAGACGACAAATGCGATCCTGGTTCTCCCGGAGGATCATGTGATCGTGATGAAGAAGCGCAGGACTTCTTCGATAGATCTGAAGCGTGCGGCGTCGATCTGCTGCCAGTGCAGCACCTGTACGGATCTCTGCCCGAGAAATAATCTCGGACATCCGATCGACCCGGCACGATTTATGAGGGCGGCGTCGAACCAGGATTTCAGGGATCTGAACCCGTATCTGGACGCGTCGTTCTGCAGCTCGTGCGGCGTCTGCGAGATGTACTCCTGTCCGCAGAGCCTGGCGCCGAGAAGCCTTCTGGCAGACATGAAGGCAGGCCTTCGCAAAAACGGCCTGAAGCCGCCGCAGGGCGTGCAGCCGAAGCCGGTGAAGGAGGCAAGGGAGTACCGCAAGGTGCCGGAGGCGCGCCTGATGGCGCGGCTGGCCCTGACGAAATATGACAGGGAAGCGCCGATCGACGAGACGCTCGTCAGAGTACCGAAGGTAAAGATTCTGCTGAGCCAGCATATCGGGGCCCCGGCGCAGGCGGTTGTGAGCGTCGGCGACGAGGTCACGAGGGGACAGATGATCGCGAAGCCGGGGAACGGCCTGAGCGTCGGGATCCACGCAAGTATCTGCGGAAAAGTAACCGAAGTGACAGACCGTTTTGTCACAATAGCTGCAGAGTAGAAGAAAGGACGTGCAGAATATGAGCAGAGCAATCGGAATGATTGAATTTAAGACGACTGCGGCTGGCATCACGGCGGCAGATACGATGGTAAAGACCTCGGACGTGGAGATCCTTGAGGCGCAGACCGTATGTCCCGGAAAATACATTGCAATTATCACCGGCGATCTGAGCGCGGTAAAGGCGGCTGTCGAGGCGGCCGTATCCTCCGCGGAGGACAAGTGCATCGACAGCTTTGTGCTGGGCAACCCGCACGAATCCATCTTTCCGGCGATCTACGGGGCGACGCAGGTGGAGGAAGTCAGCGCGCTCGGCATCCTGGAGACGTACGACGCGGCCTCCATCATCGAGGCGGCGGACCAGGCAGCCAAAACGGCGATCGTCGATCTGATCGAGCTGCGCATTGCCAAGGGCATGTGCGGCAAATCCTACATGCTGATCACCGGCGAGGTGTCGGCCGTGGAGGCGTCGATCGAGAAGGCGAAGCAGCTTGTGGCTGAGAAGGGAATGTATCTGGATTCGTCCGTGATCGCACATCCGGACAGGAAAATGATGGATTCGATCCTGTAGCGCCAGAGCGAGATACCTTTTGACCCCGACAGCAGATGAAGAGAGAAGGTTCCGCCCCGGAAAAGAACGGGCGGGACGATTGCCTGAAGTGAAAGGAGAGGGATGGAGGTATGCTGGCAGCAGAGAGAAGAAATCTGATTCTCGGAAAGCTTCAGATAGAAAAAAGAGTGGTGGTCAGCCAGCTCAGCCAGCTGTACGAGGTCTCGGAGGAGACGATCCGCCGCGACCTTGAAAAGCTCGAGAAAGAGGGCTACGCGACAAAGAGCTACGGCGGGGCCGTGGTCAATGAGAATGTGGGCATTGAGCTTCCGTTCAATGTGCGCAAGAACCAGAACGTCGTCGGCAAGCAGAGGATGGCCGAGATCGCTGCCTCCCTGGTCGGGGAGGGCGAGCACATTTTCCTCGACGCCAGCACCACGGCGGTCTTCGTGGCAAGGGCGCTCAAGGGAAAGAAGCACCTGACGGTCATCACAAACTCGGTTGAGATCCTGCTGGAGCTCTCCGACGTGACCGGATGGAACATCATTTCCACCGGGGGCATGCTGGAGGAGCGCTATCTGGCGTTTCTCGGATCGAGGACGGAGGATGCGATCCGCTCCTACTACGTGGACAAGGTGCTGTTCTCCTGCAAGGCGCTGGACAGCCGCCGGGGCATGATGGAGTCCCACGAGACGATCGCGTCCACGAAGAAGACGATGATAGAGTGCGGCAGGAGGAAGATCCTGGTGGCCGAGAACAAAAAGTTCGGCAGGACCGCGTTTTCCGTGGTCGGGAGCCTGCGCGACGTGGGCATGGTGATCACGGACAGGAGGCCGGACGATCCGTGGCTGCGGCTGTTTGAGGAGCTGAAGATCGACTGCCGGTATCCGGAGGACGCGTGAGCGGCCTGCTGCGGGCAGTAAGAAAATGCCGCACACATGAAGTGCAGAAAAGAGGCACGGTATGAAAACATTTGAAATGAAGACGGTCATCCATTTTGGCGAGAATTCGCTGGACCGGCTGAGGACAATCCCGTACAGACGGGCGCTGATCATCACGGATCCGTTTGTCGTGCAGAGCAGGATGATCGACCTGATCACGGAGCCGCTGAAGCGCGGGGACATCGTGTATGACATTTTCCAGGATGTCGTGCCGGACGCCCCGGTTGACAAGATCGCGGAGGGCGTGAAGAAATTCCTGCAGTTCCAGCCGGACGTGGTTGTCGCGGTGGGTGGAGGCTCGGCGATTGATTCCTCGAAGGCGATCCGCGAATTTGCGCAGAAGATCAATGATTACGGGAAGGTCGGGCTGATCGCGGTCCCGACGACGAGCGGGACGGGCTCGGAGGTCACTTCGTTTGCGGTCGTCAACGACACGGCTGCGCGGGTCAAATATCCGCTCGTGTCCGACAGCCTCACCGCCGACGAGGCGATCCTCGACGCGGAGCTGGTGCGCAGCGTGCCGCCCGCGGTCACTGCGGACACCGGAATGGACGTGTTCACGCATGCGCTGGAATCCTACGTGAGCACAGAGCACAATGAATTTTCCTCCGCGCTTGCGGAGAAGTCGATAGAGATCTGCGGCGTGTTTCTTTTGCGGGCGTACCTGGACGGGAACGATATGCATGCCCGCCAGAAGATGCATGTGGCGTCCTGCCTCGCGGGCCTTTCGTTCAACACGGCGGGCCTGGGCATCGCGCACAGCATGGCGCATCAGCTCGGGGCGATGTTCCACATTCCGCACGGGCGCGCGAACGCGATGCTGCTGCCGCACGTCGTGGAGTTTAACGCAAACATCAACAAGCACAGCAGGAGCCAGAAGGAGTACCTCCCGGCAGTCAAGCGGTACGCGAATGTCGCCCACATCCTGGGCCTGAGCAATTACAACAAGGTCATGAGCGTGCGCTCCCTGGTGAACTGGATCCAGTTCATGCAGAAGGAGATGAACATCCCGCTGACGATCCAGGAGCTCGGGACCATCCCGCCGGACGCCTATTTCGGCTCGCTCGACAAGATGGCGGACGCGGCCCTGGCGGATACCTGTACCGCGAACAATCCGCGTGTTCCGACCAAAGAGGACATCATAAAGATCTATACGAAGCTGTGGGCCTTCTGAAGCCGACACGGTGTGAACGATCTGTTGCCCGGCAGAGGCCGGGGCAGGAAAGGCAGAAATTATGAAGAGATCAAAACGAATCGAAGCGCTGGACGCGCGTGCCGTAAACAAGGACGGATTTATCGACGAATGGCCGGAGATGGGCTTTGTGTCGATGCACAGCCCGTACGATCCGAAGCCGTCTGTGACGGTGGAGAACGGCGTGATCACGGAGCTGGATGGAAAAAAGCGGGCAGATTTTGATTTCCTGGATCAGTTTATCGCGGATTACGCGATCCGCATCGACCGGGCGGAGCAGTCGATGGCGATGTCCTCCCTGGAGATCGCGCGGAAGATTGTGGACATCCAGACGACGCGGAAGGAGATTCTGGAGATCATTTCGGGGATCACTCCGGCGAAGATGGTCGAAGTGATCAATTATCTGAACGTGGTGGAGATGATGATGGGCATGCAGAAAATGCGTGCCAGGAAGGTGCCGGGCAACCAGGCGCACATCACGAACCTGAAGGACGATCCGGTGCAGATCGCCGCGGACGCCGCGGAGGGCGCGCTGCGCGGGTTCTCCGAGGAAGAGACGACGACCGGAGTCGCGCGCTATGCCCCGTTCAACGCAATCGCGCTGCTGATCGGCTCGCAGGCGGGCCGCAGGGGGGTGCTGACGCAGTGCGCGGTGGAGGAGGCGACCGAGCTGGAGCTCGGGATCCGCGGCCTGACGACATACGCGGAGACGCTCTCCGTGTACGGCACCGAGAAGGTTTTCATCGACGGGGACGACACGCCGTACTCCAAGGCGTTTCTGAATGCGGCCTACGCGTCGCGCGGCCTGAAGGTGCGCTTCACCTCCGGCGCCGGTTCGGAGGTGCTGATGGGCTCGAGCGAGCGCAAGTCGATGCTCTACCTGGAGTGCCGCTGCCTGTATGTGACGAAGGGTGCGGGCACGCAGGGGATCCAGAACGGTTCCGTGAGCTGCGTCGGCGTGGCGGCCGGGGTGCCGGCGGGCATCCGCGAGATCATGGGCGAGAATCTGGTGGCGGCGCTGCTCGGACTGGAGTGCGCGTCCTCCAACGACCAGAGCTTCTCAAATTCGGACATGAGGCGCACGGCGCGGACCATGCTGCAGTTTATGCCGGGCACGGATTTCATCTTCTCCGGCTATGCGGCGGAGCCAAATTACGACAATATGTTTGCAGGGTCGAATTTTGACGCTGAGGACTTTGACGATTACAATGTGCTGCAGAGAGACATGCAGGTGGACGGCGGACTCCGGCCGGTGACGGAGGAGGAGGTCATCCGCGTGCGCCGCGAGGCCGGAAAGGCGGTGCAGGCCGTGTTCAAGTATCTGGGCCTGACCGAGATCACGGACGAGCAGGTGGAGGCCGTCACCTACGCGCACGGCAGCAGGGACACGCTGAAGCGCGACGTGGCCTCGGACCTGATGGCTGCGGACGATCTGATGAAGCGCGGGATCACCGGCATCGACGTCGTGAAGGCGCTGGCGGAGAGCGGCTTTGTGGATCTGGCGGAGAGCATCCTGAACATGCTCAAGCAGCGCGTGATCGGCGACTACATGCACACGGCCGCGATCCTGGACGAGAATTTCCAGGTGATGTCCGGTGTGAACACGCCGAACGACTATATGGGACCGGGCACCGGCTACCGGGTGACGGGAAAGCGCTGGGAGGAGATCAAGGCGATCCCGCACAGGATCAGCGTAGAAGATTTTTAGCGGCGGCCGGCACGGGCCGGGCGCGTATGGAAATAAATGGAGGAACGCCATGGAAGTGAATGAACAACTGATACGTGTGATCACAGAGGAAGTGGTGAGGCAGCTTCACGCAGACGGCGGGCAGACGGGCCGGGATCCCGCGCAGAGCTGGACGACGCAGGAGGACAGCCTGCAGGCGCCGGCTCCGGGGCAGGGCCCCGGGCAGAATCTCGGACAGGGTTCGGACAGCGGCTCCGGGCAGGGCCTCGGACAGGCTCCTGGCAGCAGTTTCGGGCAGGGTTCGGGCAGCGGTTCCGGACGGAGCCTCGCAGGGAAGACGCGGATGCGCCCGAAGCACTCCTATGAGGGCGCTGAGCGCGCGAAACAAGGGACGGACCCGAAGGAGGTCGTGATCGGCGTCGGGGCCGCGTTCCAGACGGAGATCCGGGCGACGATCTGCGGGATCCCGCTCGACGACGTCCTGCGCAATGTGCGGGCCGGCATCGAGGAAGAGGGCATGACATCCCGTGTTGTGAAGGTTCTGGACACCTCGGACGTGTGCTTCATGGCCCTGCAGTCGGCGAAGCTCTCGGGCTCCGGCATCGGGATCGGCATCCAGTCGAAGGGAACCACGGTCATTCACCAGAAGGACCTCTATCCGCTGACAAACCTGGAGCTTTTCCCGCAGGCGCCGCTGATGGATCTGGAGACCTACCGCAAGATCGGCAGGAACGCCGCAAAATATGTCAAGGGCGAAAAGGTCACGCCGATCGAGTGCACGAACGATCCGATGGTGCGCGCAAAATATCAGGTGAAGGCCGCGCTGATGCATATCATTGAGACGGAGCAGCTGGATCCCGACAAGGGAATGATCGTATGGGAGGGCGTAAGATGAGCAGATATCCTCTGGGTCTGCACGAGGCAGACACGATTACTTCAAAGACCGGAAAAAAGCTTTCCCAGATCACGCTGGAGGAAGTGAAGCGCGGAAATGTGACGTCCGAGGACATCAAGATTTCCACGGAGATGCTGAAACGGCAGGGCCAGGTTGCGGCGGAGGCCGACAATCCCCAGATGGCGGCGAATTTTGAGCGCGCGTCCGAGCTGGTGGATGTGCCGGACGCTGTGATACTGGAGATGTACAATAAACTGCGTCCGAACCGCTCCACAAAGCGGGAGCTGGCGGAGATGGCGCGCGAGCTGCTGGAAAAGTACCATGCGCCGCACTGCGCAAAGCTGGTGCTTGAGGCGGCCGGGATTTATGAGAAAAGAGGAATCCTTCTTTGAAACTGGTTGCAGGCGTTGATATCGGAAACTCTACAACTGAAGTGTGCATCGGGGGCGTCGGGGACGACGGAGGGCTCCGTTTCCTCAGCAGCGCCTCCCGCATGACGACCGGGACAAAGGGCACGCTGCCGAATGTCCTGGGTGTGAAGGCCGCGCTCGAGGAGGCGCTGGACGAGATCCGGCAGCCGCTTTCTGCGCTTGACTTCGTGCGGCTCAATGAAGCCGCGCCGGTGATCGGCGACACGGCGATGGAGACGATCACCGAGACGATCATCACGGAATCCTCGATGATCGGGCACAATCCGTCCACGCCGGCAGGCGCGGGCGAGGCGGTGGGAGAGCTTCTGCTGCTCGAGAATGTCTGGAGAGGGAAGCCGGGCGTGCCGTACATTGTGGCGGCCGCGGACAGATTTTCGTATGAAGAGGTCGCCGCGCGGCTGAACCAGCACATCCCGGAGCTCGACATCCGCGGCCTGATCCTGCAGGCCGACGAGGCGGTGCTGGTGGAGAACCGCCTGAATAAGAAGATGCCGATCGTGGACGAGGTGCGCCATATCGACAGGGTGCCGGAGGGCAGGCTGGCGGCGATCGAGGTGGCCCTGCCGGGGACGTCGATCCGCATGCTGTCCAATCCCTACGGGATCGCCACGCTGCTCGGCCTGAACGCCGCCGAGACGAAGTCGGTCACACCGATCGCAAAGAGCCTGATCGGCAAGCGCAGCGCGGTCGTCATCCGCACGCCGCACGGAAACATTCAGGAAAATGTTCTGCCCGCCGGGCACATCACCTTCCGCGGGCAGCAGGAAAAGCGCGTCGACATCGACGCCGGAGCAGACCGGATCATGGAGACGCTCGCCTCTGCGGGCGAGATCCGGGACATTGACGGAGAGAAGAATACAAACGTGGGAAATATGCTCACGCGCATCAAGGCCAGCATGGCGGATGTGTCGAAGGAGCACCGCGAACAGATACAGATCACTGATATCCTGGCGGTCGATACGCTGGCCCCGGTGGAGATCTCCGGCTCGTTGGCCGGGGAGACCTGCATGGAGAAGGCCGTCGGCATCGCCGCCATGGTGAAGACACAGCGGCTGCCGATGCGCGAGATCGCGGCCCGCCTCGAGCGGGAGCTGGGAGTGAAGGCGGTCGTGGCCGGGGTTGAGGCCGTGATGGCCTCGCTCGGCGCGATGACGACGCCGGGCACGCAGCTTCCGCTTGCGATACTCGATATGGGCGGCGGCTCGACGGATGCGGCCCTTCTGCAGCCGGACGGCAGTGTGCGCACAACGCACCAGGCAGGCGCCGGAGAGCTCGTCTCGATGCTGATCCGGACCGAGCTCGGGCTGGGCAGCAGGACGTCGGCGGAGCAGATTAAAAAATATCCGATGGGCAAGGTGGAGAGCCTGTTCCACATGCGCCTGGAGAACGGCGCGATGCGGTTTTTCGAGGAGTCCATCGACCCGAGATACTACGGACATGTGGTGCTTCTCGCGCCGGGCGAGATGCTGAAGGTGGAAGAGGACATCCCGATGGAGAAGATCCTGGAGGTCCGCCGCGAGGCGAAGCGGAAGGTATTTGTAACGAACGCGCTGCGCGCACTGCGCGAGGTGGCCCCGGAGCATGACCTGCGCCGGATCCCGAATGTGGTGCTTGTGGGCGGCTCCGCGGAGGATTTCGAGATCCCGGAGATGCTGACGCAGGCGCTTTCCGAGTACCGCATCGTCTGCGGGCGCGGGAACGTCCGCGGCGTCTGCGGCCCGCGGAACGCAGTCGCAACAGGACTGCTCCTGTCATACTTTGAATAAACAGTTCTGCCAGCCGCAGACGGAAGCTGCGAAAGCAGCGAGAGCCTTGAAAAGGCGGTCTGCGGCGTGCATGGCAGAAGAGTGAGGCGCAGCCCGATTTTCATAAGGAGGACCCCGCATGGTTGTGAACCGGCCGACGATTATGATTTATGTACATGAGCCCGACGAGGACCTCCTTCGCGAGGTCTGCGCGGGGATCGAGGAAGAGGGTGTGCTGTACCAGGTGCAGACGCATGAGGGCGATCTGGACGGTCTCGCCTATGAGGCGGCCGCGGAGTCGATGCTCGGCTCCGGGATTGGGATGTGCGGCGCGCGGCTGGCGATGCAGATGCAGCGGCTCCCGCGGGGAAAAAATGTTTTTGAGCTGGACATGCCGTCCTTCCGGCAGTGCCGGAATCTGGGGGCGAACAGCGCGCGGGCGGTGAAAAAGCTGCCGTTTAAGCCGGTGAGCGGGCCGGAGTGATGCAGAGCTTCATGACAGTGACCACAGACAGGAAATTTGGGAGATGTCAGTATGAACATTTACACCAGGGGCGGAGATAAGGGAATCACAAGCCTGATCCACACAAAAAACGTGTCCAAGTCGGACGACCGCATTCAGCTTGTCGGCAGCATCGACGAGCTGACGAGCCATCTCGGCCTGGTGAAGACCATGCTCCGGGAGCGCCGGGAGACCGGCCCCGCGGCGGAGACACAGCGCGCAGCAACGTTTCTGGAGGAGATCCAGCAGACGCTGATCACGGTGATGTCCGGCGTGGCAGATCCTTACAATAAAGATTACAGGATCGGTGATGAGAAGACGGAAGCCGTTGAGGCAGAGATCGATCACATGGAGGCGCTGTTTGAGCGCCCGAAGTACTTCATTTTGCCGGGACAGAACCGGCTGTCGGCGGAGATCGATATCGCCCGGACCGTGGCAAGGAGGGCGGAGCGCGCGCTCGCGAGCGTCAGCGTGAAGTTCGGCTCGGACAACGGGACGAAGAAGTATATGAACCGCCTGGCGGATTACCTGTATGTGCTTGCGCGGTATGAGGATGCGAAAGCGGCGGGAAGCAGCCGGCCGGAAGCGGGGGAAAACGAAAACCGGACGTCCCCGGCGCAGTACGGCAGAGCGTCCGGGGCAGGCGCAGGGGAGTATGCGGCAGAAGGCCGGGAGCTTCCGGGACAGAAGGAACCGTATGAGATGAGAGCAGCCGGCGGCAGCCGGACAGGCATGGGAGAGTCGGCGATGGAGGAGAATGGAAATCAGCAGATCAGCGAGGCCGTGATACAGGAGGTGCTCCGGCGCGTGGGTACGCCGGGCAGAATTACTCTAAAGCAGGCCAAGAGGCTGATCGGGGAGATAGAAAAAGAGGCAGAGCGCCGCGGCAAAAAGGCCGTGATCGCGGTCTGCAATCCGGAGGGTAACCCGATCGCCGTGCACGTGATGGACGGGGCCTTCCTTGTAAGCTTTGACGTGGCGGTCAAAAAGGCCTACACCTCTGTGGCGGTTAAAATGTCCACGATGGAGCTGAATGCGCTGGCACAGCCGGGCGGAACGTTCTACGGGCTTGACAAGATGGAGGGCGGCAACATCATCATTTTCGGCGGCGGCGTGCCAATTGTGGCCGGGGGAACGATCATCGGAGGGCTGGGCGTCAGCGGCGGCACCGGAGAGGAAGACCACTCGCTCGCGATGTACGGTCTGTCGAGACTGGAAGAGATACTGAGTGAGACCTGACAGCGGAGAATATAAATATATCTTATAAAACCACAAAAAGGAGGATGAACAATGAGTGCATATTATCTGGCCGTGGATATCGGAGCGTCGAGCGGACGACTGATCCTGGGGCATCTGGAAAACGGAAAGATGGAGCTTGAAGAGGTCTGGCGCTTCGAGAACGGCATGGTGAAGAAGGACGGGGAACTCTGCTGGGAGTTTGACCGCCTGTATAAGGAGATCATCGCCGGGATGAAGAAGTGCAAAGAGATCGGCAAGATCCCGGTGAGCATGGGCGTCGATACGTGGGGCGTGGATTTTGTGCTTCTGGACAAGGACGATAAAGTGCTCGGCAATACGGTCGGATACCGCGACCACCGCACGGACGGGATGGACGAGGAAGTCTATAAGATCATTCCGCACGAGAAGCTGTACGCGCGCACCGGCATTCAGAAGGCGATCTTCAATACGATCTATCAGCTGATGGCTGTTAAGAAAAAGCATCCGGAGTACCTCGAGCAGGCGGAAACGCTTCTGCACGTGCCGGACTATTTCCACTATCTGCTGACCGGAAAGAAGACCTGCGAGTACACGGAGGCGACGACGGGACAGCTCGTCAGCCCGACGACGATGGACTGGGACTATGAGCTGATGGATATGCTCGGATATCCGCGGAAGATTTTCCAGAAGCTGATCATGCCGGGGACGGTGATCGGCGGCCTCAGCGAGGAAGTGCGCAAAGAAGTCGGCTTCGACCTGCAGGTGGTCGCTCCGGCTACGCATGACACCGGCTCTGCGGTGCTCGCGGTTCCGGCGAACGACGACGATTTTATCTATATCAGCTCCGGCACGTGGTCGCTGATGGGCCTGGAGCGCCCGACGGCGGACTGCTCGATGGAGAGCTTCCGGCGCAACCTCACGAATGAGGGCGGCTACGCGGGACGCTTCCGCTATCTGAAGAATATCATGGGCCTGTGGATGATCCAGTCCGTGCGCCATGAATTTGGCGATAAATACAGCTTTGCGCAGATCTGCGATATGGCGGAGGAGGCGAAGGACTTCCCGTCAAGGGTGGACGCGAATGCGGACTGCTTCCTTTCCCCGGACAACATGACCGAGGCCGTGAAGGACTTCTGCCGCAGGACCGGGCAGCAGGTTCCGGAGACGCTCGGGGAGCTGGCGACAGTGATCTACACAAGCCTTGCGGAGTGCTATGCAAAGACGGCGAAGGAGCTTGAAGAGATGACGGGCAGAACGTATCACCGCATCCACGTCGTGGGCGGCGGCTCCAATGCGGGCTACCTGAACGAACTGACCGCGAGAGCGACCGGCAAGGAAGTCCATGCAGGCCCGGGAGAGGCGACCGCGATCGGCAACATCACGGCGCAGATGCTCGAGGCAGGCGAATTTACTTCGATCGAAGAAGCCCGCACCGTGATCCACGAGTCGTTCGACGTCAAGATATATACCGCATGAAACCGGCCCCGGAGGGGCATGAGTTACGGGGTACCTTTAGGTATACATCGTAAAATCTGCCCCGAAGGGGCATGAGTTACGGGGTGCCCCGTGGGTATACAGCATAAAACCGGCCCCGGAGGGGCGTGAGTTACGGGGTGCCCTTTGGGTATACCGCGTAAAATCTGTCTGCCCGCAGTGTACGCCCTGCGGGCAGACATTTTAACCGGCAGAGAATGTCCTGACAGACAAGGCATCAACCATAAATTCAACCACAGATTAGTAAATGCCACTTTTTTTCCGGTGCTTTTCAAAGTGGAAATAAACTTTTCACTTCACGAAAAAATAAAGCACGAATCTTTTTTCTCAAACTTCTTGATGATATTCGAGCTGATGAATATAATATAGTTATCGACCCTTGAAAGGGGCCATAAGAGATGAAATACATTTCTGCTTCTGAAGCTGCAGCTAAATGGAGCATTTCTGCACGGAGGGTAAGCATCCCCTGTGCAGATGGCAGGATTTTGGGCGCACAGAAAGCCGGCTCCTGCTGAATCATCCCGGGGGATGCGTAAAAGCCCACCGATGTCCGCATTAAAAGCGGAAAGTATATCGAGAATAAAGTTGAGGTAGACTGCAATGGCCGTTCCAACTAATATTAAAACCTTACTCTCCGGAAATGTCGTGGAGTGGGCAAGAATTGAATTTAAGGAAACGTGGGACGCAGAAGCTTCCCTTAAAACAATTTGTGCGTTTGCAAATGATATTGACAACTGGGGCGGCGGATATATTGTAATCGGTGTGAAAGAAAAAGATGGCCGACCCGGTGTACTTCAGGGCGTCCCCGTGGAAAAGATTGACTCCTATTTGAAAGACATGCTGAACAAATGTAAGCGTATTCAGCCCGAGTACCTTCCTATCGTAGAGGTTGCCGACTATGACGGGAAGAAGTTTATCGTCATCTGGGCTCCAGGGGGATATCTACGTCCATATTCCTCTCCAAAATCCATGGCGAAGGGAGAAAAGGAACGAATTTATTATATTCGGAAAATGGCCAGCACCATAGTGCCATCCGAAGAAGAAAAACGAGACCTCTATAATCTTGCAAACAATGTGCCTTTTGACGACAGAATCAGCCATGAAGCAGATTTGGCCGATTTGAATCTTACGCTGATACAGGCGTATCTCAAAGAGATAGGGAGTTCACTCTATGAAGAATCCCGACAAATGGATTTCATCGAGCTGTGCCGGAATATGAATATTGTAAATTCTCTGCCTGAATATACAAAGCCCAAGAATGTCGGCCTGATGTTCTTCAGCCTGGAGCCGCAGCGTTTCTTCCCATATGCGCAGATTGATGTCGTCCAGTTTCCCGATGATCTGGGCGGGGACAAGATCATAGAAAAAACCTTCAAGGGCCCCCTTCACCAACAGCTTCGTGAGGCATTGCTTTATATTCGCAATACTGTTATCACAGAACAGGTGATCAAACGCGCTGACCGTGCGGAAGCCGACCGATTTTTCAACTACCCCTATGCAGCCATTGAGGAAAGTCTCTGCAATGCCGTCTATCATAAGGGTTACGATGTCCGGGAACCGATTGAAGTCCGTATTTTGCCGGATAAAATAGAAATCGTCAGTCATCCCGGTGCGGATCGCTCCATCACAGAAGAAGGTCTGAGAACCTACCGTGTCTTTAACAGACGCTACCGCAATCGGCGTATTGGAGAATTTCTAAAGGAAATGCACCTCACTGAGGGACGTAATACCGGATTCCGTAAAATATTGAACGCATTATCACAGAATGGTTCTCCAATGCCCATTTTTGAAACGGATCCTGACCGCTTATCTTTCTCAACTACGCTTCTCATTCACCCTTATTTTCTCCATCATAATGAGGGAGAAAATGAAGGTCATAACCGTGAAGTGAAAGTTGGACTGACCGAAAGAGAAAGTGCCGTACTATCACTTATGCAAAAGGATTCCTCCATTTCCGGAACCAAAATAGCGAATATAACCGGCATCCCCATATCCACAGTTGAACGCATCATCAAAAAACTTAAAGTCAAAAAACGAATCAAACGGGAAGGACCGGATAAAGGTGGAAAGTGGATTATTCTAAAATGAAAATAGCTTTGCGAATGCAATTCACTCTGTTGCCGTTTTTGCTGATAAACTTGGTGTGAGCAGAAAACCGTTACGCTCAGACTTAAATCGTTAAAAGAAAAAGGCGTCATACGCCGGATCAGCTCGGACACCGAAGGTCATTTGGGAATATTTTGCTGATGCGGCCGAATTATCGATGCTGCTAAGACCGCTTATGATCGGATACCATCCCACAAATCCACCGCTTGCTCTGGAGGATGTATCTGAATCCCCCCCAAAAAATTTTTCTTAGTCAAAATAGTCTCTAATAAGCCATACAGGCAGAAAGGCTCTGGCCCTCATATTTAATTCAACCACAGATTCAACCGATTCAACCGATTCAGGCAAAATGTGGTTGACAAAGGGGCCGGGCAGTAGTATTATGAATCTGAATCGAAGAAATTGTTTTAAAAGCAAACCTGCCGAAAGACAGGGACGCAAAGCCAGGGGTCTAAGGTCAGTACAGGCTAGGACAGCCGGTTGCCATATTTCTATGACGAGTCAGACAGACATAGGAGATTTAGTGGTAACCGCTGATTATGAAGAATAATCAGGCGGTTATTTTTGACTCCGGGAATTTCTCTGAAGACCGTATGACAGGAAATATGGGCCGAGACGAAGCAGCAGTCTGGAGAAAATGAGGAGGGTATTGTATGAAGACGAAGAGATGGTTAAAATGTTTGCTGATGGTCATCGCCCTGATGATGGCTGTCAATGTCGGGACAGCGGGCCTGACGGCTTCCGCGGCCACGAGCTCGAAAAAAGCGGCTGTTGAGAAGGGAACGAAATTCCGGAGCGGAAAGCTTCAGTATAAGGTAACTTCCGTGAACACGAAGAAGAAGACCGGAACCGTGGCGCTGATAGACGCGGATTCGGGCGTGAAGACGGCAAACATTCCGAAGACGGTCAAAAAAAGCGGATATACCCTGACGGTAAATGAGATCGGGGCAAACGCGTTCAAGGACTGCAGGAAGCTCACAAAGGTAGTCACGAACACGGAGATCAAAAAGATCGGCAAAAACGCGTTCTCCGGCTGCAAAAAGCTTGAAGAGATAGACATCCAGAGCAGGAAGCTGACAAGTGTTGACAAGAGCGCCATGAAGGGCGTGCCGGGCGATGTGGTCGTCAGCGTTCCGGAGGGGAAGGCTGCTTCCTATGAGAAGAAGCTGAATGTCACTGTTCAGGAACCGGAGACGGAAGCTCCGGCCGCACAGCAGCCGCAGGCCGCGCCTGAGACGGCTGTACCGGGCGCAGAGGATTCTGCGGATACAGCTCTGCCGTCGTCCGCAGCAGAGGTAAAGGCCCCGGCGGCAGAAGCTTCTGTGGCTGAGGTTCCGGCTCAGACCGAGATGAGAGTACCGGAGACAGAGGCTCCTAAGGCAGCATCGGCCCCGGCGCAGACCGAGGCTCCGAAGGCGGCGACAGCTCCGGCGGCAAAGGCCCCGGCGCAGACCGAGGCTCCGACGGCAGCGACAGCTCCGGCGGCAGCGGCCCCGGCGCAGACAGAAGCTCCTAAGGCAGCGACCCCGGCACAGACGGAAGCCCCGAAGGCAGCGACAGCTCCGGCGGCAAAGGCCCCGGCGCAGACCGAGGCTCCGAAGGCGGCAGCAAAGGCCCAGGTGCAGACGGAAGCTCCGAAAGCAGCAGCTCCGGCGGCAAAGGCCCCGGCGCAGACAGAGGCCCCGAAGGCAGCTGCAAAGGCCCCGGCACAGACAGAGGCCCCGAAGGCGGCGGCAAAGGCCCCGGCGCAGACGGAAGCTCCTAAGGCAGCAGCTCCGGCGGCAAAGGCCCCGGCGCAGACAGAGGCCCCGAAGGCAGCGGCAAAGGCCCCGGCGCAGACCGAGGCCCCGAAAGTGGCAGCAAAGGCCCCGGCGCAGACCGAAGCCCCGAAGGCAGCGGCAAAAACTCCGGAGACGAATGCACCGCAGACGGAGATCGTAATACAGGCAACAGAAGCTCCGCAGGCCCCGGAGACAGAGGCTCCGCATGTGTGTGAGTTTATCTGGGTTGTGACGAAGGAGCCATACTGCGGTTATCTTGGTTATGATATGACCTGGCGCGATACGGGAAGCAAAACCGGCACCTGCCCGATCTGCGGCAAGACCGTGACGAAGGGCATAAGGCTGGAAGAGCACCAGTTTGAGGTGCTAAAGGATGTGGAGCCGACCTGTACGGAAAACGGCGCCACGTACTACAAGTGTGCGCTCTGCGGCTACCAGACGGTTGATTCTCATGATGCGGATGGAAACATCCGGAGTGCCCTTGGCCACGAGATGGTGCATCATGACGATCCGGCTGCCTGCACACAGGACGGACGTTCCTATGACCAGTGCAGCCGCTGCGGCCAGATACAGAACGAGACGGTGACAGCGCCGAAGACCGGACACGATTTCGCTTCCGGCCAGATTCTCTCTGAGAAGGCGGCAACCTGTGTGCAGGACGGCCTGAGGGAGATTGCCTGTGCGCATGCAGGATGTACAGAGATAAAGTCGGAGCGCATCCCGGCGGTCGGGCATGACTTCATAGAGACAAAGATTGAGGCGACCTGCTACCGGAACGAGAAGATTGAGACCACCTGCACGAAATGTGATTACAAGAGCATAAAGACTGTTTCCGGCACCATGAAGCAGCATAATATGACGGAGGAAAAAATCGAGACATACGCTACGACGGAGGTAGAAGGACACGCCGTAAGAG
The DNA here is from genome assembly GCA_947628955.1 of uncultured Lachnospiraceae bacterium. Classification (GTDB taxonomy): domain Bacteria; phylum Bacillota; class Clostridia; order Lachnospirales; family Lachnospiraceae; genus Choladousia. The sequence continues at coordinate 8,258 of CANRBX010000034.1, read as the reverse complement.
AGTGCACGAATGAAGGGTGCGGCTATGTAGAGACGGTGGTGATCCCGCGGGTAAAATGTGATCATGAGTGGGTTCACGTCACAGGCCAGCCGGGAGACCAGGAGGGCGCACTGGCGTCCATGAGCGATACCGGAAAAATACGGACCGAGAGATGCACGAAGTGCAGTGAGCTGCGGTACGCGTACAACATCGGAGAAAGCTGGGTTCCATGGTCCGAGGTTCCGTGCAACGGAAAGGGACACACGTGGGGCGAGCCAAAGGAAAACGGCCACGTATACTGCAGTGTCTGCGGAACGACCAGGCCGGAGGGAGGCCAGGCAGATCCGGAGACGGGCAGAGAGACAAACGCAAGGGCCCGCATTGTGTGGGATGCCACGTTTAAGGCAGATTCCAATGTGTGCGGCGGATTCAGGCTGTCCGACGGAAGCACATCCTATTCCGCAGTACTTACCAGCATATCTTCGGACAATCGCATAGAAGTGGAGGCGCCGGAGCCGAATGCGGGTTATGTGTTTGAGAAGTGGACCTGGTCCCACAGCGAGGAAGAGATCCCGGACGATCTTTATGAGAAGCTTGAGGATGGCAGCATCGACAGGACGGAGCTGTCGGTACCCTGCGATTACATGAATGTGGTCTTCACGGCACATTATATCACAGAGGCGGAGCAGGCTGCCCTGCAGATGCAGGAGCAGACAGAGATCCCGCAGGTCATTCACGGTGAGCATCAGTTCGACCTGTCCGAGCATCTGGCGGACGCACCGGCGGCCGCGAACGAAGATCCCGCGCAGCAGGAGACCGCCGCGGCGGGACAGCCTGCAGCAGAGCCGGGACAGCCGGCGGCGGAGGCTGAGGATGCAGCGGAGATCATAGAAGAAGCAGGAGAATAATATTTCTGAAGCAGACACCAGGGGGGCTGCCGCAAAACTGTCAGAAGGTTTTGCGGCGGCCCTCTTTTTCTGCGGGAATCTATGGATAATCACGGATTTGCGTAAATCTTTTAACAGGTTTTCTTGACGATTCTCTGCCCGTCGTGTATGATAAGAGCAGGGAATCTGTCACGGAGATGTCCCGGTTTTGTGCCCTGTACACTTTGCCTGACAGGGCATAAAATATCTGAGGGGGAGGTGATGCGGGGAAAACAGGCAGCTGTGAGTATCAGAGTTAAAAACAGTAGACAGAGCTATGATTCAGCAAATGATTACATGAAGACATTACACTAAAGTAACATGACAACGAGAAGAAAATGTTCTAAGGGCAAACCTGCTGAAAAGCAGGGACGCAAAGCTATGGGTCTAAGGCCGCCTGCGCGGCTATGACAGCCGGTTGCCATATTTCTTATGTGCTTCACAAGATATGCTTTAAATCCTGTGACAGGAAATATGGACCCGAAACGAACAACTGCTTTATAGTTGGAGAGGAGGGTATCGTATGAAGATGAAAAAATGGTTAAAATGTTTACTGATGATGATGGTACTGATGATGGCTGTTAATGTTGGGACGGTCAGCACGACAATTCCGGCTGCGGCGAAGGCAAAAACGAGCTCCTTCAAAAAGGGAACGGAGTTCTGGAGCGGAAAGCTTCAGTACAAGGTTACCTCTCTGAAGGGGAAAACAGGCACAGCCGCGCTGGTTGGCGCAAAGTCCAGTGTGACTTCCGTGAATGTGCCGAAAACTGTGACGAAAACCGTAAAGAAGGTGAAATACACCCTGACGGTGGATGCGATTGGCAAAGGCGCATTCAAGGACTGCACAGAGCTGAAAAAGGTAGTCACGAACACGGCGATCAAAAAGATCGAGGCAAACGCGTTCGCGGGCTGCAAAAAGCTGAAGACAGTCGATATCAAGAGTAAGGTGCTCAAGACTGTTGACAAGAATGCTCTGAAGGGAGTTTCGAAGAAGACAGTCGTCACTGTTCCGGATGGAAAGACTGCCGCTTATGTGAAGCTGCTGAAGGTTGACGTTCGAGGCGAGAGCGAAGACACGGCGGCAGAAGCGCCGGCAGCACAGGAATCCGCGCAGGAGGCACCGGCTGCTGCTCTGGCAGCAGAAACCGCAGAGCCGGCTCCTGAGACGGAAGCAGCCCCGGCGGCAGAGAAGGCCGCAGCGGAAGCTCCGGCTGCAGTGACAGCTTCTGACACGGCTCCGGCCAGGGAAAATGTTCCCGCGGCGAGCACTCCGGTAACATCCGCGCCGAGCGTGGAGACGACACCTGCGCCTGCACCGGCTGTACAGAAGGCTCCGGTTTCCGCGCCGAGCGTGGAGACGACACCTGCGCCTGCACCGGCTGTACAGAAGACTCCGGCATCCGCGCCGGGCGTGGAGACGACACCTGCGCCGACACCGGCTGTACAGAAAACTCCGGCATCCGCGCCGAGCGTGGAGACGACACCTGCGCCGACACCGACTGTACAGAAGACCCCGACAGCAGCACAGAAAACTCCGGCATCCGCACCGGCTGCAGAGAAGACGACCGCGTCCGCACCGAGTGTGAAGGAGACGGAAGCGCCTGCACCTGCACCGAGTGTGAAGGAGACAGAAGCGCCCCAGACAAACGCACCTGCTGTGCGGGAGACAGAGGCAAAGTGCGGGAAGAAGCACCTTGGCCTGGTAGTGGTCGAGTCGGTTGCCCCGACCTGCACCGAGACCGGACTGAGCTCCTATGAGTACTGCACGGTCTGCGGCTACAGGACGACTCCGCTGGTGCTCTCGGCACTCGGACATGAGCTCGTCCACCATGCGGCGGTTGCCCCGACCTGCACAAGCACAGGGCTGACGGCATATGACACATGCACCCGCTGCGGCTATGCGACGACGCCGGACACGGTTGCAAAAACACCCCACAGGATGGTTTCAGTGGAAGGGAAACAGCCCACCTGTACCTCGTGGGGATGGGAGCCCTATGAGTACTGCCAGGACTGCGGCTACCAGCCGTACTACAGATCCCTGTCCCCGCTCGGACACAACCATGTGTCGTGGAGTGTGGTGAAGGACGCCACCTGTACGGAGGAAGGGATCGAGGAGAGCAGATGCACCCGCTGCGGTCTGAGCAAGACGCGCACGTTTGCGGCCGCGGGACATAAGTATGGCGAGAAGCATGTTGAGCACGTTCCGGGGAACCACTGCTATAACTATGTCATATATTACTGCACGGTCTGCAATTACAGGAACGTCACCGGCGGCGTCGAGCACAGAGAGGACGTCATGGTGCCGCAGGCGGATATCGAGCCTACCTGCACGACGTCCGGCAAGAGGAACAGAAGCATCTGCCCGTACTGCCAGATGGAGCTGTTTTCCTATGTGAAGCCGCTCGGACACAACTTCTGCACGGGGACGACCGTGGAAGAGGCGACCTGCTCGTCGACCGGTCTGTCCTACAGAAAATGTATACGCTGCGATGAGAAGACGGCTGTGAAAACCCTTCCGAAGACGGCACACACGTGGGAAGAGGCAAGCATAGAGGCTACCTGCACGGAAGACGGATTCCAGGGGAAGATCTGCGAGGTCTGCGGAGAGCGGCAGGGAACTGTCATAAAGGCAGCCGGCCACAGCTACACCACGTTCGAGACTGTTGAGCCGTCCTGCGGCGTGCAGGGCAGCAGAAAAGAAAGGTGCAGCGTGTGCGGCGACGTGAGGGAGACGGTCCTGCCGGCGCTGGCTGAGCACAAGTGGGTCAGCCATGCACAGAAGCAGGCGACCTGCACCGAGGACGGATGCACTGCCTACGCACAGTGCTCGAGATGCAATGCCTACAAAGACGGCGTGGAACCGGAGACGATCCCGTCCCTGGGCGGCCACAGCTGGGCACAGGCCAGCGTCAGCAGCTTGGTCGGGATAGCCATGGAGGATGAAAAGTGTGAGATGACAGGATTTGTCAGATGCACCAAGTGCGGCACATACAAAGTAATCCCCCGCAGAGGACATGTTCCGGGCAATCCGGCCTGCGGATACGAGAGTGCCAGGGAAAACGGTACGACAAGCGGCTACATCCAGTGGACGGTATTCCTGTCGGAGAAGGGCTGGAGCCAGGTTCCGGCCGGATTTGAGAGCAAATGGTATCACACCCTTGTCTGGATGGACGGCAAAATGTATCACGCCTATATCCCGACGCGGAGAAGCGATGTAAGCTTTGCGGCTCCTGTGCCTGAGGGCGCCGGATTTGCCGGCTGGCAGCAGGTGATCGCAGCAGGGGAAGACAGCGTACAGCGTACAGGTGATCTGTACAGCGGCGGTGTCTTTGGCCCCGAACATGCGGGCAGAACCTTTGTGGCGGTTTTCAATGATTAATTTCCGCCGCAGGGCCGCAGAGCGAATCAGGCTGACTGCAAATGAGTTTTAAATGATGGCTTCACAGGAAGGGCTGTCGCAGGAGACTGCGGCGGCCCTTCTGATAATTGCAGGTAATTGCAGGTTTCCATTGATTGTGCCCGCGGCGGCGCAGGATCTCACTGTGCCCGCGTGGCAGGGGATTGCTGCACATGCGGGACAGGGCCTTGCGCGGCCCGCGCGGCAGATATTCACTGTGCCCGCGCGGCAGAGGTTTGCTGCACATGCGGGACAGGGCTTTGCGCCGCCCGCGCGGCAGAATTTCACTGTGCCTTGCGGGCCGGGATGCGGATCTGTACATCCGTCCCCCTGCCGGGAACGCTCGAGTAGGAAAGGCCGTATTCCTCTCCGTAGAGGATCTGCAGCCTGCGGTGCGTGTTGTAGACTGCGATGTTCGTGCCGCCGGATGAGCTCTTTCCGTCCCCGGTGAGGATTGTGGCGAGCTTCTGCGGAGGGATGCCCACTCCGTCGTCCGAGACGAGGATCACGATATCCTCGCCCTCCATCCAGCAGGTCAGGACGATCGTGCCTGACTTGCTGTCTTTCTCCAGAATGCCGTGCAGGACGGCGTTCTCGATGACGGGCTGGAGCGTCAGCTTCGGGATCTGATATCCCAGAAGCTCGTCCGGAATATCGGAGATGAAGGAGATGCTGCCGTGAAAGCGCATATTCTGCAGGCGGACATAGATGGAGACATGTTCTTCCTCCTGGTCGATCGTGCTGATGCTCTGCTTCCGGCTCAGCGTGAGCCTGTAGAAGCGCGAGAGCGCCTGCACGGAATCGCTGACCTCCGAGGTGCGTCCCTGCTGGGCCAGCCAGTTGATCATGTCCATCGTGTTGTAGAGAAAATGCGGGTTGATCTGGGCCTGCAGGGAGTTGAACTCTGCGATGCGCAGATCCTCGGCGGCCTGCGCCTGTTCCTTCATCAGCTGGTCCATGGCCCGCGTCATGTAGTTGTAGGTGTCGATCAGATCTCCGACCTCGTCGTGGTAGCGCGGATCCTCCATCGGAACCGGGGGCCCCTGGCGGACCTGCCGCATCTGGTCGATGACGGATGAGATACGGCCAGTGACGGAGCGGGCCAGAAAAATGGAGAGCAGAAACGCGACCACCAGGAACGCCAGGTAGAACAGGATATACTGCACCATGATGGTGTTGCTCTGGCGGATCAGCGGCGCGGACGGCAGGATCGTCACCATGTACCACTCGGTCTGCGGGATGCTGTAGAAGCCGGCGTAGACCCGGTTCTCAAGGATCGTGCGCTCGATGAAATTGTTCGAGGAAACCGCCGAGCTGCGGATGGTATCGTAGTTGAGCCAGTAGATCCCCGACAGGGAGGCGTCGGAGGACGCCACGAGCGTATTGCGCTCATTCATGATGTAGGAGACGCCGCCGTCCAGCTTGAGGTTGTCCGTGAGGATCCTGATAAAGGGCTCAGCCGAAAAATAGACGGCAAGATAACAGGGAACCGTCCCGTCCGGGAAGCGGATCTCCGCGGCCTGGATATAGGCGATGTCGCCGTTCTCCGCGCGCTCGCGCGTCCCGAGGTAGAAGGACGGGCAGAAGAGCTCGCGGACCGTGCCCGCGCTGAAAATGCCGTGCCAGTAGGTTCCGCGCACCGCGGACAGGGGGCGGAAGATGTCCTGTGTCGCCTCGTGCCGGAAGAGAAGCTGGTCCTGGTCCGGCAGGTCGGCGTAGATGCGGATGGCTGTGATCAGATCCCCGTCGGTCAGGCGCTCGGTCTGGCCGCGGAAATCGCCGGACGCCGCGGTTTCGGCAAGCCCGTCGGGTGTGACGGGTTCAGGGCCGAAGGCCGCGGCGCAGAAGGGCAGGCTGTTGAGCTCTGCGTTTACATCAAGGATCTGCCGGATGATGTCCCCGACCATCGGGGAGGTTTTCGCGGAGGTGTCCTGCTCCTGCCGGATGGTGTACGAGACGACCATGTCGTACAGCCGTCCGTAAAAAAAGATGCCGAGCATCAGCACGGGAACCGTGACGACCAGCATCAGGACGATCGTGATCTTGGTCTGCAGGTGCAGATCGCCGTAATGCTGCCGCACGGAGGAGAAAAAGTGTCTCATAAAAGCTCCAATCTGCCGCCCGGGAGCTCAGCCGGACGTCCGTTCTCTGTATTCCGACGGCGACAGCCCGCAGTACTTCCGGAAGCTCTTTCCGAAATAGCTGCTGTCGCTGTAGCCGACCATCGCGGAGATGTCCGTGATCCGGTAGCGCGGGTCGTCCAGAAGCTGCTTTGCCTTTTCCATGCGGTACTGCGTCAGATACTGGTTCAGCGTCTGCCCGGTCTCGTTTTTGAAAAACGTGCAGACATAGGAGGCGGACAGGAACACGTGGTCTCCGATGTCCCGGACGGACAGCAGCTCGTTTGCATAATTTTTGCCGATGTATTCCTTGATCAGGCGGATCGTGGAATTTTCGCGCGCCGAATGCTCCAGCCGCCGGAAGAAGTCCCCGGTCTTCTCGGACAGTACTGTGTGGAGCTCCTGGAAGCTGAAGCACGACTCCAGGATGTCCACGATGTTGCCGGAATCCGGATCCGCGCCGAGCTGCATCTGCTTTTTGGCGTCCTCCAGGGAGAGGAGCAGCTTGTAGTACAGATCCTTGGCCTGGTTCTGGAACACGGTGCTGTTCCGGAAGAAAAAGGAAAAAAGCTGGTCCAGAAGTGCCTGGCAGGCTTCCGGGCTGCGCCCGGCCAGCGACTCGCTGAAGCGGGCCTCCAGGGAATCCGGAAGCGGCTCACGGCGGGCGTCCTCCTGCTGCAGGATCTGCGGCATGAGAAATGTGTCTGCCGGGTAGAAAAAGCAGCTCTGCAGAACGACGACAGCGGAGGCGTAGGCGGAATAGGCCTGTGCAGGCCCCTGCTGCGTGTCGCCGGCGGCCAGCATATACTTTCCGCAGGGCGCATAGAGGCCGCCCAGAAACGCGCCGATCTCTGAGAGAAGCTCCGGCGTCGGGCGGCTCTCCCCGAACACACAGAACACGGCGTACTGCCTGTGTTTTTCCGTGCAGACGGCCCTGAGGCCATACTGCATGAGAAAATTCCGGAAACCCGGAAAGACCGCGTCTGCGGGCAGTTCGCCGGTGTCCGCGGAGGAATCCGGCCGGACGATAAAGGTGGTGAAGGAGGTGTCCTGCGTGAACTGCAGGGACAGCTCGCCCGCCAGCCGCCGGATCAGCTCTTCGTTCGCCCCGTAGGGTACTGTGAGCTGGAGCGCGAGCTGGGAGGCGGTCTCCATCGAGTAGAGGGATTCGCCGCGGTGCGAGTGGACCTTCTGCCAGTACAGCTCCTTGGCAGCGAGAAAGGCCTCCCGGATCTCGGAAGGATTCAGCGGTTTTTCTATGTAGTTTACGGCCTTCAGCCGGATCGCGGCCTTCAGATATTCCTTGTCGGAGTAGCCGCTCATGAAAATCGCCACGGAGTCGGGCAGTGTCTGCTCGAGCTGCTGCAGCATCGTGATCCCGTCCATCCGGGGCATCCGCACGTCGCACAGAATGATCTCAGGCCGGTATTTCCGCGCGATCTCGAGTCCGTGAAGTCCGTCGTCCGCCTGGAGGATCTCATCCACGCCGAGCGCGGCCCAGTCGAGAGAAGAGATCACGCCGGTGCGCGTCAGTTCCTCGTCGTCTGCAATCAGTAATTTCATTTTCTAATTCCCCATAAAACACTTGCGTTTGATTCTGATAAGATATATCTTTAGAATAACATATCGGGGGAAAAATTGCGAGGAAAACAAAAAATATCTTCCCCGGTTTCTGAAAAGTTTTCGATTTTAAGCAGGTCTGCCCTTTGCGTTTTACTTTTTACTCCCCCAGTTATGGTGTTAACCGCCGGAGAAAATATTAAACTGTAACGATTTCAAAATTAGGTATGTTATGGGCGGCAGTATCTGACCGCCTATAGCTTTAGCTCCGTCAGA
>CANRBX010000033.1 GCA_947628955.1 uncultured Lachnospiraceae bacterium | reverse complement strand
CATAAAGAAAAACTGTGTGGTTGGGAAGAGGCTTTGGCCTCTTCCTTTTATCTTGCCCACTATAATTTTACACTAACAGTCCGGACGCCGGCAAAACTCCGGCGAAATAAGAGAATTGCAGTGCAATAATGCTTGACAAACGCTCTTTGCGCTTTTAAAATGGGCAGTAATCGGGCTGGGAAGAAGAGTGGTACCGCCGGTATTCCGGTCCCTTGCGGGATTCGGATGCCGGTTTTTTTATGCGGCGGGAAAGAGCTTTTCAGGCGGATGCGTGGGGGCCGCCTGCCGCACAAAAATCCGTATGGATTCATTTGAACCCGGCATCTGCAGGAGTATTTAATCAGGAAGGAGATTTCTATGGCGAAGGAAAAGAAACTGGTGGAAGCGATCACTTCCATGGAAGAGGATTTTGCGCAGTGGTATACCGATGTGGTAAAGAAGGCGGAGCTGATCGACTATACAAGCGTGAAGGGATGCATGGTGATCAAGCCGGCCGGCTACGCGATCTGGGAGAACATTCAGCATGAGCTGGACCGCCGCTTTAAGAGAACGGGCGTGGAGAATGTGTATCTGCCGATATTCATTCCGGAGAGCCTGCTCCAGAAGGAGAAGGATCATGTGGAGGGCTTCGCGCCGGAGGTTGCCTGGGTTACACACGGCGGGCTCGAGCCGCTGCAGGAGCGCATGTGCGTGCGCCCGACGTCCGAGACGCTGTTCTGTGATTTTTATGCAAATGATATTCACTCCTACCGCGACCTGCCAAAGGTTTACAACCAGTGGTGCTCGGTCGTGCGCTGGGAGAAGACGACGAGGCCGTTCCTCCGCTCGAGAGAATTTCTGTGGCAGGAGGGCCACACCGCGCACGCGACCGCGGAGGAGGCCGAGGAGCGGACGCAGCAGATGCTGAACGTCTACGCGGACTTCTGTGAGGAAGTGCTGGCAATCCCTGTCATCCGCGGACGCAAGACAGACAAGGAGAAATTTGCGGGCGCCGAGTCGACCTACACGATCGAGGCGCTGATGCATGACGGCAAGGCGCTGCAGTCCGGCACGAGCCACAATTTCGGCGACGGTTTTGCGAAAGCGTTCAACATTCAGTTCGCGGACCGCGACAACACGCTGAAATATGTGCACCAGACGTCGTGGGGACTGTCCACGCGCATCATCGGCGCGATCATCATGGTACACGGCGACGACAGCGGCCTCGTGCTGCCCCCGAAGATCGCTCCGACCCAGGTGATGATCGTCCCGATCCGCCAGCAGCAGGAAGGGGTGCTCGACCGTGCCATGGAGATGAAGCAGGCGCTTGAGGGCACCGGCCTGCGCGTGAAGGTGGACGATTCCGAGAAGAGCCCGGGCTGGAAATTTGCCGAGCAGGAGATGCGCGGGATTCCGATCCGCATCGAGCTGGGGCCGAAGGACATCGAGGCGGGGCAGGCCGTGCTCGTGCGCCGCGACACCGGAGAGAAGACCACGATCCCGATCGGCATGATGGATGTGATCGCGAAAGTGCCGGAGGTGCTGGAGACGATGCAGCGCGAGATGCTCGAACGGGCACGCGCGCACCGCGACGCGCACACCTACACGGCTGTGACGAAGGAAGAGTTCCGGGATATCGCGGATCACAGGCCGGGCTTCATCAAGGCCATGTGGTGCGGCTGCCAGGAGTGCGAAGACGCGATCAAGGAAGAGCTCAGCGTGACTTCCCGCTGCATGCCGTTTGCGCAGGAGCATCTCGCGGACACCTGCATCTGGTGCGGGAAGCCGGCGAAGACGATGGTGTACTGGGGCAAGGCATATTAAAAATGAAGAGCTGCGCATGAGATGCCCGTGAAGGAGCTTCCGCGGGAACAAAGGCCAGGTTCGGCGGCAGACTGTGTAAAGTCTCTGTGGAAGTTTGCGAAATCCGCGCCAGGCGGACAAATGTATTCACAAAATTCACAAAACTTCTTGACAAATTTGCGCGAAATGGGTATCATGTGCAGTATGAGTGCGTGTTTCCATGGGGGAGACTGCGCGCAGAAAAAGGAGGAAAGGTATTATGAGAAAATTAGTGAAACTTGCAGGACTTGCCTGCGCATCTGCCATGATGCTTTCTACGGTTGCGTTTGCAGAAGAAGCAGCAACCTTCAAGATCGGCGGCATCGGACCGATGACCGGCGCGGCTGCCGCTTACGGCATGGGCGTTATGAACGGCGCACAGATTGCGGTTGACGAGATCAACGAGGCGGGCGGCGTGAACGGCGCACAGCTTGAGTTCAACCCGCAGGACGACGAGCATGACCCGGAGAAATCCGTAAATGCCTACAATACGCTGAAGGACTGGGGCATGCAGATGCTGCTCGGCTCCGTTACCTCCGGCCCGTGCACCGCGGTGAAGGCTGAGGCCCTGAACGACAACATGTTCCTGCTGACACCGTCAGGCTCTGCAGTTGAGTGTATTTCCGATGCAGACAACGCGTTCCGCGTATGCTTCTCCGATCCGTCTCAGGGTGCGGCTTCCGCTCAGTACATCGGCGAGAACGGCCTTGCATCCAAGGTAGCCGTGATCTACGACAGCTCGGACGTTTATTCTTCCGGTATCTACGGAACCTTCCGTCAGGAGGCTGAGAACCAGCCGTTTGAGATCGTCGCCGAGGAAGCGTTCACGGCAGACAGCAAGACCGACTTCACGGTACAGCTGCAGAAGGCAAAGGATGCGGGCGCAGAGCTGGTATTCCTTCCGTTCTACTACAATGAGGCGGCTCTGGTGTTCACGCAGGCAGCGGCTATGGACTATGCTCCGCTGTGGTTCGGCGTGGACGGCATGGACGGCATCCTGACAGGCGTTGAGGGCTTCGATACGTCTCTGGCTGAGGGCGTTATGCTTCTTACCCCGTTCAGCGCGGATGCTGAGGACGATCTGACCAAGAATTTTGTTGCGAAGTATCAGGAGCAGTTCGGCGAGGTTCCGAACCAGTTCGCAGCTGACGCTTATGACGGCATCTACATCATGAAGGCGGCTCTGGAGCAGTCCGGCGCTACGGCGGACATGGATCCGAGCGCTCTTTGCGACGCTCTGAAGGCAGCCATGACAGAGATTTCCGTTGACGGCCTGACCGGTGCAGGCATGACCTGGACCGCAGACGGCGAGCCGTCCAAGGCTCCGAAGGCTGTTGTGATCGAGAACGGCGCATACAAGGGAATGTAATACACAGGTTTCTGGCTTTCTCCGGCAGGCGCCCGTGAAAAACGGGCCGCGCAGATATCATCTGCGGCCTGCGGGCAGAAGATCACAGTTTACACAGAGACCCGACAGGGGGTTGCAGCAGCAACCCCCTTTTTGCCATAGAGGCGGCGGTCACGGCAGGTGCCGGAGGCGGGCCGCTGAGTTATCACAAGTCTTGTATATTTAAGAAGAGTTCAGAAAACCAAGAGGTGCAAACATGAGTTTATTATCCTATCTGATTAACGGCATCAGTCTCGGCAGTGTATATGCCATAATCGCATTGGGCTACACCATGGTTTACGGCATTGCAAGAATGCTGAATTTCGCACATGGCGACGTCATTATGGTGGGAGGCTACGTAGCACTCACTGTAGTGCTGAGCTGGAGTACAAATCCGCTTGTCGCGGTCCTGGTGGCGATCGTGGTATGTACAGTGCTGGGAATCGTGATCGAGAGGGTTGCCTACCGTCCGCTGCGCGCGGCGGCCTCGCCGCTGGCGGTGCTGATCACGGCCATCGGCGTCAGCTATCTGCTGCAGAACGTCGTACTTTTGATCTTTGGCCCGAATCCGAAGAGCTTTCAGTCCGTGGTTCCGTTCCCGGATCTGAAGCTGGCGGACGGCGCGCTCAACATCTCGGCGGAGACGATCGTGACGATCGTGAGCTGTATCGTGATCATGGCCGCCCTGACGACCTTCATCAATAAGACGAAGGCCGGGCAGGCGATGCTGGCCGTGTCGGAAGACAAGGGCGCCGCGCAGCTTATGGGAATCAATGTGAACGGCACGATTGCGCTGACCTTTGCGATCGGTTCCGGCCTGGCGGCGGTCGCGGGCGTGCTCCTGTGTTCCTCCTACCCGTCGCTTTCTCCTTACACGGGCTCCATGCCGGGCATCAAGGCCTTCGTGGCGGCGGTGTTCGGGGGGATCGGCTCCATCCCGGGCGCGATGATAGGGGGAATCGTACTTGGAGTGATCGAGATACTGAGCAAGGCGTATATTTCTTCCCAGCTGGCGGACGCGATCGTATTCGCGGTGCTGATCATAGTGCTTCTTGTGAAGCCGACCGGCCTGCTCGGCAGGAAGATTCAGGAGAAAGTGTAGGTGAGCGGAATGAAGAAGAACAAAAATCTGAAGAATAATCTGATTACCTACGGAATGGTCATCGCGGCGTTTATCATTGTGCAGATCCTTCAGAGCACGGGACACCTTTCCAGCCTGCTGCAGGGCCTGCTGGTTCCGATCTGCGTCTATGTGATCCTGGCTGTCTCTTTAAACCTGGTGGTCGGCATCTCCGGCGAGCTGAGCCTCGGACACGCGGGCTTCATGTGCGTGGGGGCGTTCGCGGGCGCGTTCTTCACCAAGTGCACACAGGAGGTGATTCCGGCTGATCTTCTGCGCTTTGCGCTGGCGATCGTGGTGGCGGCGCTGGCGGCCGCGGTGTTCGGGATCCTGATCGGCATCCCGGTGCTCCGCCTGAAGGGCGACTATCTGGCTATTGTGACGCTCGCATTCGGAGAGATCATCAAGAACGTGATCAATGTTTTTTATATCGGAAGAGACAGCAACGGGTTCCATTTTTCAATGAAGGATCAGTTTTCGCTCGGCATGGAGCCGGACGGCAAGATGATCCTCGGAGGCCCGCAGGGCATCACCGGCATCGCGAAGCAGTCTACGTTCCTGATCGGCGTGATCCTGATCCTGATCACACTGTTTATCGTGCTGAACCTGATCGACTCGCGCGACGGGCGTGCGATCATGTCGATCCGCGACAACCGCATCGCGGCAGAGTCTGTCGGCATCAACATTACAAAATACAAGCTGATGGCTTTCACGGTTTCCGCCGCGCTGGCAGGCGTGGCCGGCGCGCTTTATTCCCACAACCTGGCGACGCTGCAGGCTTCGAAGTTTAACTTCAACACCTCCATCCTGGCGCTCGTGTTCGTCGTGCTCGGCGGCATCGGAAATATCCGCGGTTCCGTGATCGCGGCCGTCATCCTGACGGCGCTCCCGGAGCTGCTGCGCGGCCTGGCGGATTACCGCATGCTGATCTATTCAATCATCCTGATCGTGATGATGCTCTTCAACTGGGCCCCGAAGGCTCTGGAATGGCGGGAACGCTACTTCGGGCGCTTCTTCAGGAAATCGGCGAAGGAGGGCAGATAGTATGGCTGTGATGCTCGAAGTAAAAAATCTCGGGATTTCTTTTGGCGGCCTGCGGGCTGTAAACAATTTTAACGTGACGATCGCGAAGGGGCAGCTCTACGGGCTGATCGGCCCGAACGGCGCCGGCAAGACGACCGTGTTTAACCTGCTCACCGGCGTGTACCGCCCGGACACCGGGAGCGTCGTGCTCGACGGGCAGGATATTACCGGAAAGAAGACGATCGACATCAGCAAAGCCGGGATTGCGCGCACCTTCCAGAACATCCGTCTCTTCAAGGAGCTTTCGGTGCTGGACAATGTCAAGGCCGGGCTGCACAACCATCATTCATATTCGACGATCGCCGGGATCTTCCGCCTGCCGTCGTACCACAGGGTGGAGCGCGAGATGGACGAGCGTGCGATGGAGCTCCTGCACGTATTCGACCTCGACTCCGAGGCAGAGACGCTTGCGTCGAATCTCCCGTACGGCAAGCAGCGCCGGCTGGAGATCGCGCGCGCGATGGCGACGGATCCGAAGCTTCTCCTGCTCGACGAGCCGGCAGCGGGCATGAACCCGAACGAGACGCAGGAGCTGATGGACATGATCCGCTTTGTCCGGGATCATTTCGACATGACGATTCTTCTGATCGAGCATGATATGAAGCTGGTGTCCGGGATCTGCGAGGAGCTGAGCGTGCTGAATTTCGGCGAGATCCTGGCGCAGGGCGTGACGGGCAGCGTGCTGAACGATCCGCAGGTGATCACGGCATACCTTGGAGAATGAGGAGGAAGGCTGGCTATGGCAATGCTTGAGATAAAAGACCTGGAAGTATACTATGGCGTGATCCAGGCGATCAAGGGGATCTCCTTTGAGGTCAACGAGGGGGAGATCATCTCCCTGATCGGCGCGAACGGCGCCGGCAAGACGACGATCTTGCACACGGTAACCGGACTGATCTCTCCGAAAAAGGGCAGCATTCTGTTTGAGGGCAGGGATATCACGAAGGTGCCCGCGCACAGGATCGTGGGGCTCGGGATGGCGCATGTGCCCGAGGGACGCCGTGTGTTTGCGGAGATGTCCGTGTACCAGAACCTGAAGATGGGCGCCTACACGCGAAAGGACAAGGGAGAGATCGAGCAGACGCTCGAGACGGTCTACCGGAGGTTTCCGCGGCTGGAGGAACGCAGAAACCAGCTGGCCGGGACGCTTTCGGGCGGCGAGCAGCAGATGCTGGCGATGGGCCGCGCGCTGATGTCCGGGCCGCGCATCATTCTGATGGACGAGCCGTCAATGGGCCTTTCCCCGATCCTGGTGAACGAGATATTTGACATTATCCGCAGCGTCAGCGAGGCCGGGACGACGGTGCTTCTGGTCGAGCAGAACGCAAAGAAGGCCCTTGCGATCGCGGACCGCGCGTACGTGCTGGAGACCGGGCGCATTGTGATGTCAGGCGACGCGAAGGAGCTCATGAACGACGATTCGATCAAAAAGGCCTATCTCGGAGAGTAGGGGCCGCCGGGAGAAGGTTCCGCACGGCAGAAGGGCCGCCGGGAGAAGGTTCCGCACGGCAGGTTCTGGTCGGCAGAACCGGTTGTCTGCAGGCGGCAGAAGGGCCGCAGGAAAAGAAAGATCCGCCCGGAGGACTGCTTTGGCGGGGCATCCCGGGAGAAAGAAAGGAAGGTGCAGGATGGGGAACATCATTATCACGATCGCGAGACATTTCGGAAGCGGAGGAAAGACGATCGGCCATATGCTGGCGGACGATCTGGGGATAAAATGCTACGGGAGAGAGATCATCCGGATGGCCTCTGAGGACAGCGGGATCAATGAGGGGCTTTTTGGACAGGCGGACGAAAAGCTGAAACGGCCGCCTCTGTTTTTCGGCAAGTCGCGCGGCGCCGAGTACAAGGGCAAGCTGATCTCCCCGGAGAGCGACGAGTTTGTCAGTGACCAGAACCTGTTTAATTATCAGGCGAAGATCATCCGCGAGCTGGCAGACAGGGAATCCTGCGTGATCATCGGGCGCGCGGCGGACTACGTACTCAGGGGGAATCCCGGCGTGGTCAGCGTGTTTGTCCATGCGTCCAGGGAATACTGCATCCGTCAGGCGATCGAGCGTTGCGCCTTTATCGGAAAAGACGTGGAGAAATATATTGAGAAGACAGACAGATCCCGCAGCGATTTTTACCGCTATTACACCGGGCAGGAGTGGAACGACGCGCGCAACTATGACCTCTGCCTGAACAGCGAGCGCCTCGGCTTTGAGGGAACGATGGAGGCGATCAAGGCCTACATCAGGGTGCGTTTCGGCAGGCTTCCAAACGAAATCTGACGTTAAAAAGAGATGGAGAAAAATAACACTTGACACACCATACATAATAAGATAATATTACAGCAGGTATGAAGGATGAGGTTGACCGTTGTGGGGGACAGAGCGGGAAAACATCATGCGCAACACTGCGAACTGGAAAAAACTGAGACTGAACCAGGAGAAGGACCAGGTACCCTCGAGCATGTATCTGATCGCGAAGGGCGATCAGCTGTCAGAGCGCCAGAAAGAGCTGCTCTGCGAGGTGCTTGGCCCTGTCTTTTTCGGGGAGAAGGAAGCAGGGAGCGAGGAAGAGCTTGCTGCTTTTTTTCGCGAGCAATACGGGATTGATGTCCGCAATGATTTTTACGAGGGGGATGAGCACTACGAGGAATACCGGGAGGCACAGCAGGCGATCGCGGAGGGGCTGAGCATCTACGGGGGCCGGATCACGTTTGAGGACGGGACGCTTGCAGAGCTGGCCGAGCGCCTCTGGAAGGACATGGAGACGGAGAAGGGCCAGGGCTTCCGCAGGATCAACACAATGCTGGAGGAATAGGCAAGATCGGCGCCGGATGCGCATACACTGGAAGAAATGAATGATCGGATCTGCCGCAGAATGCCGGCAGAGGGAGCAGCCATGTCCGGAAACGATCAGAAAATAGAAAACCTTCTGAATCTGGCGCTGGATGCGACGCAGGAAGAGAGACAGAAATCGGACGGCCTTGACACGGGGTACGACAGGGCGGAGCGCACGTGGCAGGTCATTGTGCAGTACACGGGCACGCTCGGGGCTGAAAGTGCCCCGGAAGAGGCGACCGGGGATGAGACCGCGGCCGTGAAACAAACCGGGAATACGGCCGGGGAAACATCCGGAGAAAAAGCCGGGAAAATGCCCGGGGAAACATCCGGAGAAAAAGTTGAAGAAACGGGAGGGGATCCGGCACAGAAACGTGGGCCGGAGAGAAAAGGCCGCGTTTCCGTGCCGGATCACTGGGAGATCGTGACGCTCTCCGGCGGATACGCGATCGTCACCCTGCCGCAGAGCGAGGTGGAGCTTCTGGCGTCGCTCCCGCAGGTTCTCTATGTGGAAAAGCCGAAGCGTCTGTACTTTGCGTCAGACGCCGGCCGCGCGGCGTCCTGTATCTCGGTGCTGCAGGCGCCCCGGACCGGCCTGACGGGCCGGGGGATCCTGGTGGCGGTGCTCGACTCCGGCGTCGATTATTTCCACCCGGATTTCCGGGACGACGAGGGAAACACGAGGATCCTGGCGCTGTGGGATCAGACGGGGACGCCGTCCGGCACCGGGAGAACGCCGGAGGGCTTTGCGTCGGGAGCGGAGTATACCAGGGAGGAGATCAATGCCGCGCTGAGCGCGGGCAGCCGGGCGGCAGGGTACGCGCTCGTGCCGGAGCGCGACGCGGACGGGCACGGCACGCATGTGCTTGGCATCGCGGCAGGGAACGGGAGAGCGTCCGGGGGCCGTTACAGGGGAGTAGCCCCGGAGAGCGACCTGATCGTGGTGAAGCTGGGAGCGCCTAGGGAGGACGGGTTTCCGCGGACAGCGGAGCTGATGCAGGCGCTCGAGTATGTTATGCGGAAGGCGGAGGAAATGCGAAGGCCGCTTTCGGTGAACATCAGCATCGGGAATGTCTGCGGCTCCCACCGCGGGACCTCACTTCTGGAGACCTACATTGACAGCATGGCCGGCAGGGGGCAGAGCGTTATCGTGACCGGGACCGGAAACGAAGGCAACACCGGGGGCCATGTGTCGGGACGATTTGAAAGTGACAGAGGCCCCGGAGGCGGGTCAGGAAGTTTTGGAGGACAGCAGGAGATCGGGTTTCTGGTCAACGACTACGAGACATCGCTGAATATCCAGATATGGAAGGATTACGCGGACGAGTTTGGGATCGCGCTTGTCCATCCGGACGGCCGTCAGATTGAGCTGATCCGGCAGGAGCCGGGCGCCAGGAGGTACCGTGCCGGCAATACGATGCTGCTGGTGTATTACGGGGAGCCGAGCCCGTATCAGGGCCGCCAGGAGATTTATCTGGATTTCATCCCGAACGGGACATATCTGGACAGCGGGATCTGGAAGATCCTCCTGACGCCGCAGCGCGTCGTGGCAGGCGATTATGAGATGTGGATGAACGACGGCCGGGCGCGCGGGAGCGGGACACGTTTCCTGCAGCCGTCGCCGGATGCGACTCTGACGATTCCGTCCACGGCGGAGCGCGTGATCGCGGTGGGCGCATACGATGCGCGGAACAATTCCTACGTCTCCTTTTCCGGGCGCGGCTGGCCGGAACAGTCGTTCCTGGTGAAGCCGGATCTGGCGGCGCCGGGCGTTGACATCACGACGACGGCGGTCGGGGGCGGGTACGTCAGCGTGTCGGGTACATCGGTTGCAGCGCCCTTTGTGACCGGCGCCGCGGCGCTTCTGATGCAGTGGGGGATCGTGGACGGCAACGACCCGTACCTTTACGGCGAGAAGGTGCGCGCCTGCCTGCGCCGCGGCGCGCGGGAGCTTCCGGGATTTTCGCAGTACCCGAACAACCAGGTGGGCTACGGGGCGCTGTGTGTGAAAGATAGTTTGCCGCTATAAATTGCCTTTTAGTGTATAAATTTAAAATAGAAAATTGCCTTTATGTGCAAAAATATATTGAACAAATCTGCCTTTCGTGAGTATAATAGTATATGTGAAGGAAGGGAGGAGAGAATTTTTTGAAACGTAAGATATATGACTGTCTGTTAGAATGGAAAGAAAAGGATAATGGAAACTGTGCATTGTTATTAGATGGGGCAAGACGTGTCGGCAAAAGCTATATTGCAGAACAATTTGGAAAAAATGAGTATAAAAGTTATATTCTGATTGACTTTGCACATCTTCCGGGAGAAGTACGTGAAGTGTTTGAAAACGATTTGAATGATTTTGATTTGTTTTTCAATAAACTGTCAGCATATTACAGAAAAATACTTTACAAACGGGAATCCCTGATAATATTTGATGAAGTTCAGAGGTATCCGAAAGCCAGGGAGTTAATCAAATATTTGGTGGCAGATGGCCGTTATGACTATTTGGAAACAGGTTCATTGATATCTCTGAGAATGAATGTGGAAGACATTGTAATTCCTTCCGAGGAGGAACATGTTGAGATGTTCCCAATGGATTTTGAAGAGTTTCTGTGGGCGATGGGGGATGAAACGACAGTTCCATATCTACGGGAGTGTTTTGAATTATTGCGCCCTCTTGGGCAGGCCATGCACAGACGTGTCATGAATGATTTTCGCCAATATATTTTAGTTGGAGGAATGCCACAGGCAGTGGAAGCATACAGAACAACGAAAAGCTTTGAAAATGCAGACAGAATTAAGAAACGTATCCTGACATTGTATCGACAGGATATTACAAAATTTGCCAAAGGGTACGAAGCAAAAGTATTATCGATTTTTGATGAGATGCCGTCACAGCTTTCTAAAACTGAAAAGAAGTATAAGTTATCCAGTATCAGCAGAGGTGCCAGATTTCGTGATTACGAAAATGCTTTTTTGTGGTTGACAGAAGCTATGGTTCTAAATAATTGTTATAATGCGACAGATCCAACCGTCGGATTGTCTATGAGTGAAGAGCATACAACGCGAAAGTGCTATATGGCGGACACGGGACTTTTGGTAACACATTCTTTTATGGATGATAAATTTACGGATAATGAGCTATATAGGGATATACTGCTGGATCGGCTGCATGTGAATGAGGGGATGCTCATGGAGAATATCGTGGCACAGGAATTGAGAGCCGGTGGTCATAAACTTTATTTCTATTCCCGGTCAGATACGGATAACCGGGAAAATAATATAGAGATTGATTTCCTGATTCGGCAAAAAAGAAAAATATGTCCGATTGAAGTGAAATCAGGAACATATAGGAAGCATTCCTCATTGGATAAATTCAGAAACAAATTTAAGGGAAGAATTGGGCAGTCTTATATTCTGTACACAAAAGATATTCTCATAAAAGAAAATGTGATTCATTTACCGATTTATATGGCAATGTTTTTGTAATGAAGTAAACGTCTGCCGTTTACAAAAAAGCCGCATATTTTTTGCAGCAATGACTTGACATCTTCGGGGGCGCTGTGCGCAGGGGAGAGCCTGCCGGAGTAGAGGCAGGAGCAGAGGCCGGCCGAAAGATTTTTTCCCGCGGCCATCTTGAATATGGCGTTGGTATGTGGTAAAAAAATTTACAGAGGGTTTTTCGAAAATACATGAGGAGAAAGGAGTATGTGATGAGAGCAAGTGGTATTTTGCTGCCGGTCAGCAGTCTTCCTTCAAAATACGGGATCGGATGTTTCTCAGAGAGCGCGTACGAGTTTGTGGATCAGCTGAAAAGGGCCGGGCAGAGCTACTGGCAGATTCTTCCGCTCGGCCCGACGAGCTATGGGGATTCGCCGTACCAGTCGTTTTCTACCTTTGCCGGGAATCCGTATTTTATCAGCCTGGAGGACCTGATCGAAGAGGGAGTTCTGACCAGGGAGGAGTGCGGTGAGGCAGATTTCGGCAGCGATCCCCGGAGCGTGGATTATGGAAAAATGTACCGGGCCAGATTTCCGCTCCTGCGCCTGGCGTATGAGCGCAGCGATATCAGCCGGGACGCGGGATTTCAGAAATTCGTGGAGGAAAACGCGTACTGGGTGCGCGACTACGCCATTTTCATGGCGGTGAAGGACCGGTTCGGCGGAAAGAGCTGGGACAAATGGCCGGAGGATATCCGCAAGCGCTGGCCGTACTCCATGGATTACTATCAGAGGGAACTGTATTTTGATATCGAATTTTATGAATATATTCAGTATGTTTTCCAGAAGCAGTGGAACAGACTGAAGAGCTACGCGAATGAAAACGGGATCCGGATCATCGGCGATATCCCGATCTACGTCGCGTATGACAGCGCGGACACATGGGCGAACCCGCAGCTGTTCCAGCTGGACGGAGAAAACCTGCCGGCGGCCGTGGCGGGCTGTCCGCCGGACGGCTTTGCGGCGGACGGGCAGCTGTGGGGCAATCCGCTCTACCGCTGGGATTACCACCGGGATACCGGCTTTGCGTGGTGGATGAGCCGCCTGAGCTACTGTTTCAGGCTGTACGACGTCGTGCGGATCGACCATTTCCGCGGGTTCGACGAGTATTATTCAATCCCGTTCGGCGATGCTACGGCGCGCAACGGCCACTGGGAGAAGGGGCCCGGGATGGAGTTTTTCAGAAAAATGCGGGAATGTCTCGGAGACTGCACGGTGATCGCGGAGGATCTGGGGTACGTGACGGACACGGTGCGCAAGCTGGTGCGCGATACCGGGTTCCCGGGCATGAAGGTGCTGGAGTTCGCCTTTGACTCCCGCGACACGGGGAGCGCCAGCGATTATCTGCCGCACAATTATCCCGTGAACAGCATTGTCTACACCGGGACGCACGACAATGAGACGCTGACGGGATGGTTTGCCGGCATCCGGCCGGAGGAGCGGAGGATGGTCCGGAGCTACCTGAACAATTTCAGGGACAGCGGCAGCGAGATCTACTGGGATCTGATCTGCACGGCGATGGGGAGCGTCTCCAGGCTCTGCGTCATCCCGATGCAGGATTATTTCGGCTACGACAACACCTGCAGGATGAACCAGCCGTCCACGCTCGGGAAAAACTGGAAATGGAGGCTGACAGAGGGCGAGCTGACGGATGAGCTCATCGGGAAGATCCGGGACGTCACGATGCGCTACGGGCGTCTGGGCTGACGCGGGGGAGGCTTCTGCACCCTGTTTTTTCACCCTGCCGCCCGGCCGCGCGCGGGGTGTACAGGCATTGTTCCGGCCACAGAGGGGAGAGGTAATATGATCCGGCTGCAGGATATCGCGGATATCGCCGGCGTCAGCCGCACGACGGTATCCAATGTTCTCCATGGAAATACGAAGAGGGTTTCGCAGGAGACGATAGATAAGATCAAAAAAATCCTTGAGGAAAGCAATTACCAGCCGAACATCGGCTCCATGCTGCTCACGGGAAAAGGCTCGAGGATCATCGGCTTTGTGATCGGCTACGACTACGCGCACGGATATCCGTCAACGATGGACTCGTTTATCGGGGAGCTGCTTGCCTCCGTTCAGAACGAGGCGGAGAGGCAGGGCTATTATGTGATGATCATCGGCGGGAGCACGGAAAAGCGCGTGCTGGAGATCGCCTCGAGGTGGAATATGGACGGTCTGATCCTGATCGGCTATTCGGAAGAGCGGTACCGCAGCCTGCGCCGCAAGCTGAACAAGAAGGCCGTGCTGGTGGACACCTATACGCAGCAGAGCCGGTACGACTATCAGAATGTGGGAATTGACGATTACGACGGGGGATATCAGGTCGGCTCCTACCTGCTGGAGATGGGATACCCGGAGGCGCTGTTTATCGCGGAGGAATCGAGGATGCTCACAAACAACGAGAACCGCAGGGTTCAGTCCGGCAGGGCTCTGGCGGGGCTGAGCAATGAAAGGCGCTGGCAGGGCTTTAAGGCGGGCATGGAGAAGGAGGGCGCCTTCTGCAGCATCCGGCGTTATCTGGTGGTTCCGGAGGACACTCCGGCGAGAAAACAGTACTACGAGCGGATCCTCCCGCAGCTGCAGGAGGCCGGCGCGCTGGCCTTCGGGTCGGACTACAATGCGGTGGAAATGATCAATTTTCTTTACGACCACGGGATCCGGGTGCCGGATCAGGTGTCTGTGGTCGGGTTTGACGACTGCATCTACGCGGAATCAATCCGTCCGAGGCTGACGACGGTTTTTCAGGATGTGCAGCAGAAGGGGATCACGGCGTTTGACAGGCTGCAGCGGATGATAGAGGGCGAAACGCTGCCCGAGACGTATGTTTATGCGCCGGTAAAACTGGTTGTGCGGGACTCTGTCAAAAAGAGAGAGAATCCCGGCTGACAGGCACTGGTAAAAATAACTAAAAATCGGGTGGTAAATTTGGCAAATTCTATAGTTTCACAGGAAACCTATTGCGCATACCTGTGTGTTTTGCTATATTATTTATGAATATTTTATGATGCAGGGTCAAAAATCATAAACCGCGATGTGCCTGTGCAAAAGTGGTTTTATGACTTAATGATCCGTATGGCATCATCTGACCATAACACCATGTTATAAATATACGTGAGGTGCCATGAAAAGACTTGAGTTTGACAGGGTGACGCCTGAATCTGTCGGGATCAGAAGCGGAGATATCGAGTGGCTGCTGGACCGCCTGGAGGAAGACCACACGCAGATGCACGGCCTGATGATCATGAGAAGCGGAAAGGTCTGCGCAGAGGGATGGTGGGCCCCGTATGCGCCGGGCCTGCGCCACGGGCTGCAGTCGCTGTCGAAGACTTATGCGGCGACGGCGGTGGGCATAGCGTATACAGAAGGACTTCTCGACCTGGACACCAGGGTGATCGATATTTTTAAAGAGGAAGCCCCGGAGCACCCGGATACATATCTGCAGCACCTGAAGGTCCGCGACGTCCTGTGCATGGGGTGCGGGATGGACGAGATGCCGGTTCCCGGGCGGGAATGGGTGAAGCAGTTTCTTGCGGTGCCGGTGAAGCATGAGCCGGGAACCGTCTTTATGTACAACAGTCTCGGTTCGAGCCTGCTCGGCGAGATGGTCCGGAAGCTTTCCGGACAGGGGCTGCAGGAATATCTCACGCCAAGGCTGTTTGACGTGATCGGGATCGACGCCGGAAATCTGCGCTGGCTGCGCCATCCCGACGGGATGGAGGTCGGCGGGGGCGGCCTTTATGCGGCGACGGAGGACAACCTCCGTCTGATGAAGCTCTACCTGGACGGCGGAGTCTGGGAGGGAAAGCGGATTCTCGCGGAGGACTATGTCCGGCAGGCCGTTTCCCTGCAGAACGATTCTGCCAGTGAGCAGAGGGTGAACCCTCCGGCGAAGGACAATTTTGTGGGCTACGGCTTTCAGATCTGGATGTGCCGCTATCCCGGGGCCTACCGGGCCGACGGCGCGATGGGGCAGTTTTCGATCTGCGTGCCGGATCTGGATATGGTGATCGCGGTGAACGAGACGGCGATCGGTGCGGAAGGGATACAGATCACGCTGGATTATATCTGGGAGTTTCTGAGGAGGCTGGATGCCTCGGTGAAGGAGCTTCCGGCGGATCCGGCTGCCAGCCGTCATCTGGCGCGGAGGATGAAGCGCCTGGCGGTGGAGGCGCCGGCATATACAGCCTATGATCCGGCGTTTGAACAATATAATGGAAAAGATTATAAGGTGAGCGAGGGTCCGGACGGCAAAAAGCCCGGCTTTGAGACACAGCTGATGCAGGAGATGATCGGCGGAAGGTTTACATCCGGGATCGGGCGGCTGAGGTTCTGTTTCAGCCCCGCAGGGACGTCGCTGGATTTCGACCAGGACGGCAGGGCCTGCACGCTGCAGATCGCGATGGACGGAGGCCGCAGGGAGAATACGCTCTGTGTCGTCGGGGATGTGGCCACACAGGTGCTGGCGAGCGGGTGTTTCCCGGCGCCGGATGTGTTTCAGATAACGGTTCTCTGGCCGGAGACCTGCTACACGAAGACCCTGAGCTTCCATTTCCTCGGGGAGGAGCTGGAGATCCGGACCGAGACATTCCCGCTCACGACTACGATCCCCGGCGGAACCAGGAAGCAGATGCAGCCGTGTGTGTATTTTGCCAGGATACAGCCGCAGCGCTGAGGTTCTCTGGGAGGCCCGGAGGGCCGGACCTGAGGGGAAGGCAGGCGCGCGCGGACATGCCGCCGCCCGCGGAGACAGGCAGAGGCGGCAGATCAGGATTTGTGCATTATCAGGCACTTTGTGTCTGAATAAAAAATAAGGAGGATTCAAGAATGAAGAAAAAACTTTTAACCATGACAATGGCGCTTGCGCTGGCAGCAGCGGCGCTCCCTGTTACTGCCCTGGCTGAAGACGGAGATTATGATTTCTATATCTTCAACGGCAAGGGTGAGATCGCAGATTCTCTGCAGGCTGCAGTGGATAAGTACTCGGAGGAGACCGGGCAGACGATCCGTCTCTTCACGCTGGGATCCGGCACAGACTCTACAGAGATGCTCAGACAGGAGCTGCAGTCCGACCATGCGCCGGCGCTTTTCACGATCCAGGATGCGCAGCGTCTGGTAGAGTACGTTGAGGGCGGTTTTGCGATGGATCTCTCCACGGCGGCGGACGCAGATTTTGCGGCTTTCGCTGAGACGATTCCGGAGAACTTCTATCTGACGCAGGACGGCGAGATCAACTACGGCGTTCCGTACAACATCGAGGGCTACGGCTACATCGTTGACACGGTTCTTCTGGGCGAGCTGATCGGCGCAGACAATGTGGATGCGTTCATCGAGGCTTACAAGACCGCTCCGTACGAGGATTTCGAGAACATGGTAACGGTACTTGACGACTATATCAAGAACGGCACGGCCGGCACGATCTCCATGGGCGGCACAGATTTTGCCCTTGCAGAGGAAAAAGGCGAGCTGGCATCCCAGCTGGTAGGCGTGTTCTCCGTGGCAGGTTCCGAGAGATGGACCTACGGCGACCACCTTGTAAATGTGGCGATCGACGCTGTTTACAGCGATTCCCTGGCAGCTGCAGCTGCTACGCCGGAGACGCTGGAGGCAGGCAGAGGCGCATGGGAAGCTTATGCGAAGCTTGCTGATGTCCTGACCAGCCATGCGACGACCGAGAGAGGGCCGGAGCTGATCAACTCCACGAGCAACAGCTATGATATGCAGATCCAGAACTTCGCCAACCACAAGGCAGTGTTCGTAAAGCAGGGCAACTGGTGCTACAACCAGATCATCGCTGCGAACGAGTCCATCGGCGAGACCCTGACCTTCCTGCCGATCAAGCTTCCGGTAACGGATGACCAGATCACTGCAGAGGGCCTGACCGCTGATTATATGAACAGCTCTATCCCGGTATTCGTTCCGATGTACTATGCGATCAACGCAAAGGTTTCCGATCATGAGAAGGAGTGCGCGGAGCAGTTCCTGACCTGGCTGAACACCACGGACGAGGGCCTCAGCTTTGTGATCAACGACATGGCATTCATCCCGTTCAACGCAGATCCGGCAACGATCAGCGCGGGCTACAGCCTTGGCGACAGCATCCTGTCCTACGTTCAGGCCGGCCAGACGATCACGAACGCATATGCGGGCTGCCCGGCGACATGGGCGACCAACACCTTCGGCCAGTACATGATGGAGAACTGGGTCAACACCGCAGAGTGGCCTGAGGACGCTTATACGCAGATTGCAGATAACCTCATCAGCAGCTGGGAGGAGACGGCAGGAATGTAATTTCCCGCATATCCGGAAATATTCCCTGCAGAATGCCTGGCGTTGCAGCTTATGATCCGCAGAAGAACGGGCTGTAACGGTCCGGCGCTGACTGAGTTGCGTTAAAAATCGGGGCTGCCGCAGATAATCAGATGGTTTTGCGGCGGCCCTTTTTCATTCAGGACGACGGAGGATCCGCAGAGCGCGGGTTCTGCTGTCCGTAACAGGAGGCAGTATGGATAAATATTATAAGAAGAGACTGGTGCCGCTGCTCCTTCCCGCATTCATCCTTTTTCTGATGGTGGTAGCGATTCCTTTCTTTGTAGGCGTGATCTATTCCTTCACGGCATGGCGCGGCGCCTACTTTGCGGGAGCGGACCATTTCTGGCAGGCATTTGTCGGCGTTGAGAATTACGTAAAGATTTTTAAGAACAGCAAGTTCATGAACTCCCTGACCTACACGATCGCATTCACCCTGGTGGCGACGGTCGTGATCAATCTCGTTTCCCTTGCAATGGCGCTTCTGGCCACGGCGCTCCACAGAGGCGGCGGAGTATACCGTACGATCTACTTTGTCCCCAACCTGCTTGGCGGCCTGGCTCTGGGCTATATCTGGCAGTTCATCTTCGAGATCGTGTTCTCGCAGATCCTCTTTGGCGGAAACAGCGCTATCCAGATACCGTTCTTCCAGAACATGCTTCAGGACAAGTGGAAAGCGATGATCGCGATTGTGATCGTGTACACCTGGCAGATGGCAGGCTACATGATGCTGATCTACACGAACGGCCTGAACGGGATTCCGAAGGATCTGACAGAGGCAGCCTCGATCGACGGCGCGAACGTATTCCAGCGCTTCAGACATATCACTGTTCCGATGCTGATGCCTTCCTTCACGATCGTATTCTTCCTGACGCTCTCAAAGAGCTTCATGCTGCTGGATCAGAACGTGGCGCTGACGGACGGAAAGTTCAACACGAGACTTCTGGCCATGCAGATTCTGAGGACGACGCAGGATACGAACCCGCCTGACTATGGCATGGCGCAGGCGCAGGCGGTTATCTTCTTTATCCTTGTGGCGACGATCACCCTGATACAGGTTAAGATCACTTCGAGCAAGGAGGTGGAGATGTGATGAGTATGAAGGGAAGACACACGGCGATCCAGGCGGTTTTCCATGCTGTCCTGATAGCGATGGCGGTGATCACACTTTATCCGCTGCTGTTCCTGCTTTTTAATTCATTCAAATCCAACAATGAGATCCTGAATACGCCGATCGCTCCGCCGACCACGTTCACGTTTGATTATATCCTGAACGCTGCGAGCCAGATCCATTTCCTGAGCTCGATCTGGATCACATTTGTCGTGACATTCTGCTCGATCCTGCTTCTGGTCGTGGTATCGTCGCTGGCAGCGTGGGCGATGGTGCGCAGCAAGACGAAGCTGGCGGAATTTATGTACCTGTTGTTTACGGCGGCCATGCTGGTGCCCTTCCAGGCCCTGATGTACCCGCTGATCAATATCTTTGAGAAGATGGGTCTGAAGAATCTGCCCGGCCTGATCATCATGTACGGAGGCTTCGGCATCAGCATGTCGATCTTCCTGTACCACGGCTTTGTAAAGGGCGTGCCGGCTTCCCTGGAGGAAGCGGCGCTGATCGACGGCGCGAACCTGTTCCAGATGTTCTTCAAGGTGGTGTTCCCGCTGATGAAGAGCACGACTGTGACGGTGATTGTTATCAACGCGATGTGGATCTGGAACGACTACCTCCTTCCGTTCCTGGTGATCGGAAACAAACAGGGAGTAAAGACGCTGACGCTGGAGCTGTACTTTGCAAAGCTGCAGTCAGGACAGTACGGAAATCCGTGGGAGCTGATCTTCCCGGCCGTATTTGTCACGATCATACCGATCATTCTTCTGTACATTGTGCTTCAGAAGAACATCATCTCCGGTGTGGTTGACGGTGCGGTTAAGGCATAAGACGCGGCGGACGGCAAAAGCAGTATCCTGTGCTCCGCAGGCGGAGCGTCACCATAAATGAAAACCCGAGAGTACCTGTGTTTCCATGGCGTTTCCATGGGCGCGCAGGTGCTGCGGCATGAGAGTCTCTGCAAAATTCTGTATCTGGGAACTTTTATTATCCGGTTTTGAAAATGAATTTTGCGGGGACTTTTTTGCGCGGCGGAAAAGATCCGTGTGATCTGAGATGTGAAGCAGACGAAATGACGAGGAGAATATGGAAAAGCTGAAAAAACAATGGTGGAAAAAAGCGGTCGTCTACGAGATCTATCCGAAAAGCTTTTACGATTCGGACGGGGACGGCCTGGGGGACCTGAGAGGAATCATCCGGAAGCTGGATTATCTGGAAGAGCTTGGTGTAAACGTTCTGTGGCTGTGCCCGGTCTACAAGTCGCCGATGGCTGACAATGGTTATGACGTGGCCGACTATTATCAGGTGGACCCCTCCTATGGGACGAACGAGGATCTGGAGGAGCTGATCGGGGAAGCCGGAAAGCGCGGGATCCGTATCGTCATGGATATGGTTGTAAACCACTGCTCGGATGAACATGAATGGTTTCAGAGAGCGCTGAAGGATCCGGAAGGAAGGTACGGAAAATATTTCTATATCAGAAAGGGCGCGGACGGCGGCCCGCCGAACAACTGGCGCTCCGTTTTCGGCGGGAGCGCGTGGGAGCCGGTTCCGGGAACCCCCTATTATTACCTTCACACATTTACAAAGAAGCAGGCGGATCTCAACTGGGAGAACCGGGAACTCCGGGAAGAGATCTATAAAATGATGAACTGGTGGATGGACAGAGGGGTGGCCGGCTTCCGGCTCGACGCCATTACCTACCTGAAAAAGAAGGACGGCCTGCCCTCATTTGCGCCGGACGGCGAGGACGGCCTCGTCACATGCTCGTACGGGAGCCTGAACTGTGAGGGGATCCGGGAGATCCTCCGGGAGCTTCGTGACCGCACATACGGGCCGCGCTGCGCGCTTGCGGTGGGGGAGGCCCCGGGTGTTGCGCCGGAGGACGCTTTGGAGTATATTTCTCTGGAGGACGGCCTTTTCTCCATGATCTTTGAGTTCGCAGAGTGGGAGATCGCTCTGAAGGGCCCGGATAACTTCTGGTATGACGAGCGGGACTGGACGCAGGAGGACGTAAAGCGGGAGATCTTTAACAGCCACCGCGCGGTGGGGGAGAAGGGCTGGTACGGGGTATTTCTGGAGAATCATGACCAGTCCCGCTCCATCGACCATTATCTTCCGGAGGAAGGACGGAATTACTACGGGGCATCCATGCTGGCAGCGGTCTATATGTTCCGCAGGGGGACGCCGTTCCTGTACCAGGGAGAGGAGATAGGGATGCGCGGTGTCCGCTGGCCTTCCAT
Source organism: uncultured Lachnospiraceae bacterium (assembly GCA_947628955.1). Classification (GTDB taxonomy): domain Bacteria; phylum Bacillota; class Clostridia; order Lachnospirales; family Lachnospiraceae; genus Choladousia. The sequence goes on along the minus strand of CANRBX010000033.1, from coordinate 12,307 downwards.
CGGCGATTACGACGACTGCTCCAGTCATAACCAGTATGAGCTCGCGCGAAGGAAGGGCCTTTCTCACGAAGAGGCGATGGAGTGCATCTATAAATACAGCCGCGACAATGCCAGGACACCGTTCCAGTGGGAGGACGCGCCGAACGGCGGCTTCACCTCCGGCAGGCCGTGGCTGAGGGTAAACGAAAATTATACGGAGATCAACGCGCGCGGACAGCGGCAGGATCCGGATTCTCTGTATCACTGGTACCAGAAGCTGATCCGCCTGCGGCTTTGCTCGGAGTACTCCGACATCCTGACGGACGGAAGCTTTGTGCCGCTGTACGAAGACGTCAGGAACCTGCTCGCGTATGAGCGCTCTTATCAGGGCAGGAGAGTGCAGGTCTTCTGCAACTACCAGCGGGAAGAGTGCAGGATCCGGACGGCGGAGGATCTTCGTTTGATGGCTGACAATTACGGAGACATCCGGAAGGAAGGAGACGTCCTCACGCTGCGGGCCTTCGAGGCGCTGATCGCGGAGGCGGAATGAGAGGGGGATATATATGGAGGTACTGCAGAAAATCACCGGGGCCGGCCTGACGCTCCGCTGTCAGAAGGGCCGGATATATGAATTTTCCGGGGAGGCGGAAGGAAGCTGCGGAGAAAAAAACAGCAGAGCAGAAAACTGTGAAGAGGAAGGCCGCAGAGCAGAAAGCCCCGGGGAAGGGAACGGATTCCGCTTCGGCGGTGACGAGGACGAAGCGCAGGCCAGGATTTCCTTTCAGGAGATACCGGGCGGCCTGGCGGGACGGATAAAGGTTTCCCTAAAAAACGAGCCCTTTACGGAGAATTATAATCTGGAGCTGGAAAAGCCGGTGACGATTGACCTGGCGCTGGGCGAGAACCCGGAGCGCATGACGGCCATGTACATGCTGAACGACTGGTGGACGCGGCCGGGATTTCTGTCGCGGCCGGAGGAGATCCCTGACAGGACTCAGGTGATCTTTATGAAATTCCGGGACCACTATGGCTGCATTGCCGCGATGGCAGATAAAAAGTGCAGGACGCACGCCGCCGCCGGTGCGGAGGGCAGGTTCCGCTTTGTGATGACGGCGAACGTCGGGGGACTCCGGGAGCTGGACGAGGTGTTTCTGGTGATGACAGAGAGCGGGACGCTCTACGACGCTGTCACCGCTGCGTTTGACTGGATCGCCGGATATAAGGGGATCCGGAAAAAGAGCGAACGCCGTTTCCCGGAGCTTTTCCGCTTTCTCGGCTGGTGCAGCTGGGACGCTTTCTACAGGGAGATCACGGAGGATCAGGTCGTGGAGAAGGCGCGGGAGCTGCGCGGCAAGGAGGTTCCGGTCCGCTGGATGATCCTGGACGACGGGTGGCTCTCGCAGCAGGATGAGATGCTGACGGATTTTGCCCCGGACAGGCAGAAGTTTCCGCGGGGATTTGCCCCGATGATCCGGGAAATACGCGGAGAGACGCAGATCCGCTGGTTCGGAGTGTGGCATTCCCTGGCCGGATACTGGGGCGGGATCCTGCCGGGAAGCCCGGTGGAGGTCTCGGAGAGCGCCGGTCTCTGCCGCGCCCCGAACGGAAAGGTGCTCCCGGATCCCGCAGGGAGAAATGCGTACGGGTTTTACCGGGACTGGTATGAATATCTCTGCAGAGAGGGGATCGACTTTGTGAAGGTGGACAGCCAGAGCTCCCTGAAGAGCCAGTATGAGAACATGTACCCTCTGACGGCCGCTGCCCGGAACATCCACGACGCGCTGGAGGGAGCGGCCTCCGTCATGGACGGCCGGATCATCAACTGCATGGGGATGGCAATGGAAAACATCCTGTCCCGGCGGGATTCCGCCGTCTCCCGGAACAGCGACGATTTTGTGCCCGGGAGGGAAAACGGCTTTGCGGAGCATCTCCTGCAGAATGCGTATAACGCGCTGTACCACGACGAACTCTATTACTGTGACTGGGACATGTTCTGGACGAACCACGAAGACAGTACGAGGCACGCCCTGCTGCGCGCCATCAGCGGCGGCCCGGTCTACTTCAGCGACAGGGTCGGCGGGACGGATCCTGAGACGGTAAAGCCGCTGACCTACAGGGACGGGGAGATCCTGATGATGAGCCGCAGCGCAAAACCGACGGAGGACTGCCTGTTTGCGGATCCCACGGTGTCCGGCGTCCTGAAGCTGACGAACACCGCCCCCTGGGGGCAGGACGAGAGGGCCGGGGGGATCGCGGTATTCAATCTTACCGGGGAGCGGCAGGAGTACTGCTTCCGCCCGTCTGACATCTATGATCTGGCGCTTCCGGATACGTGCTGGGTTTACGATTACTTCAGCAGAACGGCGGAGCATGTGAAGACGGACGAAGCCTGCACGGGCGAGCTGCCTGCGGGTGGCTTTGCGTGGTATCTGATCCTGCCCTTCCATGAGGAAGGGACGGTGCTCGGCCTGGCGGACAAATACAACAGCTTCTGCGCGGTCGAGGCTGTGACGCGCGGGAACGGAAGGGTCTGCAGCGTCCTCCGTGAGGGAGGCGAAGTGGCGTTTCTGTCGGAGCGTCCCCTGCAGAGCGTTCTGTGCGACGGAGAAGAGGCGGCAGAGCGTCTGCAAAGAAGGGGCAATGTCAGCGTGCTTCCCGTGGAAAACAGCGGAAAAAAGGTTTTTGTGACCGTCCTCAGCGAAGAAGCGCGCCCGTGCACTCTTGCATTCAAATGAAGGACATGGTACAATTTTTTTCAGGAAAATAATTTGCAGGAGGTGTCCTATGGGAAAAATTTATCTTCAGATGTACTCGTTTACAGACGGAAACCATAATGACAGCAGGGAGAACTTAAAGATTACATCAGAGATGGGCTACGACGGAGTCGAGCTTTTCGGGCCGGATTTCAGCATTCCGGCGCCGGAGATGAAGCGTCTTCTGGGAGAGCTGAAGCTGGAGCCGATCTCGATGCACGTGCCGGGCAAGGATTCTGTTGAGGCGCTGATCCCGTATGCGAAGGAGATCGGCTGCCCGTTCCTGGGGATCGGCATGGAGGTCATGAGGAATGACGCGGAGGTGCATGCGTGGGCCGCGCGGATGAATGAGCTGGGACGGCTCTGCGCGGAGAACGGGCTGACGCTGGTCTATCACAACCACACGCAGGAGTTTGCCCCCTGCGGGGACGCGCGGATCATCGACGTCCTGATGCAGGAGACCGACCCGGAGCTGGTGAGCTTCGAGCTGGACGCCGGCTGGTGCGCGGCGGCAGGGGAGGATCCGGTCGAGTTTGTAAAGCGCTACAGCGGCAGGGTGAAGCTGATCCATGTCAAAGAGAGCAGCGAAGCGATCGGGCCGCAGCCTCCGATGGACTTTTCCGGGTTTGAAAAGGATGAAAACGGCGCGCCCATCCTGCCGGATGAGGCAAAGGCAGCCATGGACCGCCAGAAGAAGATCAACTGCCGCGCCTGCGAGGGGATCGTGGACTGGAAGCTTATGACAGAGACGGCCGACGCGAACGGCTGCCGCGGGCATATTGTTGAGCGGGAATATTCTGAGGGAGACCGTGTGGAGGAACTCAGGAATGATATCCGCAGATACCGCGAGGTCATCTGAGGAGGAAGAAATGATTGCAGAGACAAATGAGACAGCGATAAACAGCATCCGGCATCAGGTGCTTCTCGAGACTGCGAAGCTGGCATGGGCCGGGGAGCTGGAAGAGAAGCGTGAGGAGATCCCGTTCCGGATCATACCGGGACCGCAGGCCAGGTTCCGCTGCTGTATCTACAAAGAGAGAGAGATCATCCGGCAGAGGGTGCGTCTGGCCGAGGGGAAATGCCCGGTCGGGGAGGATTCCTCCAATGTGATCCAGGTCATCAACGCGGCCTGCGAGGAATGCCCGATCGCCTCCTATCTGGTGACGGACAACTGCCGCAAGTGCATGGGGAAGGCCTGCCAGAGCGCCTGCAGGTTCGGGGCGATCTCCATGGGCGACGCCCGCGCGTATATCGATCCGCTGAAATGCAAGGAGTGCGGCAAGTGTGCGCAGGCATGCCCCTACAGCGCGATCGCCCATCTGGAACGGCCCTGCAAAAAGGCCTGCCCGGTGGACGCCATCGCCTACGATGAGTACGGCGTCTGCGTGATCGATGAGAAGAAGTGCATAGCCTGCGGAAACTGCATGCAGAGATGTCCGTTCGGGGCCATTGCGCCGAAAGCTTCGATCGTATCCGTGATCAATGAGATCCGTGCGGGAAAGCGGGTAGTAGCCATGCTGGCCCCGGCCACGGAGGGACAGTTCGGCCCCGGCATCACGATGGCCAGCTGGAGAACGGCGCTTAGGAAGGCCGGATTTGCGGATATGGTCGAGGTCGGCCTGGGCGGCGACATGACGGCTGCGGCTGAGGCCGAGGAATGGGCGGAGGCCTGGCGGGAGGGAAAGAAGATGACGACCTCCTGCTGTCCGGCGTTTGTGAATATGATACGTCTCCACTTCCCGCAGCTTGCGGATCACATGTCGACCACCGTCTCCCCGATGTGCGCGGTGTCGCGCTTCCTGAAAATGCAGGATCCGAAGACCGTCACGGTGTTTATCGGGCCGTGCACGGCCAAGAAGAGCGAGGCCCAGGATCACGGGATCGAGGGCAACGCGGACTATGTGATGACGTACGGAGAAGTCCGTTCCATGATGTACGCGAAGGATATCGAGCTGGAGCCGGAGGACAATACATACCAGGAAAGCTCTACTTACGGCAAGCGCTTCGGCAACAGCGGCGGTGTGACGGCGGCGGTGCTCCAGTGCTTCGAAGAGATGGGCGAGAAGGAAAAGCCAAGTGTTATGCGATGCAGCGGGGCGGCAGAGTGCAGAAAGGCGCTTCTGCTGATGAAGGTCGGACGGCTGAATGAGGACTTCGTGGAGGGGATGGCCTGTGAGGGCGGCTGCGTGGGCGGCCCCAGCAGGAACATGCAGGAAGGGGAGGCCCGAAAGACCCGCGACGCGATGATCGCCCAGGCTGACGGCCGCAGAGTGCGCGAGAACCTGGCGAACCTCGGAGCAGATAAGGTGCCGATGCACCGGCAGATTTAGCTCGGTTATATATCCCCATTTGTACTATACTTTTTATACTTTTTTTGCCGGGGAGCGGCGGCAGGCCCGCCCTCCCCGCGTTACCAAACTGGGCATATAGCCGCCCTGCTGCTACAGGACATATAAAAAAGGCATGCGCTTCCTGCGTGTGCCTTTTCCCCTGGCAGCCTGCTGCCGTTTATCAAATCTGCTATCCTCTCCGAAGGTTTTCATTTCTGTCAGCTGCCCGTCCGGCGATATCTGCTGTCCCGTCTGCTGTCCGCCTGATGTCGTCTGCTGCGGCCCTGTTGTCTGTCCGTCCGGTGCTGCCTGCGGCAGCCCCGCCGCCTGTCCTTCCGGCAGCGTCTGCTGTTCCGCCGTCGTTTCTTCTGTCTCCGCCGCCTCCGCATCCAGGAGCCCGACCACAATATAAACATCGATCTGCGCCGGGATCTGAGTGTCACCGCCCGGCTCGATCTCATCCGCCGGGGCGCCGTAAATGATATCGGTATCCGGGAAATACGCCTGCAGGGTCAGCGCCGCATGCATGGCCGGCTCCCCGCTGTAATAGATGACCGTGCGGTCCGACGCCTCCTGGCTGTAGGTCGCCATCGAGACATTGGAATATCCGTCCGCCAGAAGCACGGACTGCCAGTAGGCTGCCACGCCCGGCTTCCTGGTGCCGTTCAGAACCAGGATGGAAGCCTGCAGGTCCCCGGTCGTGATTTCCACCCCGCTGTCCGTCCGCGATCCTGCACCGCTTTCTGCCTGTGATCCTGCACTGCTTTCCGCCTGTGATCCTGCACTGCTTTCTGCCTGTGATCCTGCACTGCTTTCTGCCTGTGATCCTGCACCGCTCTCTGCCTGTGATCCTGCACCGCTTTCCGTCTGTGATACCGCCCCGCTTTCGTTTTGTGCTTCCGCCCCGGACTGCGGCGTTCCTGCATCGGTCTGCCCTGCAGCCCCGGCGCCGGCCGGTGCCTCTGTCACAGCCTCCGTCTCAGTCTCATGCGGCCGTCCCACGAGAACATATTCAGTCTCGTCCTGGGCAATTTCCTCCACTCTGCGCGCAAATTCCTCATTCCTTTTCCTGGAATTCCAGAGCAGGAAGGCAATGCAGCCGGCCAGGATCAGCACTGCTGCTATGTAAATCACTGTATACAATGAACTTGTTTTCCTGTTGTCGTTTTTTCCAGTGGACATGCCAAAAGTCCTCTCATCCCTCAGTTAAAATAAATTTCTGTCCGGGAACAAACTCCCTCGCACCGCAAATAACCGGGCCGGGAAAGGACAGGCGGCACACCGCCGGCCCCTTCCCTCCCTGTGGGACAGTACCGTACGGCATTTACGCCTCTGTCTCTGTCTCCGTTTCCGCTGTATCAGGATTCAGCATAAGCGTGATGATCCCCGGGAACGGAAGCTTTGCTGAGATCTCGCCGGTCTCCGGGTCATAGGAATCCACAGGCACCAGGACCGTCTCGCCGCTGTCCGGATCGGTCAGCACGATCACCAGGTTTTCCGCCGTAACGTCATCCCCGAGATCCTTCGCAGCTTCGACCACCATGGACATCTCGATGTCGCCTTCCGGTGTGTACGTGACGCCGTCACCGTCTTCGATGCTGAATTCTACCGGCGTTGAAATCTGAACCAGGTTCGCCGGATCCACCTTCACATCGTTGGACATGGTGTACTCCCCGTCCGGGTCAAGATCCAGTACGGCGGCCAGCTCTTTGGCAAAGCCCTCGTCGCCTGTCAGCGCCCTGTAAAGGTCGGCGACGTCGGGATCCTCGATCTTACTGATCGTCTCCTCGTCAACTTCCTTCACGGTCGCGCTGTAGCCGTCCGGGACACCCTCAACCTTCGGATTCTCCGGGACGGTCGGCTGGCCGATGCTTCCTGCCGCCATAACCGTGCCGGCCATGCTGAGGGCCAGCGCTGCCGCAGCGAAAACTGCAGTTAACTTTCTCATTGTCCTCCCCTCCTTTCCTCCATGATTTTTCCCGCAAGGGGAAATTGATTTATGTTCAAACCCCTTCCGGGGTCCAAACCGGGTCCGCTTCCCGTTGGCCGCTGCGGGTCAGACTTCCTCATAAAAGAGCTCGACCACCTTTTTCATGAGGGCGTCCCGGTCCACATGGAACTCATCATGGAGGCTGCCTGCGGCATCCTCCCCCTCCGGCCGGTAATAGCAGTCATGCGAATACTCCACAGCCTGCGAAAGGTTTACAAGGTCAAGGTATTTATTCTTGGTGATGCTCGTAAGCATATAGCTGTCCATTTCTTCGATCTGTTCCCACACGGCCTGGGGCTCGTTTCGCAGCCGGCCGCGGAGCGTCCCGACAAACGCGTCGATGAACGCCCTCTGGCGCTCCAGCCGCCCATCGTTGCTGAAACCAACCTTCGTATCCCTGTAGTGCAGGTAGTCCGCCACATTGGAATCGTCGAGCCTCACGGTCGCGCCCTCCTGCAGCTCCGGGTGAAGCGCGGCGACGTCGCCGTTGGGCACCGTCACGGTCACCCCGCCGGCCAGCCGGTTGATATAGGGCATGGACGACATGTTTGTGACCACGTATTCATTGATGGGGATGCCGCCCAGCAGGGCGGATACCGCCTCTTTCAGGTTCCGGCAGCTCCCCTCCCCGCCGTCGCCGTAGCTGAACGCGTAGCCGAGGTGGCTGACATAGGTCCCCATGTCGCGGCCCTCCAGGGAATACCTGTGGATCCCCGTCATGGTATCGCGGCTTAAGGCGATGACCGTCATCTTCCCGTGCTTTTTGTCCAGGACGGCCAGGGCTATGCTGTCCGCCCGCGGGCCTTTGCCGTACCCTGCCCCGTCCCCGAATTCCCCGTATGAGTCGACGCCGGCGTACAGCACCGTCGTGACCAGCGCGTTATAGCGGTAGCTTTTCCCCTGGTAGCGGATGTTCCGGTAGCCGCCGGCCATGTTCACGGGATTGCCCGCGGTCACATGGTACTTCTCCCGGTCCGACCGGATCTGGCGGACGGCCAGGGCCAGGCCCGCAGCCGCAAGCAATGCCAGGGCCGCGGACAGCAGTACCGTTTTCCGGCGGTGCGGATGCTTCCTGCGTTTTTTTCTCCTGTCTCCCATATCTGTACACTTTCCGGGCGAAAATGGTTCCCGTTATGCGGAGGTGTTTTCCTGCCGGTTCAGGGAATCGTCCCCGGTTTTCTTTCCGGATCTCTTCTTTTTGTGCTTTTTGTGCCCTTCGCGGTCTTCCCCGTAGCCATACCCGTAACCATATCCATATCCATAGCCGTACCCATATCCATACCCGTAGCCGCCCCTGCGCATGCCGACCTTGTTCAGCACCCCTCCGAGGATCTTGATCCCGGCGTACTCAAGCTGGCGCTTGGCCCGCATGGCCTGGGAGCGCTCCGTGATGCCGCTCTCCACCACCAGGATGGTCCCGTCGCAGTGCTTTGCGATCAGCGTGCCGTCGATGACCGGGTTGATCGGCGGCGTATCGACGATGACATAGTCATATTTTTCCCTCACATAGGCGAGCATCTGGGTGAACATCACGCCGGATATGAGCTCGCTGGGGTTTGGCGCGGACGCCCCGGTAAAGACCATGTCCAGCCACGGGTCCTCCGTCCTGTAGATGATATCCAGCAGCGCCGCCCGGCCGCAGAGGAATTCGCTCAGCCCGGCCGTTTTTTTCTGGATATGGTACCTGGAAACCGTCGTCGAGTTGCGGATGTCGCAGTCCAGGTACAGGGTCTTCCTGTGCAGGCCCGCAAGGCTTTTCGCCAGCCGGAAGGAAATGGAGGACTTGCCTTCATGCGCCACCGCGCTGGTGACTGCGATCGTTTTGAGGTCGTACCCGCTCATCTGGATGTTGCCCCGCAGCACGTTGACCGCCTCCCGGGCCTGAAACGGGAGCTCCTCGACCTGCATGGAAACCATCTGTGCCGGCTTTCCCGCCGTCCTGGGATTCTTCAGCCACTGTTCATTCTGTTCCATATTCTACCGTCCCCTGTCTACCGTCTTCCTTTTTCACTGTTTCATCTGGTTTCCGGATGTCATTCCTGTGATTCCCTGAAATACGGGACCGACGCCAGCGCCGGGATGCGCAGGTACCGGTCGATATCGTCCTCCGTCTTGATCGTGGTATCCATCAGCACGCGGATGAGCAGGAATGCGCACGCCAGGAACATGCCCGCCACGGCGCCTTTTGCCAGATAAGAAAAAAGCGACGGCGTCACATTTTCCACGGCCTCCGCCTCCGAATAGTCTATGACGGTCGGCTCATTGCTGCCGATGATCTGGTAGATCTGGTCGATGCTGACGTTCAGCAGCGCGTTGGCGATGTTGCGGCTCAGCTCGATATCGTCGCACGTGACCATGATCTCGATGATATGCGTGGATTCCGGGTTGTTCACCTCGACCAGCTCCCGCAGCTGCTCATAGTCGAGGTCCAGCTCCAGCTGCCGGATCACGCGTTTCAGCACGGTGCGGCTCTTGATGATGTTGGCATAGTCGTCCGTCAGCGCCGCGCTCAGCTGCAGGTCCGAGAAGGAGATCACGGAGTCCGTGTTTGTGATGTAAATCTCCGCATCCGCCCGGTAAGAAGGCTCCAGCAGGAAAGCGTGGAAAGAGCCGAGCAGCACCGCCCCGGCGAGCATCGCCAGGAACACCATCCTCCAGTTGCCCAGCAGGAGGAAGAATATTTCCCGCAGGTCGATCTCGATCACGTCGTCCGCCGCGCCCTGCCCGGCAAGCGGCTGTTGTCCTGATAATCTGTCCATAAGTGTCCCCCATCATTGGTCTTCCAGTATCCGCAGTACGTTCGTCTGAAAAAGCTTTTCCTTACAGGAAGCGCCAGCAAAGCCGTCCAGGCATTCCTGCACCTGCAGCGCGTGCAGCGGCCGGTAATGTGTCCCGTGGCAGTCGCTCGCCAGGAAATCGGCCGCGCCCTGCCGCACCAGCCGTCTCCAGGGATAATGCCGGAACAGACGCTCCTTCGCCAGCAGGGTGTCAAAATTCATCTGCATCAGGAAGCCGCGCTGTTTCAGCTCCCGCAGGTTTTCCTCCCGGCGCAGGCACCCATACCGTTCAAAATGCGCGAGGACCGGGGCGTAGCCGCTGTTCTGCAGGTCCCTCAGCCCTCCCGTCAGATGGGAATACGGGCAGTCTGGTTCAAACTCGACCAGGACGTACCTGCTGCGGGCAAGCGTGAGCACATTTCCGCGTTCCAGCTCCTGCACCAGGCCGGAGTAGTAGTAGCACTCGTGCCCCGGGTAAAGCGTGATGTCCAACCCCCGCGCGGCGCATTCGTCCTGCACCCTTTCCAGCACGCGCAGCACCTTTTCGGCGTCCGTGCGGTACCTGCCCGGGTGGAAATGGGGCGTCACGATCATACAGCCGACCTGCTGCCTCGCGGCCTCATCCAGAACGGCAAGCGTTTCCTCCATGTCCCTCGATCCATCGTCCAGTCCCGGCAGGATATGGCAATGGATATCACATATCATCATCTGAATGCCTTCTTTCATCCTTCCGTATGAAAAATCGCCTGTTGACATGCAAAACTCTTTCACGCAAAATTAAACACGGGGATAAAGCAGGCAGATTTCCGGCATCCGCGGCATTTTCAGTCAATTTCACGCTGTGCACTGTCTGAAATACGGATTTAATGCACTTTTCCCTGCCCGCCGTCGTTTTACGCCGCAGAGTTTTTTTTGTATACTTCGCCGTTATTTTACGCCGCCGGCGCTTTTTTGTATGTTTTATTGGAATTTTCTGCATACAAAAAGCTCCGGCGCCCGGCCGGAGTAAAACGACGGCTCCTGTCTCATCTATGCCGTATATCTGCCGTAATCTGTTTTCGTGGTCGCCTGATTGTTAAAACAGTAAACCTGGGTCGTCGAGATGTCCGCATGGCCCAGGACGGCCGCCACCTTTAAAATATCCATGCCTCGTTCAACGAGGTTGGTCGCGAGCGTATGGCGGTATCTGTGCGGGTAGGCGTTCTCCACGTCTGCCGCTGCCCCGATGCGCTTCACGGCGGCCTCAATGCCTTCCTTGCTCAGCCTTCGGCCGCCCCGACCGACAAACAGGGCCTCACAACAGTCCCTGCGGCTGCGCAGGTATTCCCTGAGGTTCATCAGAGCGACCTCGGTCAGGTAGACGATCCGTTCTTTGTTTCCTTTCCCCAGGACGACACATTCCCCGCGTTCAAAATCAATGTCTTCAATATCCAGATGCACCACTTCCGATACCCTGCAGCCGGTGGCGTAGAGAAAGTCCACCAGCGCCAGATCGCGGATATTTCCGCACATCATGCGCATCCGGTCCAGCTCTGCCGCTGAAAACGGCTTTCTCACAGTTTTGCGGTACTTGATCTGTTTCAGCGCCGCGCAGGGGTTGTGTCCGATCAGCCCCTCGGCGTTCAGCCAGCCGAAAAACGATGAAAAACAGCGCCGCATTCCGTCCAGCGTACGGTTGTTTACCCGGCCCTGCTGCCGCCGGTATGCCAGATAAAAGCGCAGGTCGTAGGTGGTCACTTCGTATAAGGGTTTCTGGAGAAAACGGATCAGGGCCAGGTTCTGCTCTGTATAGCGCTTAATGGTGCTTTCCGCCAGACCTTCGACCCGCTTGGTTGCGATAAAACGGCGCAGCATCCCTTCCACGCTGTTTTCGGCCGTTGTGACGGCGGTGCATCGCTCTGACACCTCATATTCATTCAGTTCGAGCACAAGAATGTCGTGCACAATATTTACCGTTTCCTCAGGTACTCTGCCCTGCAGGGCGGCTGTCACATTCTGTATGATTCGTTCGCGTATATCCACGCATATCACCTCCTGGACTATTTTGACGGTTATTATTAACAGACTATTTCCGATGAATGAAAAGCGAAATCAACTAAATCCGTATTTCAGACAGTGCACAGCGTGAAATTGACTGAAAATGCCGCGGATGCCGGAAATCTGCCTGCTTTATCCCCGTGTATAATGTAATAAGTTTCGCCTGGGAGCGTTTTGTATGTCAACAGGCGATTTCCATACGGAAGGATGAAAAAAGACATTCAGATGATGATATGTGATATCCATTGCCATATCCTGCCGGGGCTGGACGACGGGCCGGGGGACATGGAGGAGACGCTTGCCGCCCTGGGGGATGCTGTGCGGCAGCAGGTCGGCTGTATGATCGTAACGCCCCATTTCCACCCCAGTTTTGAAAGGTAAATTTCGTTATAGCCTGCCCGGATGCCTCAAATTCCCCGATTCTGAGTTTTCCGTAAAAAT
>CANRBX010000032.1 GCA_947628955.1 uncultured Lachnospiraceae bacterium | reverse complement strand
TCAATTCTTCTGGCAAAGCGCGTGCAATCTGATTTTTCCAATCTGCCACACCTATAGGATTTTGATAACCCGCCAGAGAATACTCAACAACAGTTTCATTTTTCCCTTTTACCAATAATAATCCAATGGTCGGTTTATCATCAGGATGTTTCAAAATGTCATTTACCACATTCTGATACATATTAAGCTGACTGACGAATCCCGGCTCAAAATCGCAGGCTTTCAATTCAATCACCACATAGCAGCGCAGTTTTAAATGATAAAATAAAAGATCAATGTAGAAATCCTGCCCTCCAACTTCTAAATGTACCTGCCTGCCTACAAACGCAAATCCTTGTCCTAATTCAAGCAAGAAATTTTGGATATGTTCTGTTAATTTCCGTTCAATCTCTACCTCGCGTCTTGGCATATCCGTACCCAAAAAATCAAATAAGTAAGGATCTTTAAATATCTGATTTGCCATATCAGAATCTATCGGTGGTAATGCCGCCGGAAAATTATTGACCGTCTTACCGGTTCGCTCCATTAGTCTGCTTTGGATCTGTAGTTCAAGTATCGTTTTACTCCAACCGTTCTCTATCGTTTTCTCTGCATACCATATACGCTCTTCCTGTTCTTTCAGCTTATCCAGCAAAGTTATATTTGTCCGCCACGGTATTTGTGCAACGACCCGTTGCACAATTTCATAGTCCGGCCAGCACAGGGCGAATTTGCGCATATACTTGATATTTCTTGGGGAAAATCCGGACATGTCAGGGAACGCTTCCTTCAGATCTTTTGCCATACGATCAATAACTCTGGCTCCCCAACCCTCTTCTTCCTGTTTCTCTAAGATAGCTTTTCCAATCGTCCAATAAAGGCAAATCATACTGGAATTTGCCTTCATTACAACAGAAATCCTTTGCGTACGGATCTGTTCTTTAATTTTCTCAATAAACTGCATATAGCTATCGCTCATTTCAGATAAATTTGGAGCAACTGGAAATATGACTCCATCTCTATCTTTCCCCATGTGCTTTCTGTTATCCATGCGTATTCACCACCTTAGTGATAGTCACACTCATCCTGAATTGTTCCAGCGCTGCCCTGATCGCTATCTCCTTCTCAGACGGACATTTGGGCAGCCTTACTCTCCGCCATTGTCAGATCCATCTCACCTGTTGTTAATTTCGCTTCCATATGCTGCCTGATATCGGATCTGGTCAATAAACACACGGTCTCTGTCCCCACCGTCTGTCCGAACATGTCCACCGGGCACACGCTCCTGACTTCATATCCCCGGCCGCACAGATATTTCAGATCCCGCGCCAGTGTCGCAGAGTCGCAGCTCACGTACACGATGCGCCGCGGCTGCATGCGGATCATCGTCTCCAGTACGCTTTCCTCGCAGCCCTTTCGGGGCGGATCCACGACGATCACATCCGCGTGAATGCCCTCCTGTGCATATTTCTGCGGCAGCACGTCTTCCGCCCTGCCGACATAGAATTCTGCGTTTCTGATGCCGTTCAGCTCCGCATTCCGCCGTGCATCGCGGATCGCCTCCGACACGATCTCCACACCGTATACCTGCCGCGCTTTCTGCGCAAGGAACAGGGAAATCGTACCGATGCCGCAGTAGAGATCCCAGACGGTTTCCTGCCCGGTCAGCCCGGCATACTCGAGGGCTTTTTCATAGAGCTTCTGCGTCTGCCGCGGATTGACCTGGAAAAAAGAAAGCGGTGAGATGCAAAAGCGCACATCCCCGATCAGGTCCTCAATATATTCCGCGCCCCAGAGCAGCTTCAGCCTGCGGCCCATGATCACATTGGTCTTCTCAAAATTGCTGTTCAGGGTGACGCCCGCCATCCCCGGAACCGCCGCGAGCGCTGCGCACAGCTCTTCACTGTGCGGAATGCTTCTGCCGTTCACGACAAGGCAGACCATGATCTGCCCGGTCCGGAAACCGGCGCGCGTCATGATATGCCGTACCAGCCCGGTTCCGGTCTGCTCGTCATACGGTTCTATGTGGTATTTTTCCATGTGTGCAAGCACGATATCGAGGATCTGTCCATTCGCCTCAATACCCAGCAGACAGTCGCGGCACGCGATGATCGAGTGCGTCCGCCCGGCGTAAAAGCCGGCCGTCAGCCTGCCCTCACGGTCTCTGCCGACCGGATACTGGGCCTTGTTGCGGTAGCGGAATGGTGTCTCCATGCCGATGATCGGTTCCATCGGGGGATTTTCGATCCCGCCGATACGCTGCAGGCTGCTGCGCACCTTTTTCTCTTTAAACGAAAGCTGCGCCTGATAGCTCATTGCCTGAATCTGACAGCCGCCGCACTGCCTTGCCACCGGACAGGGCGGTACGACGCGATCCGGGCTTTCCTCCAACAGGCGCGTCAGTCTCGCATATCCGTATGTCTTTTTCATTTTCATAATCCGGGCCTCGGCCACGTCGCCGATGACGGTGTCTTTCACAAAAAATGTGACTCCGTCAGACCGGCCGACGCCAAGTCCCTCGCTGCTCAGATCTTCGATCGTCAGCGTTATCAGATCGTCTTTTTTCAAATTGTCCTCCCATTTCTGGTTTTCTCATTCTAAAATTCCGGGATGCAGAACTCAGGATGCGGAAACCGGAATTCAGAGCTCTGAGCTTCTGCGCAGGTTTGAATCAAACAGTTTGTTAAAGCCAAGCCAGTCGCGGTTATCCCCGGCGCTTTTCAGTATCTCGCGCATCGTCTCAAGCTTGGCGTCCGTGTTGTCCGCGTAATTGAGCGCCATTGCCTCCGCGAGCGCCGGTTTCTTCGGAGAGCCGAACTCCAGCTCACCGTGGTGTGCCAGAATGCAGTGCTGCAGCTCGCTCATCAGCTTTTTCGGGAAGTCCTTGATGTGGCGGCAGCCGAAGCCGACCAGTTCACAGCCCATCACGATATGCCCGAGGAGCTGCCCGTCGTCCGTATAATCATTTTCCGGAAAGTTGGAGAGTTCCTTGAGCTTGCCGATATCGTGGAACAGCGCCGCCGTGAGGAGCAGATCGCGGTTCAGATAGGGATACTGCTGCGTATAAAATATGCACAGCTTTACAACGCCGAGCGTGTGCTCCAGCAGGCCGCCGACAAAACTGTGATGTACGGTCTTCGCCGCCGAGTGCTTTTTGAATGCGTCAATAAACGACGGATTATCAATATAGTACATATGGATCAGTTTCTGAAGGTACGGGTTCGCCACGAGCTTCATGCAGTCCATCAGCTCGTCGTACATCTGGTCAATGTCCTTTTCGCTCACAGGCAGATAATCCGCGGCCACGTATTCTCCCTGCTGCGCCCTGCGGGCGCGTTTGATGTTGAGCTGCAGATTTCCCTGGAAGCTCGTCACATCGCCGGCAATGAATATATAATCCATCACCTCAAATTCATTGATCCCCGAAGAATTCGGATCCCAGATTTTCGCATCGATCGTACCCGTTTTATCCTGAAGGACCACATTTTCGTAAGCCTTGCCGTTCTTAGCTGTCGCCAGCTGCCTGTATTTGCAGAGGTAGATATCGCTGATCTTATCCCCTTCCCGAAACGTCTCGATATATTTCATAGTTTCCTCCCGTCTGTTCTGCGGCTTCCGCATCCGGTTCCCTGGCCGGGCTGAGGCCCCCGCGCCGTTTCTGACGCCGCGCCCCTGCGGCCCTATAGAGCCGGATTGGGAATACTCATCCTGATTATAGTGTATTTTCAGGAGTTATGCAATAAAAAGAGACGGCGAGAATATTACAGATTACAGACAGTCCGAGATTCCAGAGCATCATCAGATGCATCTCTCCCTGGGCGCTCCCGAGGATCCTCAGCAGATTCCCGCGCTGGCTCTTCCACCACGCGGACCAGAAGGAAAAATCTGACCAGCGGGTCGGAATCATGTCCGCCGGTATTTCCAGATAATTCCGCAGCATGAAATATACGGCGGCGATCACCGCGGCAAGCAGGACCGCGCAGGCGGCCATCCTGCCGACTCCACCATTCACCTGCTCCGACGGAGCGCTCTCCTTTTCGTCTCCACCATGCACCTGCCCCGGCAGAGCGCTCTCTTTTTCGTCTCCACCATACGCCTGCCCCGGCAGAGCGCTCCCTTTTTTGTCTCCACCATGTGCCTGCTTCGGCGGAGCGCTCCACATGCAGTGCCAGAGCGTCCTGATCAGACCTGCCGCCAGAAAGAGCGGAAGGAGAAGCAGCAGATCGCCGGTAAGTATGCCCGGGAAAGTAAAATCCATGATCTCCCCGCTCAGCTCATACTGCATCATAAGCTGTTCTGCACCTGCCTTTGCGCCCTCTCCCTTCCGCAGCCGCAGGGAAAGCATGTCAAAGGACACTTCCTCCCCCGTCCCGGCAGTTCCGCCCAGCACAACTGTTCTGCGAAGGCTCTCGAAGGTGCCATACACTTTGTACGCGCGCTCCTCATACCAGACAAGCTGGCCGCTCGCATGTCTCGTTCCAAACAATTCTTCCGCTGTCGCGGTGTCCACAAAGCAGCCGTCTTTTTCCCACAGGAGCAGAGCGGTTCCCGGTGCGGCAAGCTCCGGATTTCCCTCCGTAAAAAGCGCGGCTGCCTGCGCCTGTCTCCCGGTTTCTCTGCAGGAAAACAAGGCGTCCGGCCGCTCTGTCCAGAGGCAGATTTCCCTGATGTCCTGCGCTTCTGGCGTGTTCTGCACTCCCGGCCCGGTCTGTGCTTCTGGCACATTCTGCATTTTTACTGCACTCTGCGCTTCTGACAACTTTTGCCCTTCTGCCGCATTTTCTGCCCCTGATACTTCCTGCGCCTCTGGCGTGTTCTGCACTTCCGGCTCGTTCTGTGCTACTGACACGTTCCGCTCTCCTGACGCATTTTCTGTCTCTGCCACATCCTGTACTCCTGACGCATTCTGCGCTTCTGCAATTTTCCGGGCTTCAGCCGCGGACAGGCCGCCTCCGTCCAGGGCCACTGTAATGATCTGCGCGGCCTGCTGCGCCAGATTGCTGTAACGGACCGCAAGAAAATAAAATCCGGCCATTACTGCCAGCCGGATTATCATAATCATTGTCTTGCTGAATGTTTTCTGCATCCCTGCATCCTCCCGCTTATGCTTCGACACGCACCCGGCTTCCGTCGTCAACCGCCTTGTCAGAGCTCACAATGATCTCCTGCTGCGCGCTCAGCGTACCCTCCGCCAGAGCCGCATAGGATTCATTCTTTTCCAGCACTGTGACACTCACCCTGCGTGCCCGGCATTCTTTTCCCATCACGGATTCATAATCTTCCGTCACGAGCACGTATGCCTGCTGTCTTGCGTCCAGATGCAGCGCCGAGAGAGGAACCGTCACCGGGTAGGCCTCCGATTTCCGGCTGAAATCCAGCGTCAGATTTGCACCGATCTCAAAGCTTTCATCCGGAATCTGAACGGTTACATGATATACTCCCTCGTTTTCTTCATCCTCAGTGACTGATTCCACCGGAAGTTCCTCCAGCTTCTGCTTCCCATTTGCAGAGGTCAGGCTGACAAGATCGCCCGTACCGATATATTTCTGCTGATCCTCCGTGAGATCTGCGGTAAACCGATAGCCCTTCGAGAGATCTGCCATCAGAATCGCCGTCGTATCGCCGGTCTTTTCCCCTGTCATGATGTTTATCTTAGTGACCAGCCCGTCTGCCTCTGCACGGATCTTTCCTTTCGCAGCTTTCAAATCCTCCAGCTTTTTCAGCGAGAGCTCCATCTGCTCATAGGTGATCTCATTCATGCGGTCAGAGCTGTTGGAAGCGTCCGCAATCCCTGCCATCTGCACCGCTCGTCCGGAAGTCACTGCAGCCTCATTCGCGGCAATTGCCGCATCCTCATACACTTGCTGAGCCGCCTGCACCGCTTCAAGCAGCTGCTGCGCCGTCTCCGCATTCTGTGCATCACTGGAAATCAGGTGCTCCTTCTGGTACTGTATCAGCGCGTCCTCAGCCGCGGTTTTCTCACTCTGCGCATCCTCAACCTTCTGCCGCGCTGCTTCGAGCCTTTCACTGTAATTATCACGGACAGATTTTTCGATCTGCTCAAGTTCTTCCTGCGTCACCGTCCGGGGCTCTGTCTGCAGCGGCAGGTTGTCTGTGACCAGCTGGGTGTCTGAGGTCGGATGAATGTCTGAATCCGGCACCAGACCGTCTGTGACTGGTTGAGTGTCTATGACTGGCAAATCATCCTCTTTCGGCTGGACACTCATATCTGCCTGAACGTCTGGATTCAGCTGAGTATCTGCGTCCGGCTGATTATCTGTGTCCGGCGGCAGGCCATCCGTGGTTGGCTGGATGCCTGGATCTGGCTGAATGTCTATATCCAGCTGAGCGTCTATGACCGGCAGATTCTCTTCATTCGGCTGAGCACCCATATCTGTCTGAGCGTCCGGATTCAGCTGTGCACCTGCGTCCGGCTGAATATCTGTGCCAGATGGCAGGCTGTTCGTGACTGGCTGGGTGATTGAATCCGGCTGATTATCTGTGTCCGACATCAGGCCATCCGTGACCGGCTGGGTGCCTGCATCCGGCTGAATGTCCATTTCCCCTGCAATTATATTGCCGCCCGGTGCGCTTTCATCTTTTCCCCGTGTTTGAGCAGTTATATCAATGACAGCATCTATCCCGAAGGAAGCTGCTTCTGTCTCCTGTATCCCCTGTGTTCCCGGCATGTCCTGGTTTTCCACACCTGCAATCTCTATGTCCACAATCCCTGCATCCATAGGCTCTGCGTTCACAACTTCTGCACCCACAAGCTCTGTATCTGCAACTTCCGCATCTGCAGTCCACGTGCACGCGTTTCCTGTAAATGGCACGTTCTCTTTTACGAGCGACACACCCGCAGCTGCATTCTGTTTCGCCGTATAAACAGCGTTTTCAATCTCCCATTCCAGTGTCTTCAGTTCCTGCTGTGCAGCAATATAATCACTGGTTTTTTCTTCCAGAGTTCTGGTCAGAGCCTCTTCCACTTCGGAATCTTCCTGCTTCTGTCCGGCGTTTTTCTGGAAATCTTTCAGCTTCTGCCGGGCCTGCTCCAGTTGTTTTTTCGACCTCGATACCTGCACTCCGGCACGGCTGGTCGACAGGGAATACTGTTCCTGCGCCTGTGCCTGAGAGTTCGCCTTCTGCTGTGCGCTCACCTCTTTCTGGCTCTTCACATCCCTAATCTGGAGCTGCTGCTTTTCCATCTCCTGCTGCTGATTCAGAATCTTTTCATCAAGCAGTGTCTGGTCAATCTCAAACAGGAGATCTCCCTTCGCCACACGCTCCCCTTCCCGGACGTAGATCGCAGTCACGCGCTGATCCGGCTGTGTCGTCACCGCCACCTCCTGATTCTGCATTACTTTTCCGGATGTCCTGACC
This sequence comes from uncultured Lachnospiraceae bacterium, assembly GCA_947628955.1. Taxonomy (GTDB): domain Bacteria; phylum Bacillota; class Clostridia; order Lachnospirales; family Lachnospiraceae; genus Choladousia. Next base: position 27,250 of record CANRBX010000032.1, on the reverse strand, counting down.
GCATGCTCAATCATTTTATTCTGCGGCCTCTCCGTCCTGACGACCGCGATGCTCTTCTGATCTGCCGCCCGCGACAGGACGGTAAAGCAGAGCATCAGTCCAAAAAAGCCTGCCGTGATCTGTGTCAGTTTCCTTTTTATCATGTTGAATCCCCTCCTTCTGCGCACCGCCCGGGCTGCCGCTGCCCTTTCTGCCGACCCTTATCTCTGAAAGCCGTCCGAAAGCTCTGCACCCGGGCTGCCGCTTCTTTCTCGTCCAATATCATCCCCAAACCGTCACCGATATTTCCATACTCGGAACATCGTCATTGTCTCGCCCCAATATCGTCCCTCATATGCTGTCCGGTATCTCCGCCTCCGAACCGCTGCCATCCCTTCCCGCCGGTTCCATACCGCCCGGAGCAGTCAGGTCAGGTTTATTCCTTCAGCGCTGCGGCCGTAATTCCCTGCTCGAGATAATCCTGTCCGTTCAGGATCAGGTTCACTCCTTCAGCGCCGCGGCCGTAATCCCCTGCTCGAGATAATCCTGTCCGCTCAGGATCAGGTTCACTCCTTCAGCGCCGCGGCCGTAATCCCCTGCTCGAGGTAATCCTGCCCGCTCAGAAACAGGAGCAGTGCCGGAAGCAGCATCATAAATGCGGCGGCAAATCCCACCCCGGCCTCATTCAGGCCGATTTCCGGCAGAAACAAGGACAATGGCCACAGCGATTTTGTCTTCAGGAATGTCATCGGCTGCTCTATCATATTCCAGGATTCCAGGAAGCCGAGGATTCCCGAAGACACTATGCCTGCCGCCCCGAGCGGAATCCCGATCCATACAAATATCTGCAGGTTCCCCGCCCCGTCTATGCGGGCCGCTTCCAGAATCTCCTCCGGGATCCCGCAGAAAAACCGGTACATGATGAACACCGGAAAGGTGGAGAACACTGCGGGCAGGATAAGCGCCGCGTGCGTGTCCAGAAGCTGAAGCCGGCTGAGTGTCAGATACTGTGGAAGCATGAGCACCTGAAACGGCATCAGCATCAGCACGATATAGAGCAGCAAAATCACTTTTTTCCCGGGAAATCCGAACCTCGCCAGTCCCCAGGCCGACGGGACGCCGAATAATGTCTGCCCGGCCAGAATACACAGGGATATTTTCAGAGAATTCCAGAACATCACAAAAAACTGGGGCGAGTCGATCAGGAGCTCGACCAGATGCTGCAGCGTCGGCGCATGCGGCAAAAGCACCCAGTCTGCCATGCCGTCCGCTCCGCCGAGCACCGGGGCCAGGTACTGCTCCAGCTCCCACTGCTTCATAAACACGCCCGACGCCGCAAAGAGCACCGGGAAACAGATGACTGCCGCCAGCAGGATCAATGGCAGATATATTATTTTTCGCACAATTTTCTTCATCACCAAATTCCCATCCTATGACTTTCGCCGAGCTTCTGGCCTCGTATCTCCCCATGACTTCCACCGGGCTTCCGGCCTCGTATCTCCTTATAACTTCCACCGGGCTTCCGGCCTCGTATCTCCCCATGACTTCCACCGGACTTCCGGTCTCATATCTCCCCATGACTTCCGCCGGACCTCTGAACTCGTATCTCCCCATGACTTCCGCCGGGCCTCCGGCCCCGTATCTCCCTATGACTTCGGCCTTCATCCCACGCTCCACAACAGAATACTGCGCGAACCTCCAAACTTTCTCTAAAAGGAAGACTCTCTGCTTCCCGAAAATGCTCTGCCGCCGGATCCTTCCCCTCCAGAACATCTTCTTCGCAGAAACACCCTTCTTTCCGAAATATCTTCCCCTCAAAAATGTCTTTCCTCCCGGAACATCTTCCCCTTCGGAACATAAAAACACGCTTTCCCGGCCGTCTCTGCCAGAAAAGCGTGTGTCCCTTTCCATATTTTATTCATACCAAAATACGCATATAATTGTAATTCCAATGGGAGAGTGAACCAATGTCAGTCAGTTAACAGACGCAAACTCAGGTCAGCATCGCTCCTGCACCGGCCTGCCCTGCTTCCTGGTCCGGCTTCATCTTTATCGTCGGGTACGCCTCATTGATCTTCTGATAACAGGGGCAGTCCGCCGCATGATCATTGATAATGCCGCAGGCCTGCAGGTGTGAATAGATCGTAACCGCCCCGATAAATTTGAAACCCCGTCTTTTCAGGTCTTTGCTGATCCGGTCGGAAAGGCCGTTGCTGACCGGTATCGCGCCATCCGCGTGGCCGTCATACAGAATCGTCCTGCCGTCTGTGTACGCCCAGAGGTAATCGCAGAAGCTGCCGAATTCCTCCCGGACTTTCCGGTAGCACCGCGCGTTATTGATGACCGCGCGAATCTTGCGCTCCGACTTCAGCATCCCCTCCGTGTTCAGGATGCGCTGTACGTCATCTTCTTCGTAATCCGCGATCTTGTCATAATCAAAATTCTCAAAGCACTGACGGAAGATCTCCCGCTTCTTCAGCATCAGCGCCCAGCTCAGCCCGCACTGCAGGCACTCCAGCGTCAGATGCTCAAACATCTGGCGATCGTCGTCATGTACCGGCACACCCCATTCATGATCGTGATAAAGCCGGTCGGTCTCGTTTGCAAATGCCCATGCGCAATGTCCCATGTCGTTTTCCTCCTGTCTCTAACTGGATTTTTGCTCAGTTCGAGTACTTTGAGTACTATATTTTAGGTACACGAGTTATCCTGCTGCAGTGCAGCACCCCTCTCATTCGTCTGGCGGCATGTCGTCGGAAGACACCCGGAAAAATGCTCCTTCCGTATGTCCGCAGCCATCTCTCCCGATCTGATTCGTTTAAGTATTTAAACAGATTATAGCACAAAAAGAAATTGTCTGCTTATTTTTTCTGCGCCGCATATCCGTGCTCTGTCCCGTGCACCGTTTCCTGCATCGTGTGTCCGTGTGCCGCGTATTCGTACTCTGTCTCCTGTGGCACATGTCCTCCGTACGCCATGTGTCGCTCCGTCTCCTGCTCCGCGTGCCCGTGCACCGTCTCCTGCATCGTGTGTCCATACTCTGTTTCCTACATCGTGTGTCCGCGCTCCGTCTCCTGCACCGCATGTCCGCGCTCTGTCCCCTGCGCCGCATGTCCGCGCTCTGTCCCCTGCGCCGAATACTCCGCGCAGACCGGAAATCGCAGCTCTGTCTCGAATTCCCGGCCGTTTGCGCGTATCTCGCAGCTTCCCCGCATCTGCTCCATCATCTTCCGGACGCTCTCCAGCCCGATGCGCGTGCTCTCCACCTGCCCGGCCCTGCGCCTGCGGTTGAAAAATGACAACAGAACATAGCTGCCCTCCACGCGGCAGACGATCTGAACCGGATAGTCCGGCTCCGCGTATTTCAGCAGATTGGATACAAGATTATCCAGAATGCGCGGGAGGTAATCGCTCCTGACGGACACCTTTTCCATGGGAAATGTTTCCGGCCTGACCACGTGGAAATGGTTCTGCTCCAGCCATGCGGCCATCTCCGAGAGCAGATCCTCGAACACCGCTCCGAACGGCTCCGGCTGCTCCAGGCCGGATTCCTCGTCCCCGCAGACCAGCGCATAGGAGAGAATGTTTTCAGACATCTGCTTCAGCTGATGGATCTTGGACTCGATCTTGTCAATGCTTTCCAGAAGCTCGCTGTCCTCCGGCCTGACCTGGCCGCGCATGATCTCCGTGTGCAGCAGCATCGTCGTCAGCGGGGTCCGCATGTCATGCGACATCTCCGTGATCATTTTCTGGTTCGCCCGCGTCAGGTAGCTGTCCCGCCTGGTCTGCTCCCGGAACGCCCGCCGCATATCGTCTAGGCCTCTCGCAAGCACCGACAGCTCGTCCCGGCCCGCCACCGTGATCTCATAGTCAAGCCCGCCGCCCTCCAGGATCCTGACCTCCTCGCTCAGCTGGCGGATATAATTCATGCTTTTTCTGATCCCGAACATCACAACCGCCATAAAGACCGCGAAGCTTGCGAGCAGCTCCGCAAGGAAAACGTAGTCATACAGCTGGTACAGAAAAGAACCGTACAGGATCACCTCGGCCGGCCCGTCCGCAAATTCAACCGTGAAAACGGATTCCCAGTCATAGAAATCGTAGATCTCATCATTTTCCAGGATCGCTTCTTCGTCCGGGTAGAGAGAATCGTATTTGAGTACGCCGTCCCTGTAAATCTCCAGAGAGATCATCCTGCGCTGCATGACCCAGTGGTTCAGCGCCTCGCTGTCCGAAGCGCTGACCTGATTTTCCCGGACATAATCCCTGAAATCCTCCAGATCCCTGGCGCCGATCCCGGAAGAATATCTTTCAATAAGAGAGTCGTAATAGTACTCCAGCAGGCTGTCGCTCGCCGCCTGCATGAGAAAAAAGCAGACTGCGGAGACCGCAGCCGCGGCCAGCAGAAGTCTGCCCAGTTTGAAATAAATAGAATCTCTTTTATTCTGCGTCATATCCGAACCGGTACCCTCTCCCCCAGACTGTCCGGATGTATTCCGGATTCTGCGGATCTTTTTCAATCTTCACCCGAAGCTTGCGGATGTGCACCATCACCGTCCCGTTGCTGGTATAAAAATACGGCTCGTTCCAGACGGTCTCATAAATGCTCTGCGCGGAAAAGACCCGGTCCGGCTGCTGGATCAGAAGCTTCAGGATCCGGTACTCGATATCTGTCAGCTCCACGCGCTTTCCATCCACCGTCACCTTGTTGTAATCCAGGCAGACCGTCAGCCCGCCAAACACGGCCTCATTTTTTTCCTGGCCGCACGGCTTTTCATTTTTTCCGCGGTAAATCTGGTATCTGCGCAGCAGCGCCTTCACGCGGCCCAGAAGCTCTCCGTAGGAAAAGGGTTTCGTCAGATAATCGTCCCCGCCCGCAGCCAGCCCGGCCAGCTTGTCCTTTTCCCGCGCCCGCGCCGTCAGAAACAGCACCGGGACATTGGAAATCTCCCGGATCTCGCGGCACGTCTGTATCCCGGAAATCCCCGGCATCATCACATCCAGTATGACCAGATCCGGCTCCTGTACCACCTGATCCAGGCCGCGCAGGCCGTCCTCCGCCTCCAGTACGGAATACCCCTCCTTTTCCAGCAGGATCCGGATCCCGCTCCGGATATCCCTGTCGTCCTCTATGATCAATATTGTCTCCATGAATTCTCCTTTGCCCCGCAGCCCATGACCCGCTGCAAACGGCGCCGGGCACCGGGTAAATTACATTACAGGAACCGCTTCGCGAACCCTGTAATCGATTTACGGCACGTATCCGCGTCTTTTATCAGAATCTGCTTCGCACATTCTGATAAGTTATACTATACACCCAATGTCCGGATTTAAATATTAAAAGTTCTTAATTTGAAATTATCACCCCGCCGTCTCAGCGTTCCGTCTCCCATGACCTGCGCAGCGCGAGGATCAGCGCGAAGACCACCAGGGCGCTGACGACCGCGGCCGCCGAGATCTTGTCAAAGGACAGCTCACGGAACCAGTTATTGTACAGGTGCTGCAGCAGATACATGCTCTGGTGCGGGTAGTCTCCGGCCACGAGCCAGGCCTCGCGGAATACCTTGAATGAGTTTAAAAGCGACAGCACCGTGATCGTATAGAGCGAGGGCATCAGGTTGGGAACCGTGATCTTTGTGAAGCATTTCCAGCTGCCGGCCCCGTCGACGCGCGCCGCCTCATAGATCTCCCCCGGGATCCCGGCCAGGCCGGCCATCCACAGAACCATATCGTACCCGATGTTTTTCCAGAGATAGCTGACGACCAGAACGGCAAATGCCGCGCCGCTGGTCATCCATCCGACCCGCTCTCTGCCTAGCCGCACAAGCAGGGCATTCAGCAGACCGTTTGAGTGAAACAGAACCTTCCAGACAAGCACCACCGATGCCGCGGGAACTGCCGCCGGGATCAGGAAAATGCTCTTCAGCGTATTCTTCCCGGCCCGCAGCTTCTGCAAAACGACGGCCAGCACCAGAGAAACCGCCACCAGCAGCGGAATGCAGATGCCGGTGAAGCGCAGGGTATTCATGGCCGCCAGGCGGAACGCCGTGTTAGAAAAAACCGTCTGGTAATTCTTCCAGCCCACCCACTCCGCCGTGACCGCACTCTGGAACGAGCGCTTCACGACTTCAGCAAACGGGAGCAGGGTAAAGCAGACCACCCCGGCGAAGCCGGGCAGGAAAAAGAGCACCCCGGCCAGGCTTTCCTTCCGGCGCCGGGCAGACATCCGCCCGGCTGTCTTTCTCTTTCTCTTCTCCTTCCCGTCCGTTTCTCCGGCCTTTTCTCTGCAGCCTTGTTTCTGCAGTCTGTATGTCCTTTTCATACCTGCTCCCATTCTGTGCGAAACTCCCCCCAAAGAATCTGCGGCGGGGCCGCGCCGGTTTCTCACTCCGCCAGATGCAGGCCGACCCACGGTGTAGCCGTACCGATTTCTCATTTCACCAGATGCAGACTGATCCGCGGCGTACCCGCTCCGGTTTCTCACTCCGCCAGATACAGGTTGATCCGCTGCATGATCGCATTGACGGCCTCATCCGCACTGGTCTCCCCGTTCAGGCAGCGCTTCATCTCTTCGAGCACCACGTCGTGCTGTACGCGCCCGTCCTCGACCGGCGCCGTAACCTGCTGCGCCATCTCCGAAAGTGCATCCAGCTCTTCCTGCGAGGGCCAGGTATAATCCAGTGAGAAATATTCGTCCCCGTAGCTGCTGGACACCCCGCCGAGATTTCCCTTCCCGTCACTGAGCATGGCGTCAAACGCGGTCCGGTTCACAGGGAAGCCGTCGCTGTCTGCCATCTTCTGCCCCTCCGCTGAGAGCACGTATTTCACAAATTCACCGGCCTGCTCCTGCGCCCTCGACGTGCTGACAATGCCGAGCACACAGCAGGGGACAAAGAATTTCTCTCCCGACAGCTCCGGCTGCAGCACCGAGCAGCACCCGGTTTCCTTATTCATAGACGTCAGTCCGCAGTAGTCCCACATCCTGTAGAGCGCTCCCAGCCTGACCTGGTGCGGATTCATCAGCAGCTCGAGGCCCACCAGTCCAATATCATCACCCTTCAGCCCTATCTCCTGATACACGCCCCAGTTATAGCGCTCCCCGCTCTGATAGTTTCTTAAGTTCTCCAGCTCTTCCTCTGTGGCACTTTCTGTCCAGGCGTCTGTAATGCGCACAACTGCGTTCACGTAATCTGCCAGTTTCTCCTGGTTCAGCGTACCGTCCTCATTTTTCCACGCCCCGGCACAGACGCGGTACAGGATATCCGGAAGTATGGAAACCTGAAATGCATCAAGCGCTCCCTCCTGCGCGGCCACAGATTCCAGTGCATCAGGACTGTCTATTCCCGCCGCCAGCTCCGGATCGCCCACCGCCGTCACAATGCCGAATCGCGCCGGGATCGCAGGCAGGACGCCCTCGCGCTCAAACACGCCGCTCACATTTTCCATCAGGCCCTCGCTGTCCTTAATTTCCCCTGCGATCCCGCTCAGATCTGCCAGAAGCCCCTGCTCCACATACGTATCGATCGCGAATCCGTCCAAGAGCAGGACGTCCGGCCCGCTTCCGGCCAGGATCTCCGTGTTCAGCGTGCGGAGCGCGTCAGAAACTGTCACGCCGTCATCCCCGCTCATTCCGATCTCAAAATTTACATAAGTGTCCGGATGCAGCTTCTGAAACTGTGTGATCACCTGGCGGAGGTTGTCATCCTCATACATGGAATATACGGTGATCTCGTTCTGCGGCACGCTCGGGACGTCCGCGGAATACTGGTATTTCAGCAGTCTGCTTCCATCGTTTCCTCCGAACACTACAAGATAAAAGCACTGATCCAGAACCGCCATGGAACAGGTCTCCACGTCCGGGGCCTGCAGAGAGCACAGCGCCCCGTCCGCAGCCTGCTCCACGACGCCCCCTCCCATCACATGTGCAAAAATTCCGTCCCTCGTGGCATAATACAGGCGGCCTTCCTCATCCTCTGTCATCACGATCGGCACGCCATAGCTTGAAGTGATCGCATACGCATGCTCTCCCGCGCCCTGAAACAGAGCGTCTTCAAGCGCCTCATCCCGCGCGAGCGGCTCGCCGGACGCCATGTCATACCGCTGCAGCTGCGTATCCGCAAACACCAGGATCTCCTGCCCGCAGGCTGCGATCATGTCCGCATTCTCCGCCAGCATGAGCGTGGCCTCGCACGTATCCCTGTCAAACAGATTTACATTGCCGGCCATGGTGAATCCGGCCAGCTGACCGTTCTGCGCAAATTCCATCATATAAAGATCATCACCTTCTGCCCTGCACGTCACATTTCCCTGCGCGTCGAAGGACAATATATAGTAGGAGTATTCGGGCTGCCCCGTCGACGCCCCGGAAGTGTCGTCCGCGGCAGAACCTTCTTCAACATCTGCGGCAGAACCTTCTCCTGCATCCGCTGCACTGTCCATGGCGGAATCTCCTCCTGCATCCGCTGTACTGTCCGCGGCGGAAGCTTCTTCCGTCCCGCCCGAATAACTCAGCCCCACCGCGACTCCGCCGCCGTCCGGGCTCAGGTCAATGTCGCTGAACCACTCTTCCGTACCCTCCCCGGAGAGTTCGCCGGTCTGCTCCCATGTCGCGCCGCCGTCCGCGCTGTCCCAGATCCGGTATCTGTGATCCGCTTCCTGATTCTGTCCGATGATGCGGATCGTCCCCTCTGTCGTCCGCACAACATCGCGGAGCTCGCCGCATTCCTCCGGCAGCGCGACATCCGTCTCAAGATATCTCCCCATCGCCACGTCCTCTTCCTCGGCCCGCGCCACGCTTCCCGGCACACCCGCAGAGAAATATCCCGCCAGGCCGCCCGCCGGATTTCCGGGCAGTCCGTCCGGTGAAATCCCGTTCCTTCCTCCAGGTACACCTCCTGCCGGAGCTCCCGCCGCCGCAAGGCAGACGGCACAAAGTCCCGCACCCCATCTTTTCCACAAACGCTTCCTTCTTTTCATACTCTGCCTCCTGTTTGTATGAGCCACGGGACAAATGGACATAAAAAACATACTTACATGTTTTTTCATGTCTATGGGGCCCGCAGGCCCATTTGTCAGGCAGCTCATTTGTACTGCTGCAGGACTGTTTTTCCTGCACACTTCTGTCGGATTACCCCGCCAGTGTATCTCCTGATTCTCTAAATATGCTCTAAACTGCAGTTTTCCGCTGAAAAAAATCCAGACAGGCGCAGCGCGCGAAAATCTTCCTCATGTTTATAGATAGTTTAGAGGAAATTATGGTATGATAGGAGTTATAATTCCGGATTATTTACAGGAGGGGTCGCTATGCGCATACTGCTGGTCGAAGATGACAGGGAATTGTGCCGTTCTCTGAAGCTTATGCTGGAACGGCAGGGGTTTGACGTGACCGTCTCAAATGACGGGGATGAGGGACTGTTTCTGATCCTGGAAAACGCGCATGATCTCGTGCTGCTGGATCGTATGCTGCCCGGAATGGACGGCATGGAGGTTCTCAGGCTCGCCCGGAGGCAGCACATCACCGTCCCGGTTATTTTTCTGACCGCGCTCGGCAGCCTGGATGAGCGGATCACCGGACTCGACTGCGGGGCGGACGATTATATTGTCAAGCCGTTTGCCTTTGAAGAGCTCATGGCGCGCATCCGCTGCGCCTGCCGCCGCCCTCAGCGTCTGACGGACACAGAGGGCCTGGTCTTCGGCGATCTCGTTTACCGCCGGGAGCAGAATCTGCTGGAATGCCGGGATCAGACCTGCACCCTCTCGAAACGCGAGGGAGATCTGCTCTCTCTTTTCCTCCAGAATACGGGGCAGACGATCCCGCGCCAGACGATCCTGATGCGCGTGTGGGGGCCGGACGCCGAGATCGAGGACGGCAATCTCGACAATTACATTCATTTCCTGCGGAGGCGCCTCCGCTCGGTCGACAGCCGTATCGGGCTTCAGACTGTGCGCGGCGTCGGATACCGGCTGACCGAGCAGCCGGAGTGATCCGGATCTGATTTCGACTCTGATTCCGGATCTGATCCCAGATCTGGTTCCGGATCTGATCCCGAACCTGATCCCGAACCTGATTCTGGATCTGCTTCCAGATCTGATCCCGGACCTGATTCCGGATCTGCTTCCGAATCTGATCCCGGATCTGATCTTTCTCAGACGCCGCAGAAAGGAGGTTTTTCTGTGTTCCGCAAACTGCATCTTCAGCTCACCGCGCTGTGCGTCGCGATCACGGGACTCGTCCTCGCGGTGCTCTCTTCCATCTGCCTGTTCATCTCCGAATCGGGCATCCGCAGGCAGGAATACGCCTCTTTTCTGTCTGATCTGGATTCCCTGTATCAGAATCTCGAACAGCAGCTCACGCTCTCACACACCTGGATCCGCCAGACAGAACACAATTACCAGATCGTTCTGCGGCTCTCGGACAACGGCGTGCCGCTCTTCTTCCAGTCCCTTTCGGAGCAGAAATCTCCGCAGGGTGCTTCGCGCGATGTCTCACAGAGTTCCTCGCAGGATTCCCTGCCAGATTCTTCGCGCGCCTCTTCGCAGGATGCCCCACAGAGCTCTTCGCAGGATGCCCTGCCGGAGTCTTCGCGCACTTCTTCGCAGGATGCCACACAAGATTCCTCTCGTGATTCCTCTCGCAGCTCTTCGCGCGCCTCTTCGCAGGATGCCTCACAAGATTCTTCGCGCGGTTCTTCACGGGATGCCCCGCGGGAGTCTTCTTCGGCGTCCGTCTCTGTGCCGGAAGAGCTGTGGCAAACCGCTGAGGATACCGCTCGTGGCCTGCACGGAATTGACCTGCAGAATCCCGGCTTCCTCGGCGTTCTGACCAGGCACGCGGAATTTCCCCTTTCCTTTGCACACAGGGACTACAATGCCTCTGTCGCCCTGATCCCGCGCGGCGCCGGGAATTATATCGGGGCCGTCATTCTGCAGCCGCTCTCGCGGACAGACGAGCGCATCTTCCGTCAGCGGGCTGCTTTTGTACTCGCAGATCTGGCCGCGCTTGCCCTGCTTGCCATTTTTTACTGGAATTTTACTGCGCGGATGATCCGTCCGCTTTGGGAGAGCCGGAAAAGACAGGTGCAGTTTGTCGCGTCTGCCTCGCATGAGCTCCGATCCCCGCTCGCCGTGATCCTGAGCAATGTCGCCGCCGTCAGAAGCGGCGCCATGCCCGGCGACGAACAGTTTCTCAATGTGATCGATTCTGAGGGAAAGCGGATGTCCCGGCTGATCACCGACATGCTGCAGCTCGTCAGTGCGGACAGCCGTGCCTGGAGCATCCGCCCTTCCCGGGTCGAGATAGACACACTCCTGCTGCAGATTTTTGAAAATTATGAATCTGTGGCATCTGCGCATGGCCTGCGCTGGGAAATTGTCCTCCCCGACGATCCCGTGCCGCCCTGTATCTGCGACGAAGAACGCATCCGGCAGCTGATTTCCATCCTGGTCGACAACGCGTTCAGCTACACGCCCGCCGGAGGACATGTCGTGCTGACTCTCTCCTGCCGCTCCTTTGAAGGCAGCCCCAGAAACCGGCGCAGAGAAAAATTTTCGTGCCCCAGTCCGGCTGAGAGCACCCGGCGCAGAGAAGAAGGCCCGGCCGGATCTTTCCTGACGCACCGGAAAACAGGCTCCGCGGACTGCGGTCTGCTGTACATCGCGGTCAGCGACAATGGGCCCGGCATTCCGGACGATCAGAAGGAAACCGTTTTCGAGCGCTTTTCGCGGCTCGACAAATCCCGCTCCGACAAATCACACTTCGGGCTGGGACTCTGCATCGCGCAGGAGATTGTGCATCTCCATCATGGCAGGATCCTGCTGTCCGACACGCCGGGCGGAGGGTCAACGTTCACGGTCGAGCTGCCGCTCTCCACAGAAACCAGACGGTAATGCACAGCCAGTCGACTACACAAAACAAACCGGTTATGCGCAGCCAGTCGACTACACAAAACAAATCGGTCATGCGCAGCCGGCCGACTACACAAAACAAATTGGTCATGCACAGCCGGCCTTCGGCGCAATACAAGCTGATCATGCACGGTAAGCCGCCGACATAAAACAAACCGGTCGTGCGCAGCCAAGCGACTGTACATAACAAACCGTCCATATACAGTCGACCTTCACCGCAAAACAAACAGGTTCTATGCAGCCATTCATCAACATAAAGCAGGCCCGCTGCGTGAGTTCTGTCGCGCACAGCGGGCTGTTAAATTTTCTCCTGCTTTTTCCTGCTTTCTTTTACTTTCTTATTTCTCTTACTTTCTCACTTCTACTTCATCTGCGCCACGAGCCACTTTCCCCACGCGGTCAGGTCTGAAGCTGACCAGTCCGAAGTCCTGCGGCAGGAGGATTTGATCAGCGAAGCGGTCTCTGCCTTGTTCGACAGGCTCCAGGCGACATAGGGGATCTTGTTTTTCTTCAGGAAGCTCATCCATTTTTTCCCTTCCGTCTTGTTCAGGGAGCCATTGCCGGAGGCGTCGCAGATCGCAAATTCCGTGACAAACAGCGGCAGACCCTCCTGAAGCGCAGCCTGCGCTTTGTCGCGGAGCCATTGTCCATGGGTTCCCGCATAAAAATGGAGGCTGTACATGATATTCTTCCCTTTCAGCGGGTTTCGGGCCGCGGCATCTACATCCTGCGACCAGGTCGGCGTGCCGACCACGATCACAGCATTCTTATCATAAGTGCGGATCGCGCTGATCACCTTCGCGGCATAACCGCGGACCGTGTTCCATGAGGTTCCTCCATTTGGCTCGTTGCAGATCTCATAGATGACGTTTGTATTGTTCTTATATTTCTTCGCCATTTTTCTGAAAAAGGCGACCGCCTGGCTCTGATACGTCTCCGGGCTGCCGTCACTCAGGATATGCCAGTCGATGATCACGTACAGCCCTGCTTTCGCTGCATAGCGCACACCGTTGTCGACCAGCTTTTCAAGCGCTTTCCGGTTGGCGCTATCCCCGGTGCAGTACCCGTTGTACTCCGCGGTGTACATCGCAAGGCGCACCGTATTGATCTTCCAGTCCTTCTTCATGGAAGAAAAAGCCTTCTGGTTCACATATTCCGGAAACCAGGAGAGGCCGTGTGTGCTGACGCCCTTGAGCTGCGCTGTTTTTCCCTTTTTGCTGCCGGAGGCGTACACCAGCTTCGTGCCGCTCACCTTCAGCCTCGGAAGCTTCGCCGCCCGGGACGTGATCCCGCTTCCCGTGAAGCCAAGGAGCAGTACAAGGGCCAGACAGGCAGACCACAGCAGTCCTTTTCTCTTACTCATATCATTCCTCCCGTCCGTCCCGCGGCCCTGCGCGAATCTTTACACATATCTCCACGATAAACCCTCACGCCGGACACGTTCTGCGGGCAGAAAGCTCATTCCTCATCAATCGCAGATATGTAAAATCATTTTCCTTTTACACAGGAAACAAAATCATAAAACCTTTTAAATGATCTTAAATGCTCTGTTACTTCTGTTCTCTCTACGATTCCTTTAAAAAGTTAAAATTCGTTATATCTTTCCCTCAAACTCCCATCTGTTTATCAAATTGAAATAGGCGTCATGCTGACTATTCCCTATTCCATAATCCAAACTGCCGCTGTTTTTTACTACGCAATTGTCCCTGTCAATAATTCTCCATTTTTCTTTATCAATAGCATTAATAATTTTGGGGTGATGGCTGGTTATAATAAACTGAAGGTCATTTCGCTCTGACAGCATTAATTCAGAGAGCAGATCAATACAGTTCACTCCCAGACCATTTTCAAATTCATCAATCAACACCAGCGAGTCTTTCGACATGGTAAACAATTCGACAATATAATATATGGTTTTTAGCATCCCATTTGAAATATCATACTGCATAAGTTTTTTCCCATATACCTGGATGGATACTAAATACAATTCCCTTATACTGTCTTCTTCTACATCTATGTCTTCAATCTCAATAAATAAATCTTTCACAGCCTCAAAGATCTTAACATATAATTCGGGATAATATCTTTTCACAATATACAATTTTAATGCCACCGGAAGATGACTGAACGCTTTAAATTCCACGTTTTCATTTCTGATCGTATCTGTCACTTTAGACTTCAGACGGCTGAAATTCTCACTCCGGATCCCCCCTCTGACTGCCAATTCGATTTCTACAGAATACAATTTGCGAATCCCGGAAACCAGAAATCCCAGATTTTCATCTTCCGAATACTGCCAGATTAAACTTTCATCCTTCTTAGGCTGAGGGACCTTGTCATATCCAATTACGCTCACCCTCTCATTCTTTCTTTCAAAAATAATTTTTCCATTACACAAGAGTTTTTCAAATGAAAATTCATATCTGTCTTCTTCATTGATAATTAATTCATCTTTGTCTATTTCATTGATTTCATAGAACCATTCATATTCATCATTATCGATTAAAATACCCATTCCGACACGACAGGGCTGCAGTGCTGCAGCTTTATTAACCGCAAGATTCAGTGAATATTCCACTGCATTAAGGATTTGTGTCTTCCCCACGCCGGATAATCCGACTAACAAAGTAATGTCTTTGTTAAAATTTATTCTTTCAATTTTAAGACCCGTTTTCAGATTCTCAAATTCAATCCACCGTATTTTCACGTATTCTATCCTTTCATCCATGCAGCATCCCCCCATTATATATGATATACAGATAATGGAGGAAAAATGCCCTTATATCGTGTGCCTGTCTCTGTTTTTGATTCTAGCACAGTATCAGAGATTTCTCCATAACAATATAGGGCAAAGTCGTCGTCGCAAGGTCGTCGTCTCCCGACACTTCACGAAAACAGCAGTCCTTTCACCACAAAAAACACGATCGGCACGGCCAGCGATGGCAGCATGTTGAGCGTCTTGCAGTCCTTGATCTTCAGGATCCCGATACCCGAGCTGAAGATCAGCACACCCCCGACGATGCAGAGCTCGGCGATCATTTCCTCTGAGAAAAATGTCCCGGACAGGTGTCCTGCGATCAGATAAATGGAGCCCTGCCAGCAGAACAGAACCGGCGCGGCGAACGCCATCCCGATCCCGTAGGTGGACGCCAGAACCGTCGAGGTCACGAAATCGAGCGTCGCATTCGTGAAAAGATACGTGTTGTCCCCGTGCAGCGCGCTCATGACCGGACCGAGGATGGACAGCGTCCCGATGCAGTACAGCAGGATACCGGTCGAAAGCCCCTGCCCCAGATTTGATTTTGAGTACCTGCCGACCAGTCCCTGAAATTTCGCGTCCAGATCGATGATCGTCCCGATCAGACTGCCGACCGCCAGGCTGACAATGAACAGTACCGGATAATTGCTCTTCGGCATATTGCTCACAACTGCGTTGATCCCGAGCGCCGTCGCCGCAAGCCCCATCGCTGTGTACAGCGCGTTCTGATATTTTTCCTTGATCCCCTTGCGCAGAACACTCCCGAGAATGCTTCCCGTGAGGATCGTTCCGGTATTCACGATTGTTCCAAGCATCACAAATTCTCCGGGGAGCATGCCCGGCCAGAGGCCGGAAACTCCCCGGAATCTCCTTTCCTCCATATCTGCAGGATTGCCCGGGCAGCGCCGCTGCCTCAGACCTTCTCTTCCATCACGCTCAGATAGGCCGGGCGGATGATCTTGCCCATGCCGACCTGCTCTTCGATGCGGTGCGCGCTCCACCCGACGATCCTCGCGATCGCAAAGATCGGCGTGTACAGCTCCACCGGTATGTTCAGCATCTGGTACACGAATCCGCTGTAGAAGTCCACGTTCGGGCTGACGCCCTTGAAGATCCTGCGCTTTTTCGCGATCACCTTCGGGGCGATCTCTTCGATGTTGTTGTACAGCGCCATATCGTGCTCCCGGTGCTTCTCCGCCGCAAGCATCTCCACAAATCTCTTGAAAATGCGCTCACGCGGGTCGGACAGGGAGTATACCGCATGGCCCATGCCGTAAATCAGTCCCTTGCGGTCAAAAGTCTCTCCGTCGAGCAGCTTCGTCAGATAAGCCTCAACCTCTTCCTTATCCTCGTAATCGCGCACATGGCTGCGGATGTCCTCCATCATCTCCATGACCTTGATGTTCGCGCCGCCGTGCTTCGGGCCCTTCAGAGACGCCATTGCCGCGGCCATGGCCGAGTATGTATCCGAGCCGGACGATGTGACGACGCGCGTCGTGAACGTGGAATTGTTTCCGCCGCCGTGCTCCATGTGCAGCATCAGCGCGATGTCCAGCACCTTTGCCTCCAGCTTCGAGTAGGAGCGGTCCGGACGCAGCATCATCAGAAGATTCTCCGCCGTGGACAGGTCATGGTCCGGGCGGTGAATGTACATGCTGTCATTGTGCTCGTAGTGGTTGTACGCATGGTAGCCGTAGACTGCCAGCAGCGGGAATACGCTGATCAGCTGGATGCACTGCCGCAGGCTGTTGGCGAGTTCGGTATCCGTGGCCCTCTCGTCGTACGAGGCAAGCGTCAGGATACTGCGGATCATGGAATTCATGATGTCCCTGCTCGGGGCCTTCATGATCACGTCTCTCGTAAAATTCGTCGGGAGATCGCGCCCCTCCGCAAGGATCTGACGGAACTCCAGCAGCGCATGCGGATCCGGCTTTTCGCCGAACAGCAGCAGATATGCCGTAGACTCAAAGCCAAAATTGTCCCTGTCCAGCTCCTGCACAAGCTGCTGCACCGGATATCCCCGGTACCAGAGCTCGCCATCGCACGGAGTCTTGACTCCGTCCACATCCTTAAAAGAGACAATTTTGGAAATGCTGGTCAGGCCGGTCACAACACCTTTTCCGTTGTCGTCTCTGAGCCCGCGGTACACCCCGAATTCCTGAAACAAATGATCCGAAATCAAATCATTTTTTCTGCACAGCGCTTCCTGCTGCGCCGCATAACTCATAATATTCTTCTCATAGCTCATCCTTTGTCCTCCTTTCCTGTGTTACAGAAACTATACCACATCTTTTTTTATTCTGCAAGTTTCTCCGGTTCCCGCCTGTTTACAGGAGCGGGAAGGGATGGTAGAATAGAGTATCTTTATTCAGTTCAGAAAAATTTCGGAGGGGTTTTATGCGATATTTCAGAAAAAAAATACTGCTTCCTGTATATATCCTGTTCCTCGCGGCCGCTTTCTGCCCGGCATGCGTCCGGGCCGCCAACCGCCCGGTCCAGATCACAAAATGCCAGCTTTCTTCCGCCAAAAAGGTCAGCGTCACAGCCACCCTTTCAGACCCTTCCGCCGTGAGCGGAAGCAAGTGCTACCTGTTCGCGCTCTCCTTTACCCAGTCAAAGATCCCCGAGTCGGCCCGGCCGCTCGCCGCAAAGAAAAAAGCGAAGAAAATGACGTTCTCCGCAAATCTCAACAACACAAAATCCACTACGCTTCTGTACTCCCGCTTTGTGGTCGCCGTCAAAAAGAACAACGGCGCCTACGCGGCCGTCAGCAACTACATGTATCTCTCCAATCCCAGGAAAGCCGCAACATACAAATACAGCTTTCCGACGGCCTCTTCAAAGAAGGGGCTGCAGACCAGCGCCGACATGCTCGAGGACGCAGTCGATCTGAACATCCGTCATTCCACGCTGAACATCGTTTTCTCGGATCTGATCGCCCCCGACGCGGAATCCAATGAGACAGAGTCCGTCCCCTACTCGTACCACGGAAAGACCTACTGGTTCCGCAGGGGCATCGTCAGTGAATATGACACCCAGCTGACGGCGCTGAAGGAAAATAACGTCATCGTCAGCGCGATCCTGCTGCTCGGCTGGCGCAAAGATCTCAAGGCCCTGATCTATCCGGACGGCCGGAAGCTGGGGCACAGCTTCTACGCCTGGAATACCTCCAATGCGGCGGCAAGGGAGCAGCTGCAGGCGGCGCTCGCTTTCCTCTGCTCCCGCTACGGATCCTCGTCCGCCAGACACGGACGCATCGTGAACTGGATCGTCGGGAACGAGGTGAACAACTATAATGTCTACAATTATGCCGGAAGCAAAACGCTGAGCCAGTACGCAAAAATCTACGCCCGGATGTTCCGCCTGACCTACAATACCGTGACAAGTATTTATTCCAACGCCCGCGTATATATTTCGCTCGACCATCTGTGGAACACCCGTGTCAGCGGCAGCTTTACATCACGGGAGATGCTCGACGCCTTTGCCTCCGCCCTGGAGAGCGGCGGCTCCATCCCCTGGAATCTGGCCTACCACCCCTACAGCTCGCCGCTCACCGAGCCGCGCTTCTGGGCAAACACCAACAGCCAGGTGGAGCAGGCGCTGACCTCGCCCGTCATCAACATGGGAAATATCGGAATCCTGACCTCCTACATCCGCCAGAAATACGGTTCAGAGACCCGCGTCATCCTCTCCGAGCAAGGATATACCTCCGTGCGGCATCTCAAAGTCGGGGATACCGACCTCAAGATTGACGCGCAGAAGGAGCAGGCCGCGGCCATCGCCTACAGCTACTATCTGACGGAATCCGACGACATGATCGATTCCTTTATCATGAACCGCCACGTCGATCATCAGGCCGAGGTTGACCAGGGACTGGACCTCGGGCTGTGGACGACCGATACCTCCGGCGGAAAGATGGAATGGGCCGATACCAAAAAGCAGTCCTGGGGAGTCTTCAAATACATGGACTCCAACCTCGCGGAGAATGTGACCGCAGATTCCCTCTCCGTCATCGGCATCAGCCAGTGGTCCGATGTCATTCCCGGGTTCAATCCGCTTCTGTACAGCAAAAATTCCTACGCGACCGCCGTTCCGCAGCAGGTCGAAAGCTACCAGAAAGCCGCGTCCATCTCATCCAAATGGAAGCTCTACGGAGCCGCCTCGCAGATTGAGAGGACGAAGAGCACGCTCCAGGCAGGCCATGACGGCAGCCGGAACCTCAACAGCCTCTGGGGCTTCTCCCAGACCTTCTCAAAGGGGCTCGACTTCACGCAGGCCCCGCATCTGTGCACCACGCTGCGGGTGCACGGCGCCGAGGCCGCAAAAACGCGGGTCACGATCCTGTTTATCAGCGGAAACAACATTCTCGAGAGCAGCTGCGTCATCAGCTGCGACGAACCCGTGCGCCTCAGCGTGCCGCTCGGAAACTGGTATTATCAGAACGCCGTCCAGAAGATCCGCATCCTCGTCTCCCCGGTGAGCGGCGGCTGGGCCGACGACGCATTTCTGAAAATGTCGTATCCGCTGCGGGGATGATGGGCAGAAATCACGACAGCAGCTGTGAGACGGCCGCCAGCTCATAACCCTTTTCCTGCAGCCCGGCGACCAGGGCCTCCAGCGCCTGGCCCGTGTACTCCGCTCCCCCGTGCAGGCGCACGATAGAGCCCGCGCTCAGCTCTTCGCTTTCGAGCACCTTCTGAAGAACGGATTCCACACCATAGTCCTTCCAGTCTTCCGAGTCGATATTCCACCGAACCGGGACATATCCCTCCGCATTCAGCACGCCGAGCAGCGTGACATCGTATTCTCCGTACGGCGCACGGAACAGATTCACCGAAATCCCGGTCAGGTCTCTCAGCGTATCACGTACGCCCTTCAATTCCGCCGATATCTCTTCCCGCGGCTGTCCCGCCATGCTCCTGCGGTCCGCCCCGCGGCTGCCGAGGTCATGCCCCGCCTCCGCAATTTCCCTTACTTCCTCCTGATGCGTCTCTGCCCAGGTCTTTGTCACAAAAAATGTAGCCTTCGCGTGATACTTCTCCAGGATGTCCAGTATCATCCGGACACTGCCGCTTCCCTTTGCAAGGTCAAAGCTCAGCGCCAGCCTGCCATCCTCCCTCTGCACATGGCTCACCGGCAGAATCTGCGCGCCGGCACCGCCGCTCACCGCCAGGCTTCTTTGGTTCGCCAGATACGCTCCGAAAAAAAATACGAAGGAACACAGGCAAACCAGCCCGAGTCCCCTCAAACGGTACCACGCAAAATAAATTTCTTTCTCCATCGTGTCTGCTCCGCCCCGGATATTCTTACTAAATCATATGAAAATCCCACGGATATCATGCAATAGTCCAGGCTCTTCGTTTTTACAAATTCATTTCCTGACTATTAAATCTGCTGCCATATGGGGCAATGCCTGACAGGGCCTGATTCCTCATACAACAACCGTCAAACCGGCTCCCGGACAAGAGCTGACGCATCGTTTCCCCAGGTTTCCTCAGGCAAGATCCAGTACCTCGCGGGCCATCGCCAGGCGCTCCCCGAACTGCCTGTAGAAATCTCTCTCATCATAAGGCCCGATATTGTCATAGGGCTTTATATAAAACAGCTTCAGCAGCAGCAGGTTGATCTTCCTGATCTCTTCGTCCGCCTCCTGCGCCACCCGCTCCTGCACATGCTCCAGAAAATAATGCCAGTCATTCACGAACTGTTCATAGCGGTTCAGATCCGGCGTATCGACCCACTTGCTCACTTTCACCTTCGTCTTATTCGGCATGGGGCACTCATGCACCTGCAGGAAATACCGGAAACCGCGTAGGTTTGAATCTTCCGTACCTGTTTCCGCCGGCGGATAGAATCGTCCCAGCGGAAACAGTCTGCAGATGCCGGGTCTCTGCGCATGGATACTGCAGCGGCCGGCTGCATCCAGAAACGCACAGGTCTCATCACCGGCACTCATTTTCAGATTCGGCAGAATCACACCGTCCACCACATTCAGCCCGATCTTATCCGTCATCAGCCCTTCAAACGTGCAGGACAGTCCGACCGTCAGCCGGTAAATATCAAGCGGATCAAGAATCACCGAATTTCCCATTCCTCTGCAGCAGGAAGAACATCCCCTGCAGCCCCCACAGTCCGTGCGTACCATGTCATTTTTACCATATAATCTTCCGTCTGAGATTTCCTCCAGACTTACCTGCCGTCTCATAAACTGCCTCCCGCTCCCATCCGGCGGCAGCCCAGGCAAACCCGAACCGCCGCTCTGTTCATCAGCTATCTCTCTGTCAGAATCTCAGTATAGCAAAGAGAAAAAGCCGCTGCAACTCTTTATCCGGATAAGTATCCGGGAATTTACCGACAACAGCCGATGATGCCGCATTGAACGCTGTATTGAGCGCCGCGGAGCCCAAAAGTGTATTGAGAAAAAGAACAATCTGGCGTATAATAAAAAAATAAGAGTTATTCTTGAGAGATGAAAGAAGGAAAATGGAGTGCGTATATATTTGGATAATTGTTGTTTTAACCGCCCTTACGATGATCAGAGCCAGCTTAGCATTTCGCTTGATGCACAGGCAAAGCTTTATATTCAGGACATGATCAGAGCAAAGAAACTGGAACTGGCTACTTCCTATGTCCTCAATTATGAAAATTCCCAAAATCCATATCCAACAAGAAGATCTTTTATTCGACAGTTTATGAGTGAAAACTCATCAGTTCATATAGGGATGAGCGCAAGGGAGAAATTAGAACCTTTGATTCAGGAGATCATGAAAACAGGGGTCAAAGTGAAGGACGCTTCTCATGTGGCGAGTGCCATTCTGCTGAAATGTGATTTCTTTTTGACTACGGATAAGAGACTCCTAAAATACAGGACAGATAAATTGGAGATGATAACTCCGGTTGAGTTTGTAAAAAGATTGGAGGAGAAAATATGAAATATAATACCGCTGAGATTATGGAAAAAGGGATGACGTGCCTGGTAGAAAGACTGGGCGTTGTGGATGCGGAGCATTTTATTTCTGTAGTATTGAGGGAAAGGTTTGATTATACAAAGTGGCAGCGTGAGCATTTTGATCATGTGAGTCCGAAGGAATTTCTGGATGCCGCATTTGCTTACGATGAGGAACATCCGATAAAGTAATTTCTCTGGTATTACCAGAATTCCGTGGTAACCGACTGGTAATAAAAGACAGGTGAATCAGATGAACGCAGCGCTATAGAGTGCTGTCTTGGTGAAAAAAGATGGGGCAAGTTGCCTGCCCCCACTGTTATGCTCGCATTCCGAGCAGCGAAACGCTCACTTATAACTTTCTCATTTGAGGGCTGAGATACACCCGCTTATAAACTTTCTCATTTAAGGGCTGAGATACACCCACTGTTAGGATGGCTGAATCAGCCGTCTCCTTGTGCTTCTATTATATGGAGAATCTGAAAAAATGCAATGGTGAAACCATGATTTTTGCGACGAAAAAATACTATCGATCTGCCACGGCACTATACTTGCAGACAGACAGATTTCCTTATAAAATCGGCACCTCCGGAACAATTCAAATTGAATTTACTACTAATTTACTACTTTTACAAAAACAGTGATTGAGCTTCGATACCATAAGAAAAAATCATATTGAGATGGTAAAGAATTATCAATGTTCGAAAAAGAAATCTTGACAGTAACTTCAAAAGCTGTATAATAATATCAACAGAACCCACCACGCCTCTGATTTTCATGCGCAACCCGGTGGGACTTTTTTATTTATGGGGGTGCTTTATGTATCAATATCCAAAACAAATATTAACAATAGAACAGCAGGTACAATCATATATTGATGCAGGAATGGTAGTTACTTCTCGTGCAGACGTAGAAAAAGCATTAAAGTCAGTTGGCTATTATCGTTTGCGTGGATACTCTTTCCACTTATATGATAATGTTACAAAGAAGTATGTTCCAGGAACCAAGTTTGAAGATATTTTAAAGTTGTCTCAGTTTGATCAGGAATTATCGGCTTTGATTTTTTCAATGATTTCTAAGATTGAGGTAGCTTTGAGAGTACGATTAGGGGAATCGTTACTTATACATAGGGAACCGCTTGTTTTGCAGGACTCATCGATTTTTAAAGAGAAAAAACGGTATTGGCAGAATATGTCTACAGTAGCGTCAGAAATTGCTCGCTCAAATGATGTGTTTATCAAACATAACTTTGATAATCATGATGGAGAGGTGCCAGTATGGGCGGCTGTTGAAGTTCTTTCTTTTGGTACGTTATCGAAGATAATTAAGAATTTGAAAACAGGTATCGGAAGCTCATATTCTATATTGGCAGCTAATTACCAGTATAAATCGAAAAAGGGGAATTTGGTAACCCCATCCCAGAAAATGCTTGCTTCATGGATACAGGGTGTTTCAGTATTGCGTAATATGTGTGCTCATAATTCCAGGATTTACAATCGAACCATACATACTACACCAGAAATTCTCGATGTAGATAAAATCACACCTCCGCCAGCACATAATGGTTTATATCAAATCTTACTGGCAATGAAATATCTGAGATCGTCAGATGAAGAATGGACAGTATTTGTAGATGAATTTGATAAGCTGGTTCAAAAAAATAACAGTATCATCAGTCTTACAGCAATGAATCTTCCAACGGATTGGAAAGCACATTTAAGTGTTTAAAATCAGTTATATTGCATAAAATATTAAGGCAGACCTAACCAAGCATTCCATGCTCAAACCGGTTAGGCTTTCGGCGAAGTGTTACGATAAGCACTTCGCCATTTTTATTTTGATAGAAAATAAATTGAATTTAAATTTAGTATATCTGGAACATTATTGTAATCGCTGTTTTTTCTTACTTGTGTGTCTGGAATAAATTCCACTATGTTTCCCGGGTGATAATTTTCTTGTTTAATTTATTTTTTATAGTTAAGACATGCCTCCTCCAACTTCAGAAAATCATGACATCGTTTTCCCAGAGGAGTGGATGTTCCTTTTTCTATCCGGTGATGGTATACAATGCCGGCATTTTTGAGGATCCGCTCCTGCTGCCTTTTTATAATCCTGTACTCGGCTTGAAGCAGTGCGCGGTAGTTGGGATTTTTTTCTTTCTGAATATCAATATATTGGTACAGTCCGCCTGATACAGGGAACATGTTGTTGAGATTAAGTACTGCATAGTCTTTGATCTTGATGAAATCTACACTTTCCTTCATTTTCGCATGTTTAGTTTTGAAGGAGGAAAGCGGTGCAAAATAATCCATGTTATGTATCTGAAGAAGGATGCCGATATATTTCCGCTCGTTTTGCTGTCCGGGCTGTTTCTTGTGGAAAAAATGCGGTTCGAAAGCGGAAAGATAATCGATGTATTGATTGTCGATTTCATAGAAACGTAAATTCATATAAGATACCCCTTCTGAGTGTATGGTACAGAGTGCTGTCTTGGTGAAAAAAGATGGGGGCAAGTTGTCTGCCCCCACTGTTATGCTCGCATTCCGAGCAGCGAAACGCTCACTTATAACTTTCTCATTTGAGGGCTGAGATACACCCGCTTATAAACTTTCTCATTTAAGGGCTGAGATACACCCACTGTTAGGATGGCTGAATCAGCCGTCTCCTTGTGCTTCTATTATATGGAGAATCTGAAAAAAATGCAATGGTGAAATCATGATTTTTGCGGATTATTTTTGCAAATTTGAAGGCAGAAAATTGTTGACATGTTCATGTGCTTTTTATTTTAAACTACAGCTTGAATGATAATGATCTGTATCCTGTGTATAATCATTTTGACGGAAATATTCTGCCGACAGGCCTGGGTCTGAAAAAAAGTATGGAAAGAAGCAGGCCGGACTTTTTTGGAAATAATGCTGTTTGATAATGGCGGTAAGAAAGGAGACAAAAACATGAAGGATGATGTGTTCTGGGTTGAAGGAGAAATTTATATACCGGATGAAAGAAAGATGATCACAAACAGAGCTGTAATGCAGCTGCTCGACAAATGCGGGATCCGCAGGACTGAAGAAATCGAGCTGGACGGCAGGAAGATCAAAGTAGCAGACAAGCTTTATCCTGATAAGGAAGGGATTATAAGGTTCAACTATTCCATATTCGAGAAAATAGAGAGGAAGACGGCAGAATATGATACAAATACCTGCCTTCTGAAGACGCCTGACAGTGGGTATACAGAGTTCGGAGTGGTTATGAACATGGTTATGACGCTGCTGGTAATAATTTCTGAGAGTAAATGCCGCTTCATGCGGGGAGATTCAGAAGTACCCCTGGAAACATACTTTCTGGTTGCGGTGCCATTGGCAACATCTTCGACAAAGGAAAAAGGAGAGAAAACGAAGAGGGATCCGGATTCGTATTACTTTCTGTATAAACGCTTTCTCCGCAGCAATGAGGATGAATTCCTGGAGTTCTGGGACGATGACGATCTGGTTCTGTCAGACCGGCTTGCCGATGAAATCGAAAGGTGGAAGGAAGAATTTCAGGAGGAAGATGCAGAAACAGAGATAACAGAAGGTCTGCTGGCAGACACAGTACATGAGATGTATGAGGACTGGGGCTGCCGGCTGGTGGATAAGGTATTTGTGACTGAGTTCCTGGAACATCGGGATGACCCCAATTATCGGAAGGCGTTTCGGCTGTTCCGCAGCTTCATGGACAGGGATCTGGCATATTTTCCGGAACTGACACGGAGGCAGGCTGTCGAATGGGTGCTCAGGACCAGCAGGGACAGGTATGATGCAGTCATAATGTCAGCATTCCAGTCGCTGCTTGTGAACCACAAAAAGCGCATGGTGCTGTTCGGATTTTAGACGTGTGGTGCAGATTCAGATATGGGAACAGGTGAAAAAGCGTGCGATAAGGAGGCAGGTAAGAATGGGTACATTTGCAGACTATACAGGAAAGAGGGAAATCCCGGAGAAAAAGCAGGAATTATTTGCAAAGCAGATGGAAAAAATCCTGAATTATGGCGGGATGATGGGATTTGATGTCATAAACATGTTTAACTGCGAGGTTGGGCTGCTGAGGCCGTTTCAGCTGGAGTCGGGGAAGGGATCGTTTCATTATAACTATTTTGAAGATAACGCATGGGAGACGGTAAATTTCCGCGCATCAGACGGATATTTTGTTTCCGGAAAAACAGGGACTGCTGAGTTCTGTGATGTTGTTATTGCAGCTTATATGCTGTATGAGCTGTATGACGAGACCCCCGGATTTGTCGAAGTCAATGGCGATATTATATACAGTCCGTATGTTGTCGGCTGGCTGAACCATCTCCTGGGGACAGAGTTTTCGATGAAGAAGCGGTTTAACTTATGGACAAATGCGGAGAGTTATGTGATGAACAAGATTGAAGTGGGTTATGAGGCAGAGCTCTCCTGCGGCGAACTGATGGACATGATCCCATCGTGGCTGCGCTATGAGGCATGCGGCACAGAATTTGCCGATCTGATGTATATCATATATGGGACGGATTCACTGGATGCAGAGGAAATCCGGGAGGGAACTTATCCTGCGGATATCCGGCGCTGCAGGGCGGCGGTCAGGGAATTGCTGGACACATCCGAAGGGGAAGAAGGGGAAGACCCGCTGGACCTGCTGCTGACGGCTGCCAGGGCAGATTTCGACACCAGGAGCCGGATGTCAAAAGGGCAGCTGCCTGTGGACGAACGGCTGTCCGAGGTGGCGGCAATGTCATTGATCCTGCCGGCGCGTGTCCTCATATATCTGGCTGCGGAGCACCTGGAGCTGGAGTTCTGGGATATCTGGACGCAGGTAATGGACGATGTATACCATGATGAGCAGATGAAAAAATACGCGCCAAAGACCCTGGAAGCTGAACGAAGGCAGGCGATTGAGGCTCCCATTGCACCGGTCAGGACAAGCATGTATCTGCGGCAGGACGGATGCTTCACCTTCTTTGACAACCCGGAGGAGCTCAGAGGAAAGGCAAATTACTACTTGTCGGATGACGACAGGCTGTTCTGGTGGAGTGCGTCTTCCAATGAAGTCATCATATCGAAAGAAACAGACCAGTGGCTGAAAGAACTCGCCATGCGTCACGCCGGCATAATGAAATCCCTGACCTGGCCGGAAGGCAATAGCGATGAAAGCTTTATAAAAGAATTCCTGACGCTGTTTTCGGAGATAGAGTCATACTATAAGCGCATCTATCCTTTCCAGAGCATGTTCTATGAATTTGTTGCAAACAGCAGCAGAAAGGAATACCGTGCGGCAGTCGAGCTCTTAAGGCAGCTCGCGGAAGAAAACCGGGAAGACGGCAGGATCATCGAGAAGATCCGCGGCAGCTGGGATGTGACCAGCAAAAATGTCACCTGTAATATTGCCAGGCTGCGCCTGAAGCGCTACCTTAGCGTACTGGCAAATCCTGAGCTCAGAAGCGCGTATTTCAGATTTTAGTGCTGCCGGAGCGATTGAACGTAAGCGGCAGCTATCTCAGTAAAAACAGCGGCCATTGAGAACATTCAAGTTTCTCAATGGCCGCTGTTTTTATTTTAGCCTTTTTTATTTAGCTTTGTCTTGCTTCACGGGCCTCCGGCTTTTTATGCCTCGTCGTCCCTGCGTCTCCTTCTCAGGAATACCAG
>CANRBX010000031.1 GCA_947628955.1 uncultured Lachnospiraceae bacterium | reverse complement strand
GGCTGACCCTGCGGCCTCATACCAGGCTGACCCTGCGGCCTCATACCAGGCTGACCCTGCGGCCTCATACCAGGCTGACCCTGCGGCCTCATACCAGGCTGGCCCTGCGGCCTCATACCAGGCTGGCCCTGCGGCCTCATTCCCGGCTGGCCCTGTGGTCTCATACCCGGCTGGCCCTGTGGTCTCATACCCGGCTGACCCTGCGGTCTTGCACCCGCCTGGCCCTGCGGCCTCGGCCTGCTCCCGGGCTTCACCATCCCGGTCTTACTGTTCTGGGGCCGGAAAACCTGAATGATATTTTTTTTCTTCGGGGGCGCCCCGGCAGCGCCTTCCGCGTCTGTCTTCTTTACCGCTTCCTTTTCTAAATCCTTTTCCGGATCATGCTGCATTTGCTCATCCTCCTTTGGCCGGACCGTTTTCTTCGTAAACATTCCCCTGATTTTTCCAGCATCCTCATCTTCCACATTGCTCATGTGGCTTTTCACTTCCACGCCGATCTTCTGCAATGCAGCAATTATATCTTTATTTTCCTTTTCCAACTCTTTCGCCAGCTCATGAACTCTGATCTTCGCCATACTCATACCTCCGTCCCTCACACCCAAGTTTCTTCTCTATCGACCGTGAAAGCCCCTCATCCGTCACAGCAAGCGACGCCCTGAACTCGCATCCGACTGCTGCGCCGAGCTGTTCCTTTTCGCCGTATACCAGTAAAGGCACATCGTAAAAGGTACACATATTCCGGAATTTCTTTTCTGTATTCGCAGAAGCTTCCTCTGACAGGATCACAAGACTGGCCTTTCCAGTTCTGACAGCATGTTCTGTCTGAAATTCGCCGGCCGCAATTTTTCCCGCTTTTTTGGCAATACTGATCAGCGACAATACGCTATCTCTTTTCAATCGCTTCTATCTCCTTTTTCAGATTCTCATATGTCTCAGCCGGCACCTTTTCCTTCAGTGACCGCTCAAGCCCCCTGCTCCGGACTGCCTTCTCGAAGCATTCCATGGAACAGCATACGTACGCTCCGCGTCCGTTTTTGCGTCCCGTCGTATCCAGGACGATCTCTCCCTCCGAAGTGCGCAGAATCCGCAGCATTTCCTTTTTGTTTTTCATCTCCTGGCATCCTGTGCACCTGCGCAGCGGAATTTTCTTTACCTGTGCCGCCATACGTTACTCCTGACCGTCCTCCTTCGGAGGTTCTGAATCTGAATTCTCCTGTTCGTCCCCGTCATTACTGCCGTCCTGGCCGTCATAATACTCTCCGGACTGCTGATCCTCATAGTATCCGTCCTGGCCGTCCTCATAGTACCCGCCGTCCTGCCGGCCTTCATAGTAGCCGTCCCCGGACTGCTGATCCCCGTAGTAACCATCCCCGGACTGCTGGTCTCCGTAGTAACCGTCCCCGGACTGCTGATCCCCGTAGTAGCCGTCCCCGGATGGCTGGTCTCCGTAGTAGCCGTCCCCGGACTGCTGGTCTTCGTAGTAACCGTCCCCGGATGGCTGGTCTTCGTAGTAGCCGTCTCCGGACTGTCCGTCATAATAGCCGTCTCCGGACTGCTGATCCTCATAATAGCCGTCCCCGGACTGCCCGTCGTAATAGCCGTCCTCATAGTACCCGCCGTCTTCCTCGTAGTACTCATCCTCGTAGTAATCTTCCTCATATTCAAGGAGATCCCCGGACTCGCGGGCCTGCGTCTCGCTCTTGATATCGATCTTGAACCCGGTCAGCCGCGCTGCCAGGCGGGCGTTCTGCCCCTCCTTGCCGATCGCCAGGGAAAGCTGGTAATCCGGCACGACCACCTTTGCGGTCTTCTCATCTCCGTCCGCGATGACCGAGATAACCTTTGCGGGGCTCAGCGCGTTTTCGATCAGCAGAGCCGCGTTCTCATCCCAGTTGATAATATCTATCTTCTCACCGTGGAGCTCGTCGACCACCGCATTGACGCGGGCGCCGTTCAGCCCGACGCAGGCGCCGACCGGATCCACATCCGGATTGTTGGACCAGACCGCCATCTTTGTCCTGCTGCCGGCCTCCCTCGCGATGCTCTTGATCTCTACGGTGCCGTCCTTCACCTCCGTGACCTCAGCCTCAAACAGCCGCTTCACCAGCTCCGGATGTGTGCGGGAGACAAGGATCTTCGGCCCCTTCGGCGTGTCGCGGACCTCCAGCACATACACCTTGATGCGCTCCGTCGGGCGGTACACCTCGCCCTTGATCATCTCCTCCGCATTCAGCATCGCGTCGACCTTGCCAAGGTTGACACTGATATTGCGGCCGACAAACCGCTGGACCACGCCCGTTACAATATCCCTTTCCTTCTCATAATATTCGTTAAAGAGCACCTTGCGCTCTTCCTCACGGATTTTCTGCAGGATCACATTCTTTGCATTCTGCGTCGCGATGCGCCCGAAGTCCTTGGACTGGATCGTGACACGCACGATGTCGCCGAGCTCGTACCGGGAATCCTTCAGCTTCGCGTTCGCCAGGCTGATCTGCGCGAGCTCATCCTCCACCTGCTCCACAACGGTCTTCTCCGCATAAACCTCGAACTCACAGGTTTCCGGGTCGATATTGACTACCACATTATTTGCATCCGGCTTTCCGTAGTGATGTCTGCATGCCTGCAGCAGAGACTGTCTGATCGCCTCCAGCAGCGTATCCTTGCTGATGTTCTTTTCCTTTTCAAGGATCGTCAGTGCCTCAAACAATTCGTT
The DNA here is from genome assembly GCA_947628955.1 of uncultured Lachnospiraceae bacterium. Lineage (GTDB taxonomy): Bacteria > Bacillota > Clostridia > Lachnospirales > Lachnospiraceae > Choladousia. The sequence goes on along the minus strand of CANRBX010000031.1, from coordinate 31,913 downwards.
ATTCATGATAATTTCCTCCCTGTTAGAAATCAAATGCAAGTCTTATCAGCGCGATATCCGCACGTGCAAATTCCATCGTCCCCTGATCCTCCGTCTCGATGACGACCTTCTCTTTGTCATACCCTTTCAGAATACCGGTAAAATCCTTCTGGCGGCCGATCGCGCGGAAAGTCTTTACCTCAACCTCTTCCCCCAGGCTCCGTGCAAAATCCTTATCCTTGCGCAGCGGCCTGCCGAGCCCCGGAGAGCTCACCTCCAGAATATATGCTTCCTCGATAAAATCATGTTCATCCAGCAGATCGCTGAGCGCACGGCTGATGACCTCACAGTCATCCACTGTGATCCCGCCCGGCTTGTCAATGTAAGCGCGCAGGTACCAGCTTCCGCCCTCCTTCACATACTCCACATCCACCAGCTCAAACTGGTGCTGCGCAATGAGCGGAAGAAGCAGCTCCTCCGTTCGCTTTTCGTACAGTTCCCTTTTGCTCATCCACATTCCTCCGCTTTTCCGTCTTTCCGCATGGTCTCATGCCCGCCGCCCGGCCCGCGCTTTGCAGGACAGACGCTCACACCGCATCCCGCGCACACCTGTCCGGCTGGGTCCTTCCTATTGCACGAAAGAAAGTGGACCGCACGGCCCACTTTCCAGTCTAATTACAATATTTAATTCTTGTTCATCATAGCACCTATTTCCGACAAATGCAAGCACATTTTTTTAAAATAACTACGCCTCATAACGACAGCGGATAACGGGAATCGAACCCGCCTATCCAGCTTGGGAAGCTGGTGTTCTACCAATGAACTATATCCGCATGGAAGTATTATACAACAGTTAAACTGATTACGCAAGCTTTTTTTCACAGCAGATTTCGCCGGATTCCGCCCCGGGCAGCCGGACAGCTTCAGCTGGCCCCGGCAGATCCCGCCGCTGCCGCCCGCATCAGGCAGCAGCGGCCTTTTCCAGTTACCTCGCCTTCGTCCCTTTCGTGTCTCTCGACCCGATGCGCAGCCGGTTGATATGCACCGGCTTGTCGTTGAAGGATACCTCCGGGCAGTCGCCGCCCTCGATCCAGTATGCGGCCGCGATCTCATCCCCCTCGTTCAGCTTCATGCCGCGCACGCCGACCGCCGTCTTCTTTTTCAGCGGGATCTCTGATACCGGGAAGCGCAGGAAAAATCCGCCCTTCGTCGCCAGCACAAGGTGGGCCTGCTCGGGCGCCGCGTGGACATCCACAAGCAGATCTCCCTCCGAGAGCTTTGTCGCCGCAGTCGTGCGCTTGGATACGTCAAATTCGCGGCCTTCCACCTGTTTTACCATCGCCTGCTTCGTGACAAACGTGAGCACCGTGTCCCTGATATCATTCAGAGCCATGATCGAGATAAAATTTTCCTCGCTGCTGTTGTAGTTGCACAGATTGTCCACCGGCGTGCCCTTGTCGCGGAATTTTCCGTACGGCACATCGAGCACCTTCAGCAGATGGGAACGCCCGGCGTCCGTAAACACGCAGACGCGGTCCGTGTTCAGGCAGCGGAGCACAAACCGGTTCTCCGCATCCGCCGCCTCGCGGTTGCGCTCATAGACGGTCTCGTCGATCGTCCTCACATAGCCGAAGCGGTCCATCAGGAGCACGACCGGCATCTCCTCGATCTTACGCTCCTCGAGAACGATCTCCTCCGCATTTTCCAGCGCGGTGCGCCTCGGGCGCGCGAACTCACGCTTGAACGAATCCAGCTCCTTCATGATCACGGAGGCCATGGAATCATAGTTATTCAGGATGTCCTGATAAAGCGCGATGTTCTTCAGCGTCGCCTCGTGCTCCTTCATGAGCACCTCGATCTCCAGACCGATCAGGCGGTACAGGCGCATGTCGAGGATCGCGTTGGCCTGCGCCTCCGTAAACGCGAGCTTCGACGCCAGCTTTCTCGACTTTTCGCTCTTAAAGCGGATCCCCTCCGTGATCCCGTCCACCAGGCAGGCCTTCACCTGGTCCCGGCTTTTGCTGCCCCGCAGGATCTCGATGATCAGGTCGATCACATCGCAGGCGCGGATCAGCCCCTCCTGGATCTCCTTCTTCTTTTCTTCCTTCTCGAGCAGGTTCTGGTATTTTCTCGTCGTCAGTTCAAACTGGAAATCGATGTGATGCTCGATGATCTGCCGCAGCCCCAGCGTCTCCGGCCTGCCGTCCGCCACCGCCAGCATATTGACTCCGAACGTGTCCTCGAGCTTTGTCTTCTTATACAGAAGATTCTTCAGACGCTCGGCATCCGCTCCCCTGCGCAACTCCAGCACGATCCGCATGCCCTCCTTGGAGGACTGATTGGAGATATCGACGATGTCCGTCGTCTTCTTCGTCTCGACGAGCGAGGCCACTTCATTCAGGAATTTCCCGATATTGGCGCCGATCATCGTATACGGGATCTCTGTGATGACGAGGCGCTCCTTCCCGCCCTTGGCCTTCTCAATCTCGACCTTCCCGCGGATTCTGAGCCTGCCCTGGCCGGTCTCATAGATCGTGCGCAGCTCATCCTGATTGACGATGATCCCGCCGGTCGGGAAATCCGGCCCCTTTATGTATTTCATCAGGCCCTCTGTCGTGATCCTGTTGTTGCGGATCATGGCCTTGACCGCATCCACCACCTCCGCAAGGTTGTGCGGCGGAATGGAGGTCACCATGCCGACCGCGATCCCGTCCGCGCCGTTCACAAGAAGGTTCGGGATGCGCGCCGGGAGCACCTGCGGCTCGCGCTCCGTCTCGTCAAAATTCGGCCCGAAGTCAACCACATCCTTGTCCAGGTCGGCGAGAAACGCCTCCTGCGTGACCTTCTGGAGCCGTGCCTCCGTATATCGCATGGCAGCCGCCCCGTCGCCCTCGATCGAGCCGAAATTTCCATGGCCGTCCACGAGCGGCATGCCCTTTTTAAATTCCTGCGCCATCACGACGAGCGCCTCATAGATCGAGCTGTCGCCGTGCGGGTGATACTTACCCATCGTGTCGCCGACGATACGCGCACATTTCCGGTACGGCCGGTCATAGCGGATCCCAAGCTCATACATATCGTAAAGCGTCCGCCTCTGCACCGGCTTCAGCCCGTCCCTGACGTCAGGAAGGGCGCGCGATATGATGACGCTCATCGCATAGTCGATGTAGGATTTCTGCATGATATCTGAATACTCCGCTCTGATAATCTGTCCGTCCACTTTTCACGTCTCCATTCTTTATAACTTGATGAACCAGTCCTAAACATCCAGCAGCGCGTCCTGCGCGTGCTCATAGATAAACGCCTTGCGCGGGGGCACCTCGGTCCCCATCAGCATCTGCGTGATGTTCGACGCGATGCGCGCGTCCTCGATCTCCACGCGCTGCATGATGCGCGTCTCCGGGTTCAGCGTCGTCTCCCAGAGCTGCTCCGCGTCCATCTCGCCGAGGCCCTTGTAGCGCTGCAGCGTGAAGGAGCCCTTGTGCGTCCTGCGGTATTTCTCCAGCGCCTTGTCGTCGTAAAGGTACTGCTCCTTCCCCTTGGCCGGGATCACCTTGTACAGCGGCGGCATCGCGATGTACACATGCCCCTCGTAGATCAGCTCCGGCATGAAGCGGTAGAACAGCGTCAGCAGCAGCGTGCTGATGTGCGCGCCGTCGACGTCGGCATCCGCCATGATGATGATCTTGTCGTAGCGCAGCTTTGTGATGTCAAAGTCATTCCCGTACCCCTCGGAGAAGCCGCATCCGAACGCGTTGATCATGGTCTTGATCTCCGCGTTTTCCAGCACCTTGTCGATGCTCGCCTTCTCCACGTTGAGGATCTTGCCGCGGATCGGCAGGATCGCCTGATAATTGCGGTCGCGCGCGGTCTTGGCGGAGCCCCCCGCGGAATCGCCCTCCACGATGAAGATCTCGCAGATGCTGCTGTCGCGGCTCTCGCAGTTCGCAAGCTTGCCGTTGCTGTCAAAGGAGTACTTCTGCTTCGACAGCAGGTTCGTCTTCGCGCGCTCCTCGGTTTTGCGGATCTTCGCCGCCCTCTCCGCGCAGGAGAGAATGCTCTTCAGCGCGTCCAGGTGCTTGTCAAAATACAGGACGATCTCCTCGCCCGTCACCTTTCCGACCGCGCGCGCGGCGTCCTGGTTGTCGAGCTTCGTCTTCGTCTGCCCCTCAAACCGCGGATCCGGATGCTTGACCGACACGACCGCCGTCATGCCGTTTCGGATATCCGCGCCGGTAAAATTGACGTCCTTCTCCTTGAGGATGCCGAGCTGGCGCGCATACGTATTGAGCACCGTCGTAAACGTCGTCTTGAAGCCGGTCAGATGCATTCCGCCTTCCGCATTGTAGATATTGTTGCAGAAGCCCAGCACATTTTCGTGAAATTCATTGACATACTGGAAGGCCGCCTCGACCTGGATTCCCTCGGCCTCCCCCCGGAAGTAGACCGGCTCGCAGACCGGCTCCGAGGTCTGGTTCAGCTCACGCACAAAGCCGACGATCCCCTCCGGTTCATGGAAGGTGATCTGCTCCGGCGCGTCGCCCCGCCTGTCCTCAAAGAAGATCGTAAGCTCCGGATTCAGGTAGGCCGTCTCGTGCAGGCGGCTCTTCAGCTCCGTCGCGGAGAATCTGGTCTTCTCGAAAATCTCCGGATCCGGCAGAAAGCACACGCGGGTTCCGGTCTTCTGCGTCTTTCCGATCACCGGGAGCAGGCCGTTCACCAGCTCCTGCACCGGGACGCCGCGCTCATAGCGGTCATGATGGATCTTGCCGCCCAGCATCACCTGCACGTCCAGCCAGGTGGACAGCGCGTTCACCACCGAAGATCCCACGCCGTGCAGACCCCCGCTCGTCTTGTAGGACGTGCCGTCGAATTTTCCTCCGGCATGCAGCGTCGTAAAAACCAGCCGCTCGGCGGGCACGCCTTTTTCGTGCATGCCGACCGGGATGCCGCGCCCGTTGTCCTCCACCGCGGCGGAGCCGTCCTTCTCCAGATACACCTCGATCCGGTCGCAGAAGCCCGCCAGGTGTTCGTCCACAGCGTTGTCCACGATCTCGTAGATCAGGTGGTTCAGGCCCTTGCGGGACACACTTCCGATGTACATGCCCGGGCGCTTTCTGACCGCCTCCAGGCCCTCGAGCACGGAAATGCTGCTCGCGTCATATGTGTTGCTCTTTGCCATAATATCGTTTCCTTCCCAGACCGCCGCTGGCCGCCGCAGACCCGTCAGAAGGCCCTGCAGCCGCAGCGTCATAATGTGTCATGCTGCGTTATATCTCATATCTCTGCGCCACTTCACCGCGCTTTTTATAGATTGAATCCGCCGGGACAGCCTCCCGCACCGACGACAGCGGATAGATGCTGGCGCGCGGCCCGACGACGGTTCCCGGATTCAGCACCGACCCGCATCCGACCTCTGCCTCGTCCCCGAGCATTGCCCCGAACTTCTTAAGCCCCGTCTCGATGCGCTCTTCCCCGCATTTTACCACGACAAGCTTTTTGTCCGACTTCACGTTGGAAGTGATGGAGCCCGCGCCCATGTGCGCCTTATAGCCGAGGATCGAGTCGCCGACGTAATTGTAGTGCGGAACCTGCACCTTGTTGAACAGCACCACGTTCTTCAGCTCTGTCGAATTGCCGACCACCGCGCCCTCACCGACGACCGCATTTCCGCGGATGAACGCACAGTGGCGGATCTCCGCATTTTTTCCGATGATGGCCGGCCCGGTGATCGAAGCGGTCGGCGCGACCTTTGCCGACTTCGCGATCCAGATGTTCTCCCCCGCCTGATCGTATTCCTCCGCCGGAAGCGACGGCCCCAGCTCCAGAATAAACGCCCCGATCTTCGGCAGAACCTCCCACGGGTAAACCGCGCCCTCAAACAGCGCGGCAGCGATCGTCTCCTTCAGATTAAACAGATTCCGAATCTCACAAATCTCCATAAGATACCTCCCAGATCTCACAAATCATTCTGTCTTCTTTCCTGCGGGCGCCTCCTGCCCGCGGCCGGCCCTGCGAACCTCTTCTTCTGCCCTGCTTCCCTGCCGGATGCAGACGTCCGGCCCTGCCGAAGGCCCTTCGCGCCCCGGTCGGCCGGGCTGTAATATTTTGCCGCCTCGTCAAACAGGGGGCGCATCGCAAGCTGATTGTTGAGTGTCAGAACTCCCTGCGTGCGCGAGCGGATAAACTGCTCCAGCTTTCCCATGTACTCATCGCCCGTGATCGTCCCCTCGGCCACATAGTTCAGCCCCTTCTCCCAGCTCGCAGTCAGCTCCGGGTTCAGCAGGGAACGGATCGAGTAAAACACGACGTCGTGGATCATCTCTCCCAGCAGGGTCGGGGACAGGATCTGCGTTTTCTTGTTCAGGGCTATGTATTTGTTCGCCACAAGCTTTTTCAGGATCTCCGCACGGGTGGCGCTCGTCCCGATGCCGCAGCTCCTGATCTGGGCCCGCAGCTCTTCATCCTCGATCAGCTGGCCCGCATTTTCCATCGCCAGGATCATCGAGCCGGAATTGTAGCGCTTCGGGGGAGATGTCTCCCCTTCTTTTATGTTCAGCGCCTTTACCGGAAGCTTCGTGCCCTTTCTTATGTGCTTCAGCACCTCCAGAAGTTCGCCGCCAAGCTGCGGCTCCTCCGCATCCCCCGAGGCGGAGCGGTCGCGCTTCTCGTAAGGGTTTCCGGCCACCTTAAAGTAGCCCGGCTCCAGCAGCACCCTGAAGCTGAAAAAGAATTTTTCTTTCCCGATCTGCGTCGCCATGCTGATCTTCTGGAACTCGGCCGCCGGGTAAAAAATGCTCAGAAAGCGCCGCACAACCGCCGCATAGACGCCGAACGCGTGACCCTTCAGCGTCCCGAGCGCGCCCATGCCCTGCCCGGTCGGGATGATCGCATAGTGGTCCGTGATCTGCCGGTCGTCGACGTAGCGCGTCCGCGCGATCCCCTTCCAGGTTCCGAGCTCCAGGATCTCCTTCGCAGCCTCCTGCGCCGGCTCAAATCTCTGAAGCCCCGCGATATTTTTGTATATTTCCTTCGCCACCGCGCCCGAGAGCACTCTGGCATCCGTTCTCGGGTATGTCACCAGCTTTTTCTCATACAGCTCCTGCACGATCCGCAGCGTCTCGTCCGGGCTGATCTTGAACATTCTCGAGCACTCATTCTGCAGCTCCGCAAGATTGTACAGCAGCGGCGGGTTCTTTTTTTCTTTCTTTTTCTCTATGGATGCGACCGTCGTCAGGGCGGCCCCCGGGTCTCCCTGGCAGCTCCATCCGTCCGGCAGCTCCCCGGGCTGTGTGTTTTCCGGCCGTATGTTTTCCGGCTGTGTGTTTTCCGGCTGTGCGTTCTCCGGCTGTGCGTTCTCCGGTCGTGCGTTCTCCGGTCGTGCGTTCTCCGGCTGTGTGTTTTCCGGTCGTGCTTTCTCCGGCGGCGCGCCCGTACCGTTTTCAGGCAGCCCGGAAGGCCCTGCGCCCATCTCTCGGACAAGCCGCGCGATCAGCTCCTGCGCATCCTTTTTCTCCCGGAAGCCGTTTTCTTTATAAAGCTTCGGGGACAGGTAATAATCCGAGCCCTCCGCCGCGCGGAACTCTCCCTCCAGTATTTTTCCCTGGATCTCTACGCTCTGCAGCACCCGGTAAAAGGGGGTCTTCACAAACTGGCGGATCTCCCTCTCCCGCCGGACCACCATGCCGAGCACGCACGTCATCACACGGCCCACGGAGACGACCGCATAGTTTGTTCCGAGATAGCTGGAGATCGCGTTGCCGTACTTGAGGGTCAGCAGCCGGGAAAAATTGATTCCCATCAGATAGTCTTCCTTTGCCCGCAGATACGCGGCCGCCGAGAGATTGTCGTAGCAGGACAGATCCTTCGCCTGCTCAATCCCCCGGTGGATCTCCTCCTCCGTCTGCGAGTCGATCCAGACGCGCCTGCGCCGCTTTCCCTTCACTCCGGCCATCTGCTCCACCAGCCGGTAGATGTATTCTCCCTCGCGCCCAGAGTCCGTGCAGACATAGATGGTGTCCACATCCTCCCGGTTCAGCAGCCGGCTGACGATCGCGAACTGCTTCTTCACCGCCGGGATCACTTCGTACAGAAACTGCTCCGGCAGAAACGGCAGTGTGCTCAGGCTCCATCTTTTGTATTTCTCATCATAGGCCTCCGGATAGCTCATCGTCACAAGATGGCCGACGCACCACGTGACCACATAGGAATCCGACTCCAGATATCCGTCTGCGCGCTTCATATTCTCTTTCAATGCCTTTGCGAATTCCTGTGCCACGCTCGGCTTCTCCGCAATAAACAGCTGCTTCATTCAATTCCTCCGGATCATCAGGGTTTCTGTCCTCTGCACGCGTCTTTCCCGCCCGGAAGACCGGCCGAAGCCGCGCTGCGCAAAGAAAAGGACTGTCACGAGCAAACTCCACAACAGTCCTATTATACGTTACATTTTGCAGTTTTTGCAACTAATTTTTTGCACTGATATAGCCCTTCGCCTTCAGCGTCTCCGCACACAGCACCGCTCCGCCTGCCGCGCCGCGCACCGTATTGTGGGACAATCCGACAAATTTGAAATCGTAGACGGAATCCTCGCGGATGCGCCCGACCGATATGCCCATGCCGTTCTCATAGTCCACGTCCAGCTTCACCTGCGGACGGTTGTCCTCCCGCATGTACTGAATGAACTGCTTCGGCGCGCTCGGAAGCCCCAGCTCCTGCGGAAGCCCGCGGAAGCTCTCCAGCTTTTCGATCAGCTGCTCCTTTGTCGGCTTTTTGCGGAACTTGACAAACACCGCCGCCGTGTGTCCGTTCAGCACCGGAACGCGGATGCACTGGCAGGTGATCTTCGGCCCGGCGGCCGGAACGATCTCACCGTTCTCCACCTTTCCCCAGATGCGCAGCGGCTCCTTTTCGCTCTTCTCTTCCTCGCCCCCGATGTACGGGATGACGTTCTCCACCATCTCCGGCCAGTCCTTAAAGGTCTTTCCGGCGCCCGAGATCGCCTGATACGTCGTCGCCACGACCTCGTACGGCTCAAATTCCATCCAGGCGGTCAGCGCAGGAGCATAGCTCTGGATCGAGCAGTTCGGCTTCACCGCAATAAACCCGTGGGTCGTGCCGAGACGCTTCTTCTGCGCTTCGATCACCTCAAAATGCTCCGGATTGATCTCCGGCACCACCATCGGCACGTCCGGCGTCCAGCGGTGTGCGCTGTTGTTCGACACTACCGGAGTCTCCGTCTTCGCATACGCTTCCTCGATCGCGCGGATCTCATCCTTCGACATATCGACCGCCGAGAAAACGAAGTCCACCTCCGCGGCCACCTTCTCCACCTCATTGACATTCATTACGACAAGCTTCTTAACACCTTCCGGCATCGGCGTCGTCATCTTCCAGCGTCCGCCAACCGCCTCCTCATACGTCCTGCCCGCGCTGCGCGCGCTCGCGGCCACCGCCACGACCTCAAACCACGGATGGTTCTCAAGCAGAGAGATAAATCTCTGTCCGACCATGCCAGTTGCTCCCAGAATTCCCACTCTCAGTTTCTGTTCCATTTTTTTCATTCTCCTCATCTTTCTGTCCGCCCCGGAACCGCCCGAAGGCCCTCTGAAAATCCCGCAAAGTCCGGCGGCGCATATCCGGATCCGGACGAGCAGCCCTATCCCGGGTTTTCCCTGTCTCGGACTTTCTCTGTCCCGGATTTTCCCTGTCTCGGGCTTTCCCTCGTGTTCTCGCAAGGCGTACATATGTCTTTATACAATACACTCATTCGCCATACATGTCAAGCAGAAATCACCGCGCCGCATCCGCATCACACACCGGCGCGGGCCCGTGCATGTCGGGATTTTTGCGGCTGTCCGCTCAGCGGCCGGCCTCGCCTTTCCCCCGGCCTCTTCACTGGAGGCAGCACCGCGGCCGGTGGCTGACGCTGGCATTGGCAGCGCATCTGGCGGCACTGCGGCCGGTGGCCGGCACTGACATTGCATCTGGCGGCAGCACGGTCAGCCGCTACATACGGCCTCCTGGGGTCTGCGCGAGGTATTCCCGGTTCTCTTCCAGCGCCCTGCGCATCATCTTCTGCCCCGGCGCGCCCAGGGTCAGCCGCTTCTCCACGCAGGTCTTCATGCTGATCGCCTCGTAGATATCCGGCCCGAACGCCGCGCTCTCCTCCTGAAACTCCTCCAGGCTCAGGTCGTCCAGCGCCTTTCCCTCTGCCAGGCACCTGAGCACAAGCCTCCCGGAGATCCCGTGCGCATCGCGGAACGGAACGCCGTGGTTCACCAGATAGTCAGCCACATCCGTCGCATTGGTGAAGCCATTGCGGGCGGATGCCTCCATCGCGGCGCGGTTGACCTTCATGGTATCCGCCATGCCCGCAAACAGCCGAAGGCAGGCATTCACCGTATCGATCGCATCAAACGTTCCCTCTTTGTCCTCCTGCATATCCTTATTATATGCGAGAGGAAGGCCCTTCATCGTCGTCAGCATCGCCATCAGCGCGCCGTAGACGCGCCCGGTCTTCCCGCGCACAAGCTCCGCGATATCCGGATTCTTTTTCTGCGGCATGATGCTGCTCCCCGTGCTGAACGCGTCGTCCAGCTCGACGAATCCGTACTCGTTGGAGTTCCAGATGATGATCTCCTCCGAAAAACGGCTCAGATGCATCATGACCGTCGCCAGGGCCGACAGATACTCGATCACGTAGTCCCGGTCCGAGACGGAATCCATGCTGTTCCGTGTCGGGCCCTCAAAGCCGAGAAGCTGCGCCGTGTAGTCCCGGTCGAGCGGGTAAGTCGTCCCCGCCAGAGCGCCTGCCCCGAGCGGGCAGTAATTCATCCTGTGGTAAATATCGCGCATCCTCGAGCGGTCCCTGCGGAACATCTCGAAATAGGCGCCGACATGGTGGGCGAGCGTCACCGGCTGCGCCTTCTGCAGATGCGTGAATCCCGGCATGAACGTGTCCAGATTCTCCTCCATGATCCGCTGCAGCACCTGCAGCAGCCCAAACAGCAGGCTGTCCGTCTCTTTCACCTGCTCTCTGACGTACATGCGCATATCGAGCGCCACCTGGTCATTGCGGCTGCGCCCCGTGTGCAGTTTTTTGCCGGCCTCTCCTATGCGGCTGATCAGGTTCGCCTCCACAAAGCTGTGTATGTCCTCATACTCAGAAGTAATCGGGAGCGCCCCGCTCTCCACATCCTCCAGAATCCCGGAAAGCCCCTCCAGGATCCTGCCGCATTCCTCCTGCGTCAGGATCCCCTGCTTCGCCAGCATCTTCACATGCGCCATGCTTCCCTCGATATCCTGGCGGTACAGTCGCCGGTCAAACAGAACAGACGCGTTGAAATCATAGACCATCTGATCGGTCTGCTTCGTAAAGCGTCCTCCCCAAAGCTGTGCCATCGTCCCATCCTCTTTTCTTTTCTGATCGTGATTCTTCATGCCGGACAGCAAGTCTGCCGCACGGCGGGAGCGCCCGCAGGCAGAAAGCGCGCTTCGCTCGTCCGTGCGCTTTCTCCGTGCACTGTACGCTTTCCTGACAAATGCCGGAAGCACTGTTTTTCCTGCGTCCGTGCGCAGAGCGCTTCTCATAGAAAAAAGAGCCGCGCATCGCGGACGGTTCCGCACTCCTGCGAGTATCAGATCATCCTGCGGCGGCTCTCCCGGCACTGCCGGCCCGTCAATAAGAAACCACTGTAGTTCCCAGTTTGCAGTTATTGTACACGAAGTACAGTTCCTTGTCTCCCAGGCGGACGCATCCCATGGAATGCGGGCCTCTCACATTTCTGTCAAGCCTGCAGTGGATCGCGCATCCCCACTGCTTCAGGCCGTTCCATGTAAAATAAATCTCCGGCTTCCCGTTCTTCGTGCCGTATTTCAGCAGCTTGAAGACACCGGGCGACGTATGTCCCACCGCTCCGATCACACAGTCCGTAGCCAGTACCTGCTTCCAGCGGCCCTTTCCCCCCTTGTAGACAGAAAGGCACGAAGAATACTGGTTGATCCAGATCAGGTAATCCGTCTGGCTCTCATAGCCCCTTCCGTTTACAAACGCCTCTCTCTGCTCTTTGGAGTAATAATTTATGTCGGGCGTGACTCTCAGGTTCGTAAACCTCAGGCTCGTACCGTTGATCTTGATCTTGATGCCGTCCGTCCTGATCGCCGTAAGGTCATTCCCTGAGCTGGCGGTCGTCCAGAATGCCGTCCCCGCCGGCAGCGTGATCTTTTTGCCGGTCGTCAGATTGGTGGTCGTGATCTGCGTTTTCAGATATGCCGACCAGTAGCGCCCGTGCACGTCCGCGACGTCAACCTCACGTCCCTTCGCCTTCACGATATCCGACGGCTCCGACCACGCGCCCACGCCGTTGACGCTGCGGTAGCTGCGCACAATGATCTTGATCGTCTCGTCTACTTTAAGCCCCTTCAGCTGGTACGTCGTGTCGGCCGTGGTGGCGGCCCTCACATACTCTTTTTCGTCGCTGTCATAAATATACAGGACATAGCGGTCGGCGTTTTTCACCGCGTCCCACGCGAGGAACACGGACTTATTTCCATAGCAGATGCGGCGGAAATTGCTGACCTTTCCCGGCTTGTCTACGGTCGTCTCCACCTCGCAGACCGGAGAGCCCTTCAGGCTCTTGTAATATGTCCCGTTCTTCAGCTTGTACGGATAGACCTGATAGTACGTGGTCTTCCCCGGCTTAAGCCCGGTCAGCGTGTACTTCCGCGTAGGAGCCGTGATCTTGACCAGTGTTTTCCTGCTGGTAAGCGCACGGTTGACCTGGTACACGGCGTAGCCGTCCGCATCCTTTACATCACTCCAGTACAGTCTTGCCGTCGTCTCATTGACATATTTCACCAGCAGGTTCCTGATCGTCCCGGGCCTCTCCACTCCGTCGTCTGCAGACGCAGAGCAGACCGGAAGCATCACAAATGCAGCCAGCATCACCCACAACAGCAGCTTTCTCGAAATCGGTCTTTTCTCCATAATCTTCCTCCAAACATGTGCCGCCCGGCCTCCGGCACGGAGTCGCGCGGAACCGCACCGCCGGCAGGCCGAAGCCCTGCCGCACGCAGATCCGCCCGGACAGCTTCCAGAAAATCTCCCCGTGTCCGCGCGGCGCTGCCCCGTCAGGCGAACATTCCTGTTTATCGTACCAAATCCGGGGAGCGGTGTCAAGTGCGGGAATTTACGGCTTTATCACCACGGGAATCCCGCACACGAGCCTCACAACCTTCTCCGCCTTCTCCGCCAGCCGCGCACACAGCCGCCCGGTCTCCTCACGGCCGAGCCGTTCCTCTCTCATGACCGGAATGATCCCGCTCCCCACTTCACTGCAGATGACGACCTCCTTCCGGAGAAGCTCTCCGAACAGCTCGTCCGCCCTCTCCGGCTGCGCAAAGACCATCCGCTCCAGGTGGAGCAGGACCGGGCGCTCGTCCATGACAGCGTCTGCCATATCCTTCTCTTCATATCCGAGGCTCTCCGCGTAGGCACGCTTTCCAGAGCCTTCTCCCCCGATGACCAGAATCATAATGCCTCTCCTTTCAGCAAAAGCGGGATCCCGCAGACCAGCTCGAAGACCGTATCAGACATCTGCGCCAGCCTCCTGTTGATGCGGCCGATCGCATCTATGTAGGCCAGCGTCCCCGGATCGTAACCGCCCCCGTCGCTGCCCACCTCATTGGTGATCACCACGAGGGTGCGGCTCTGCCTGCGCAGCGCCTCCACGCCCGCGACCACTGTGTCAAAGGGATCCGCGTATGCCCCCGACTCGTCGAACATCTCATTCGCCGTGAGATTGCAGATGCACTCCAGCAGCACCGTCCCCCTCTCCGGGAGCACCAGCCCCTGCAGATCGGTATAGCGCTCGATCGTCTCAAATCCCTTTCCCATCCGAAGCCGCCTGTGGCGTTCGATCTTTTCCAGGCTTCCGTCTCCAAAGGGCTTCATCGCCGCGATGTAGTATCGCGGGGACGGAAGCTGTACGCACAGTTTCTCCGCATAGGAGCTCTTTCCGCAGGCGGAGCCGCCTGTCAGGAGTATCATTCTGTGATCGGGCATCGCTTTCTTCCTCTCTTAGTTATTGTTTCCAAAGCCATCCGGAGCGTTCTCACTCCCCGCAGATCATGCGGCGGATCTCCTCCTGCGGCCCGGTGAGCGACCCCTGCACCATCTCCGGGCGGCCGCCTCCCTTTCCCGCAAAAGCCGCGTTCAGTTTCTTTGAAAACTCCCGCATGTCCGCGGTTCTGCTTCCGAGGATATAGTGATATCCGGCCTCCTCGCTGCCGACAAACGCCCCGCAGATTCCGCTGCAGCGCTCCATCGCGGAATTTACAAAATTGCGCACCGCGATCATATCAAACTCATCCACAAAAATACAGACATTCTGTGTCTCAGGAGTGATCTCAGACAGCTTTCCGTCCAGATACGACGCCTGCAGCTGATTCAGCTGCTCTCTCAGCCTCTGCATCTGCTCCTTCTGGTGCCGGACCGTCTCGCCGATGAGCTCCGGCTTCGCTGAGAGCTCCACAGACACCTCCGTCACGCTGTGCTGCTTCTGCCGGTAGTCCTCCAGCGCGCGCATCCCGCTCACCATCGTCATCCGGCAGCCTCCCCGGTGCCGGTCGCACGCGAGGATCTTGATCAGCCCGATCTCGCCGGTCGTGCGCATGTGCGGCGCGCAGCACGCGCACATATCGACGCCGGGGATCGAGACTATGCGCACCTGCCCCTCGATCTCTATCTTGCTGCGGTAGTCAAGCGCCGCAAGCTCCTCCTTCGAGGGGTACAGAATCTCAACCGGAATATTGTCAAAAACCGCCTGGTTGGAGATCGTCTCCACCTCGCGCACCTGCTCCGGCGTCAGCTCTCCATTAAAGTCCAGCGTCGTCACATCCGCGCCCAGATGAAAGCCTACATTGTCATATCCATACAGCCGGTGCACCACACCGGACAGGATGTGTTCGCCGGTATGCTGCTGCATGCGCACAAAGCGCTCTTCAAAATCGAGCTTTCCTCTGACCTGCTCCCCCGCGGAAAGCGGCCGGTCCGTCAGGTGAAAGATCACCCCGCGCTTTTCCTGCGTGTCGCTGACCACGGCCCCGCCAAGCCATCCGATATCCCCGAACTGGCCTCCGCCCTCCGGGAAAAAGGCGGTGCAGTCCAGCACCACCAGATATCCTTTTCCGTTTTTCTCTTTCTCGCAGGAGAGAACCCTTGCCGTAAATTCCCTCAGATAGCCGTCCTCATAGAACAGCTTCTCCGTCATGTCCGCCTGCTGCGTCATCTGTTTTTCTTCCATTTATCTATGTCCGCCCTTCTGTCCGCACGGCCTCTGCATGCGCCGGTCCTGTTTTTTGCCCGCGGCCGTCCGCTCTCCGGTCCGCACGGCCTCTGCACGCGCCGGTTCCGTTTTTCCGCCCGCGGCCGTCCGCTCTCCGGTATCCGCAGGGGCGCATCCCCGGCCGGCCTTCTGCCCGCATCCGGATTCCATTTTCTTACAAACAGGGGCAAAAGTCAATGCCCCATCTTTTCCTGTTTTCCGCGCTCAGCCAAGCGAAACGCGCGCTTCCGGCAGTCCGTTTTCCTGCCCCCAGAACAGCACCAGCGTGCCGGAGCGCACCTCTACCCGGCTCTCCCGGCCGGTAAATTCGTTGCTGACGCCGCGCGTGATATCGCAGGTGAGCGTCGCGCCGCTCAGCGAATATTTCAGGCCGCGCTCCCATACGCCGGACGCCGGCTCGCTCAGGCAGAATACAGAGAGGATGCCGCGCGCCGCGGCGCCAAATGTGACCCGCTCCCGTGTGATCGCCGTGATGATATTCTGCCCTCCGATCAGATACGCCTCCACTCCGGCCCTGGACAGCCCCATCAGCAGCTGGAGGTTGGCGACCGTGTGGTCCAGCCTTCCGCCGAGACCGCCGTAGAGGAATATCCGCGTGCAGCCCTGCTCCTGCGCATAGGCCGCCGCCAGCGCCATGTCCGTGTCATCCTTGATCGGCGAATGCCGGATGATATGGCGGTGCTCCGGGGCGATCTCGAGAGAGTCAAAATCGCCGAGCAGCACATCCGGCTCGATCCCCATCTCTCTCAGATACGTGTAGCCTCCGTCCGCCGCGATCACCAGGTCGCCCCCGCCCGGCGTATTCATCAGCCCGTCAAAGCTGCCCGCTCCGACGATAACGCATGTCTTTTTGTCCATCCTTACCTCCCTGGGGCCTGCCCGCCGCTTCTGTCCGGTCGACGCCGCCGGTTTGCTTTTTTGAGTATATCAAAAGCAGGCGATACTTTCAACTGCATCTGAAGCGCTGATTTTCTCCCCTGCCCCCGGCATCCGCCGCCCGGAGGATGCGAAACAAGCGCCCCGCATGCTGCCGGGGCGCTCGCCAAATGCTGATATTATTTTAGTGAACCCTCGCAGACCCTATACCGGATACGCCTTGTTCGCATTGTCTGCAACGGTCGGATCCACCTTCTTCTCCTGTGCCTGACGGTATTTGAAGAACTCGGTCGCAACCTGCGGGAACAGGGCATAGGACAGAACGTCCTCCTCCTGCTCGGACCACTGGGCCATCTCGCCGCGCAGCGTGTCGAGCTCATCCGGGATCAGGTCTGCCGGACGGCAGGTGATCACTTCCGCGTCGCCGATGCACTTCTTCTGGACCTCCGGGTTGAACGGATTTACCGTAGCGCCGTACTTGCCGCTCAGGATATCCTTCGTCTCCTTCGTCACCATCTTGTAGCGCTCGCCCTGGATCACGTTCATAACCGCCTGTGTTCCGACGATCTGGGACGACGGCGTCACGAGAGGCGGCTCGCCGAGGTCTTTTCTCACCCTCGGAACTTCCTCAAGCACATCGTAGTACTTGTCTTCCGCGTGCATATCCTTCAGCTGTGAGGTCAGGTTGGACAGCATTCCGCCCGGCACCTGGTACAGCAGCGTCTTGATGTTGACGCCCATATTCTTCGGGTTGAGCAGTCCGCTTGCGAGCGCGTCGTCGCGCATCGGGCGGAAATAGTCCGCGATCTCGTCGAGCAGCTTGGAATCGAACCCGGTGTCGTACGGTGTGCCGCGGAAGGTCTCCACCATAACCTCGGTCGCCGGCTGCGATGTGCCGAGCGCAAACGGAGACATTGCCGTGTCGATCACGTCCACGCCTGCCTCGACCGCCTTCAGGTACGTCATGGAGGCGACGCCGGACGTATAGTGCGTGTGCAGCTGGATCGGGAGCGAGACCGCTTCCTTCAGCGCGGTCACGAGCTCGGTCGCCTTGTACGGAACGAGCAGGCCGGCCATATCCTTGATGCAGATGGAGTTTGCGCCCATGTCCTCGATCCTCTTTGCCAGGTCTACCCAGTACTCCATCGTGTACGCGTCGCCCAGCGTGTAGGACATTGCCACCTGCGCATGCGCCTTCTCCTTATTTGCTGCCGTAACCGCGGTCTGCAGGTTGCGGATATCATTCAGGCAGTCGAAGATACGGATGATGTCGATGCCGTTCGCCACAGACTTCTGTACGAAATACTCGACCACGTCGTCTGCATACGGACGGTAGCCGAGAATATTCTGGCCGCGGAACAGCATCTGCAGCTTCGTGTGCTTGAAGCCGTCGCGGATCTTGCGCAGTCTGTCCCACGGGTCTTCCTTCAGGAAGCGCAGAGATGCGTCGAACGTAGCGCCGCCCCAGCACTCTACGGAATGATAGCCAACTTTATCCAGTTTATCAATGATCGGCAGCATCTGCTCGGTTGACATTCTGGTAGCGATCAGTGACTGATGCGCGTCACGAAGGATCGTCTCAGTAATTTTAATCGGTTTTTTTGCTTGTTCAGCCATTTTGCTCCTCCTATCAATTCTATATATGCAAATATTTCGCGCTGCCGCCCCTGACAATGCTCAGGCATCGCCTGCGGCCGCTTTCGCGAAGTGCTTTCGGCCTATACCCCGAATATGGCCATAAACGTGCCGGCTGCAACTGCCGTACCGATAACGCCTGCCACGTTCGGACCCATCGCGTGCATCAGCAGGAAGTTCGTGGGATCCGCCTCGGCGCCGACCTTCTGCGATACGCGGGCAGCCATCGGCACCGCGGATACGCCTGCAGAGCCGATCAGCGGATTGATCTTGCCGCCGGACGCCTTGCACATCAGCTTGCCGAACAGGACGCCGCCTGCCGTACCAAACGCAAACGCCACCAGGCCGAGGATCACGATCTTGATCGTATCCAGGTTCAGGAATGCTTCCGCGCTCGTCGTAGCGCCTACAGATGTGCCGAGCAGGATAACGACGATATACATCATCGCGTTGCTGGCCGTCTCTGTCAGCTGTCTCACCACGCCGCTCTCGCGGAACAGGTTGCCGAGCATCAGCATGCCGACAAGCGGAGCCGTGGACGGAAGAAGCATGCAGACAACGATCGTGATGATGATCGGGAACAGGATCTTCTCCAGCTTGGATACCGGGCGGAGCTGCTCCATCTTGATCTTGCGCTCTTCCTCTGTCGTCAGAAGCTTCATGATCGGAGGCTGGATGATCGGAACCAGCGACATGTAAGAGTATGCCGCCACAGCGATCGGGCCCATCAGATCCGTCTGGCTCAGCTTACCTGCCAGGAAGATCGAGGTCGGGCCGTCCGCGCCGCCGATGATGGAGATGGCCGCGGCCGCCTTGCCGTTGAATCCCATGAAGATCGCCAGGAAGTACGCCATATAGATACCGAGCTGCGCCGCCGCGCCGAGCAGGAAGCTCTTCGGGTTCGCGATCAGCGGACCGAAGTCCGTCATCGCGCCGACGCCCATGAAGATCAGAGACGGAAGGATACTCCACTCGTCCATCAGGTAGAAATAATGAAGCAGGCCGCCCGCATGCTCGATGCCGTTCACATCCGTATACGGCTGCGCCATGATATCCGGGTAGATATTTACAAGCAGCATGCCGAACGCGATCGGTACGAGAAGCAGAGGCTCAAATCCATGCTTGATTGCCAGATACAGGAACACACAGGCCACCGCGATCATGACGTAGTTGCCCACCGTCAGATTCAGGAATGCCGTCTGATCCAGTAAATTGGACAATGTATTTGTAATGTAAGACATTTTTTTACCTCCCAGTTCGTATTCTCAGACAATGTCTGTCAGCAGACAGTTCCGTCATCGCCGGGAACTGCGTACCGCACTCCCGTGATGCCGGAGGGATGCCGCCTCCTAGTTCATGGTCGCGAGGACATCCCCGGACTCGATTGCCTGACCTACGGTTACGTCGATGCTTGCCACCGTGCCGTCCTGCGGAGCGACAACCGGGATCTCCATCTTCATTGCCTCAAGGATCACGATATTGTCGCCGGCCTTCACTGCCTGGCCTGCGCTCGCCTCCACCTTGAATACCTTGCCCGGTACGGAAGCCGTCACCTTCACTGCGCCCGCGCCGCCTGCCGCAGGTGCCGCCGGGGCCGCAGCTGCCTTCGGTGCCGCCTTCGGAGCTGCCTTTCTGGCAGGAGCCGGAGCCGCGGAGCCTGTTCCCTCTTCTACTGTCACATCGTATACATTGCCGTTTACTGTAATCGTATAAGTTTTCATGAATATTTCCTCCTAAAATATTTGTCAGGCTTTCTGCCAGTTCTTTTTATTTGCCTTTTTGATGGAACGCACTACAAATCCGTCTCCGGACGTCGTACCGGATGCCGCGATCGCCGCCGTGATGACAGCCACCAGCTCCAGGTCGTCCGTGAGATCCTCCTCAGCCGGGGCAGCCACAGCAACCGGGGCAGCAGCGGGCACCGGAACAGCCGCAGGCTCGTCCTTCTTTCCCGCCTTCTCGATCATCTCCGGGATATAGTGGAGCTTCCCGATCAGCCAGCTCAGGAAGAGCAGCGTCACAAACACGATCCCGAGACCCATCACCGTATTCAGCGCCGCGCGCTGCATCAGGATCCCGAGCGGGTAATCCACTTCCCAGTTCAGGGTGACCGCCTGCGTCGTCATATCCGCCTTGTACGTGACGGTTACATCCGTATTATCGTTCAGCTTGTCATACTTCGCGTGCCCGACGATCGCAAATTCCTCGTCAGACACCTCCATCTCGGCGCTGGTCACTTCCACAAAAGCGCCGAGCTCGTCTCTGACTGCCTTCCAGTTCGACGCGATCGCTGCGCTGGAAGCGTCGTTTCCGCTGATATACGCCTCGATCTGCTCGTCGGACCATGCGCCGATCTGGGACAGCATGGAGCTGAGCTGGGCCTTCAGCTGATCCTCCTCCGAGAGGGCCTCGGTCTCTGTCTGCGGCTCGTCCGCAGCGCCCGCTTCCTCCGCGAGAGTCGTCTCCTCCTGGGTCATCTCATCTACCGCCTGCTCCAGGGCCTCGCTCTCCGTCTCCCCCGCGAATGCATTCATCGAGAAAACTGACAGGCCGAGTCCTGCGGCAAGCAAAACCGCACTTAATCTACGCCTCATGTGATTCACCTCGCTTAAACTGTTCCGTGCTTTTTGGCCGGGCGGTCATCTCTCTTCGTGAATAACATCTCGAACGCGCCGATCACATATTTTCTGGTATCCTCAGCCTCGATGATATTGTCCACATAGCCTCTCTTCGCAGCGGCCGCCGCGCTGGACTGGAGCGTCGCATACTCCGCGGCCTTCTCGTTGATCACCTTTGCGTCCGCATCCGCGTACATGATCTTCGCCGCAAGCTGCGCGTCCATCATGCCGATCTGCGCCTGGCTCCACGCGAACGTCACGTCCGCTCCGACCGCCTTGCTGTTCATGGCCACGTAGGCGCTGCCGTATGCCTTGCCGATGATCACATTCACCTTCGGAACCGTCGCGCCTGCAAACGCAGCAGTCAGCTTCGCCGCCGCCTTCGCGATCCGCTTCTCGGAGCACTTTGTCGCCTTGAAGCCCGCAACATTCGTCAGGGTGAGCACCGGGATCTCAAACGCGTCGCAGAACTCCACGAACTCCGCGGCCTTCAGTGCGCCGCGCGCGCTGAGCGCACAGTCATAGGACTCCTTAAGCGTGCCCTCCTCATCATATGCCTCCGTGCGGTTCGCGACCACACCGACCGTCGTGCCGTTCAGGCGGATAAAGCCCGTCACCATATCCGGAGCGTAAGCAGCCTTCAGCTCCAGGAAATTGTTGTCATCTGCGATATTGGAGAGCAGAATCGTCGTATCGCCTGCCGCGTTCGCAAGATCCTCGCACGTGCGGTTCAGGTCGTCTGTGCACTCCTCATAAGAGGAATCATCCTCATTGTTCGCCGGAAGCATGCATACCAGCTCGCGGATCTGAGCCATGATCTCATCCTCAGTCCCGACAAAATCCACCAGTCCGGCTTCCTCGCTCTGGAACTGGGCGGAGGCAGTGTTGCATTTCTCCTTTACGTTGCCGTCCAGCGCGTTCGGTGCGTTCACGAACAGCTCTGCTTTGGAGCCTTCCATAAATGTGAAGTCCGTCAGCGCCGGCACCAGTGCCAGACCGCCGCCGCATCTGCCGAACACCGCCGTGATCTGCGGGATAATGCCGGATGCGAGCACCTGTTTGCTGTAGATCTCGCCGAACGCGTTCAGGGCGTCCGTCGCCTCCTGAAGCCTCAGGCCCGCACAGTCAAGCAGCCCGATCACCGGAGCTCCCATCTTCAGAGCCATGTCGTAGATCCCTGTGATCTTCTTCGCATGCATCTCGCCGATGGTTCCTCCGAGCACGGACGCGTCCTGACTGTAAACGTAAACCAGATGTCCGTCGATCACGCCATAGCCTGTGATCACGCCGTCCCCCGGCGTCTCCGTCTGCTGCATGTTGAAATCAGTATTTCTGGCAGTCACGTATCCGCCGATTTCAACAAAACTGTTCTCGTCAAGCAAAGAAGCGATTCTTTTGCCTGCTAAGCTTTGTGCTGTATTACTCATTTTTCAGCCCTCCATCGCTATATTAATAATGTAAACCAATTTCTGCCGAGTATATATTATCCTCTTTCTCCTGAAATTGCAAGCTTTTTCGTCACAATCCGAAAGGAGCAGATTTCTCTGCAGATTTTGCTGCCGTTCAGGCCGGGCCGAAGCGTCTGCTGCCGGGGCCGCAGTCTGTCTTTGCCGAGGTCTGCCTTTGCCGTGCCCTTCTGCCGCACAATTCACAGCAGCGCCATCTCCCAGAGCCCGCGCAGGCAGTACGGATAATCGCGGGCCGCGACGCCGTGCGCTGTCACCACCGGGCAGGAGCCGTACTGCACGTCCCCGATCAGGTACCGCACCCTGCCGGCCTCCTGTCCTGCCTCCACCGGGGCCTCCAGCTCCGGAAGGAGCTCCACCACCGTGCGCACCTGCTCCTCCGGGCGCATCAGCACCTGTATCCCTCCGTCCTGCACCGCCTGCGTCTCCACAGACTCCTGCTGCCCGTTTTGCACGGGGATGCTGCCGGTCTGCACGGTCCCACCCGTGATCTCTCTCTTTTCAAAATGCTCCAGCCCGTAATTCATCAGCTTCTTCGTGTCAATCCACTTGTAGCCCTTGTGGTGCGGCCAGCCGCAGGCGAGCAGTGCGACGATCAGAAGCCTGTCGCCGCGCCTGAGGGCGCCGACGTAGCAGTAGCCGGCCTTCGACGTGAACCCGGTCTTACCGGAGAGCGCGCCGTCCATGATCTGCAGGAACGCATTGTGGTTCGTGCACCCGTAGCTTCGGCTGCCGTTTATGTCTGTAAAGACGCACGACGGGGTGCGCGTCACCTCCAGAAATGCCTCCGCCTGCGGCGACTGCGTCAGGCAGTAGCGCATGACGAGCGCCAGATCACACGCCGTCGTGCGGTGCTCCCCTCCGGCGTCCTGCGCGTCAAGTCCGTTCGGCGTGACGTACCAGGTCTGCGCGCAGCCGATCTCCCGGGCCTTCGCGTTCATCTTCGCGGCGAAACCCTCCGTACTCCCGCCGATCGTCTCCGCGATGCAGACCGCCGTGTCATTGTGCGACTCCAGCATCAGGGAGCACAGCAGATCCTTCAGATAAAAGGTATCCCCTTCCGCCATTCCCAGCCTCACCTCCGGCTGGGAGGCCGCATATGCGGATACGGTGCAGACCGTGTCCGGGGTTCCCTCTTCGAGCGCCAGAATGCACGTCATGATCTTCGTCGTGCTCGCCATCGGGAGCTCTGTCTGCGCCTCCTTTGCATAAAGAATACGCCCGCTGTCACCGTCCATCAGGACGGCGCTGCGGGCGTAAAGTCCCAGCTCATCCTCCTGCGCGCCTGCGTGCAGCGCTCCCACAGAGATCCACACGCCAAACAGCAGGCACAACACATATCTCCGAACCACATTCCTCATAGTCAGTCCTCCGGCAGTCCCGTCTCAGATTCCTTATCTATGTCTATGTGATTGTCCGGATTATTATGTACAAACTGAACCAGCAATGGCATCAAGTTATCAGCTACAAAAAGGCAGGGCGTCTCCGGGAAGGACCTTCAGAGGCGTCCGCCCGGAGATTTTCCTGCCTGTGCGGCGTTCGGAATCGCTAAACTTAAGGTCATTGGACTGAAGCGGAGTTCCTCATACATCCAGCTTCATCTGGATCTCTTCCTCCGCCTCCGCCTTGAAATCCTCGATCTGCACCGGATTCATCTCCGGCAGCTCCTCGAGCGAGTGCACGCCGAAATGCCTCAGAAATTCCTCTGTGGTCCCGAACAGCAGCGGCCTGCCCGGCGCGTCCAGCCTTCCAAGCTCCCGGACAAGATCATATTCGATCAGCTTATTTACTGCGTGGTCGCATTTTACCCCGCGGATCTTCTCGATCTCGAGCTTCGTGATCGGCTGCTTGTACGCGATGATGGAAAGCGTCTCCATGAGCACGTCTGTAAGATTGATCCTGCGCGGCTGCTTCGCCACGCGGATCAGGTACTCGTACATCTCACGCTTCGTGCACAGCTGAAAGGAATCCTCAAATTCTGTGATCTGGATCCCCCTGTCTTCCTCTTTATAGCGCTCCATCATGTGATAGATGATCTTTCTGGTCGTCTCCTGGTCCTGGCCGATCGCCTTTGCGATCCTGTCCGTCTCGACGGAATCGCCGACCGCAAACAGGATTGCCTCGATCGCGGCCTCTGCCTCTCTTCTCTCCACCTGTCTTCTCCGTTTCTGTTCTCTGTCAGACATGTCCCGGGCGGCCTGCGCCGCCCTGCCCCACGCTCTGTCCGTCCGCGCCTGTCCCCTTTTCGCCGGATTCCGGTCAATCATAGTCCAGCATGGACAGTTCTTCCGCGTCTTCCTTCCCCGTAAAGGAGATCCGGATATCCGAGAACGTATCCGTCTGCTCCGCCTCGACCTTTCCCTCCTTCATCAGCTCCAGCAGGGTGAGAAAGGTGACGATCGTATACATCTTCCCCCTGTGCAGCCGGACGATCTCGCGGAAGGTACAGCGTTTTTTCTGTGTGATGTACTGCTCCACAAGACGCATGGTCTCTGTCAGATCGACCTCTTCTTTCCGGACGCTGCCGAACCTGCTGCGGACCGGATCCACCCGATCCTCCTGTCTGCGCAGGATCTCGCGAAACAGCGCGTGCAGCTTTCCCAGCGTCAGCCCGTCCAGCAGCTTCTCAACGTCCACCGGCTCACGGTACGCCAGAACTTCTTCCGGCATACTCGCCTCCCGGTAGAGGTGAAGGGCCGCGCCCTCCTGGCGCTCCCGCAGCTCATAGGACATGTATTTGTACATCTTGTACTCGAGGAGCTTCTGAACCAGCTCTTCTCTCGGGTCGATCTCTTCGCCCTCTTCCGTCACCTCCGGCGGAAGAAGCATCCGCGATTTGATGTCGAGCAGGGTGGCTGCCATGACAAGAAATTCGCTCATCACATCAAGGCTCTCTCCCGGAAGGCCGGATATATATTCCATGTACTGATCGGTGATCTCCACGATCGGGATATCATAGATATTTACTTTGTTCTTTTCAATCAAATGCAGCAGCAGATCCAGCGGCCCCTCAAACACCTGCAGCTTCACCGGTATTCCCATATATGCTTCCCCTCTTCATCGGCATGCTCCGGCAGGCCCCGGCATCATCAGGTGAAATCCAGGACCACCAGCTCGGGCGGATTGTTCACCCGGATCAGGACGGAATGCCCGCCCAGCCCTGCGCTCACCACCAGCTTCCGGCCGTATTTCGTATACAGCCCGCGGTCATAGCGCGGAAACAGGGAAAACTGAGGGCTGACCACGCCCCCGAGGTACGGGAGGCGCACAAGGCCTCCGTGCAGATGGCCGGAAAGCGTCAGGTCGGCGCCCCACCGGGCGTACGCGTCAAAGTAGAGCGGCTGATGCGCCAGCAGGATGTTATAGCGCCCCTCGTCCGGCACGCCCAGAAATTCCGCAACCTGCTCTGCTCCCAGGGGCATCCTTCTGAAACGCTGATAATAGTCCAGCGGCAGCTCCAGTCCCCATATCGTGACAGGCATTCTCCGGATCTCGGTGCGGACGCAGGAATTTTCCAGAAGGTGCACGCCGTATCCGCGGATCGCCTCGGAATAACTCTCCCGCGCGTCCGCGCTGTCTGCCGTCCGCTTTTTTTCTTTGGACTCGTGGTTGCCGTTTACATAGTAGACCGGGTATTCCTTCGTCAGCTGATCCATGAGCGCAAGCGCCGAATCCCTCTGCGGTTCCAGCGTCGCGGTCAGCATGTCTCCCGTCACAAAGACCGCCTCCGGCTTTTCACTGCGGATCGCCTGCAGCAGCCTGCTGTTGGCGTTTCCATAGGAATCGTTGTGCATGTCGCTGAGCAGCACAGCAGAAAAGGGCTGCGCAGGACTGCGCCCCGCCCCCTCTGTCCGTATCCGATATCGTGTCAGCTTAAACTCTGGCATAGTATCTTTCCGCCTTTCGTGACGCCGGCCTCCCGGCATGCGCGTGCCTGAGATCCCGGAAATACAGCGTCAGGTGTCCTCCGGGGATGCACACGGTTCGGCTTTGTGCCCCGTCTCGCTTTGCTCGACGCCGAACCGGCGCCGGTATAATCTCTGGCGATATTTTACCATACCTGCGCCCCTTGTCAACCTACAAAGTCCAGGTCTCCAGGATCTCATTCAGGCAGTCCAGATAGCCTGCCTTTTCCACCGCCTGCGCCGTGACGACCGGCACGCGCCCCAGTTCCTTTCCATTTAATGTGTACACGCACGCGCCCACCTGCGTTCCCTGCTCCATTGGCGCGCGAAGCTCCTCCTGCCATTCGATCGTCCGCTTGATCGCGGAGAAATCCTCGTTTTCTGTGCTCAGGTAGGAAAATTCGCCCGCATACTGCACCTGGACCGAGGGCTCTGCCGCGCCGCGCACGGAAATCGGAGGAAGCTCTTCCATCGCGTCGTCATGGTAGAGCGTGCAGCGTGAAAATCCGTAGCTCATCAGCTTCCCCGCCTCCGCGAAGCGTGTTTTGGAGTCCGGGGAGGTCATCACCGCGCTGACCAGCCGGATCCCGCCGCGCTCTGCCGTCGCGCTCAGGCAGTACTTCGCGTAACTGGTGCTCCCGGTCTTCAGCCCGTCGCAGCCGTCGTAGGCCCGCAGCAGCTTATTCGTGTTCGCCAGCGTGAACGTACTGCTCCCGCGCGCCGTCACATGCGTGATATCCTCCATCCATATGCTGGAATATTCCGTCACCTGCGGGAAGCGCGCGAGCAGCTCCCGCGACATCAGCGCTATGTCCCGCGCCGTCGTGTAGTGGCCGGCAGAGTCGGTCAGCCCGCAGCAGTCCACGAAATGCGTGTTCTCCATGCCAAGCTCTGCCGCCTTTTCATTCATCCGGGCCACAAATGCCTCCTCGGATCCGGCGATATGTTCTGCCATCGCCACCGCCGCGTCGTTCCCGGAGGCGATCAGGATGCATTTCAGCAGCGTCTCGGCCGTCTGGGTCTCCCCCTCCTCGAGAAAGACCTGCGATCCGCCCATCGACTTTGCGTGCGCGCTCGTCACCACCGGTTCGTCGAGCTTTAGCCGGCCTTCCTCCAGCGCCTCAAAGATCAGAAGCACCGTCATGACCTTTGTGACGCTCGCCGGGTGCGCCCTCTCATCCGCATTTTTCTCATAGAGCACCGTCCCTGTGGACACCTCCATGACGACCGCGCGCGGCGTCTGCAGTTCAAGCTCTTCCGCCGAAGCCGCCTGTGTATTCAGCAGCAGAGACACCGCAGTCAGGAGCGCCGTCAGACCTGAAATAAACCTTTTCATACAAAACCGTCCCTGAAATCTCTCAATAAACTATATTAAAAGAGGGACAAAATCATGCCTGCAGGCGCCGTTTTTCAGCCGGGGCGGCAAAACCGCCCGTCTCCTGCCATAAACATAAAGGGCGACCGCGCGCTCTTTACAGCAGCGGCGCAAACAGGCGCAGGACACTCTGCCAGATCCGCGTCCAGACGCCTTTGCTGCGGTACATCTCCAGAGTGATCTCTTCACACTCCTGGAAGAGCTCCAGCGCGTCCTCCTTAATCTGCATTACGGCCTCCGAGCCGTACATCCAGACCCCGCACTCAAAGTGGAGGTAGAGGCTGCGGTAATCCAGATTCACGGTGCCGACCACCGCGATCTGGTCGTCGCTCACAAAAGACTTCGCGTGCAGGAACCCGGGCTTGTACTCAAAAATCCTCACGCCGGCCTCGAGCAGCGATCCGTAATAGGACTGCGTCAGGAGAAACACCAGCTTCTTGTCCGGGATCCCCGGCGTGACGATCCGCACGTCGATCCCGCTCTTGGACGCCAGCTTCAGCGCCGTCATCATCTCATTATCCGTGATCAGGTACGGGGTGAAAATGTAGACGTAGCGCCTGGCCCTGTTGATGATATTCAGATAGATCGACTCTCCGACCGTCTCGTGGTCAAGCGGCGTGTCGCCGTACGGCTGCACAAAGCCATCGTCCTCAAACTCCTGCTCGTGCCATACGTGCGGCCGGAACCGGTCGTAGTCCGGTCTCTCGCCCGAGAGAACGCTCCACATCTGCAGGAACATCACGGTAAAATTCCAGACCGCCTCTCCCTGCAGCATGACCCCGGTATCCTTCCAGTAGCCAAAGCGCTCTCTCCGGTTGATGTATTCGTCGGCGAGGTTGATCCCGCCCGTGAAGGCGATAAAGCCGTCGATCACCGTGATCTTCCTGTGGTCGCGGTTGTTCAGCAGAACGGACGGGATCGGGACCAGAGGGTTGAACACCTCGCAGCGGATGCCCCTGCGCTGCAGCTGCAGCTGGAACTCCTGAGGCATCGTGCTCACGCAGCCCCAGTCGTCGTAGATCAGCCTTACGTCAAGCCCCATGCGCGCCTTGTTTTCGAGGATGTTCAGGATGCTCTGCCACATCTCGCCGTCGTCGATGATAAAATATTCCATGAAAATGAAATGCTCCGCCCGCTCCAGCTCCTGAAGCAGCGTCGCATACAGCTCCTCGCCGACCCGGAAGTATCTCGTCTTCGTCCCCTGGTAAACCGGGAAACCGGCCGTATCGCTGATATAGCAGGCCTGCCTTCCCGCCGACCCGTCCACGCGCTCCAGGTTTTCCCGG
This sequence comes from uncultured Lachnospiraceae bacterium, assembly GCA_947628955.1. Classification (GTDB taxonomy): domain Bacteria; phylum Bacillota; class Clostridia; order Lachnospirales; family Lachnospiraceae; genus Choladousia. The sequence continues at coordinate 3,429 of CANRBX010000031.1, read as the reverse complement.
ATCCGCTCATCATCCTCGAGATGGTTCCGGGCCTCCTGAAGCGCCCGGTTCAGCTTCCATTTCATGTCCCGCCCGAGCCAGGTCTTTCCGAACACCAGGTATATCACCGCGCCGACGATCGGCACGGCCAGGATCAGCGTCGTCCACGCCAGCTTATAGGAAGGATTGATGTCTTTGCTGGTGAGCCAGAGAATCGCCGCCACACTGACAACATTGATGACCGTGGCGATAAACGGAAAGCGGTTCCTGAGCACCACGACCGCAAAGATCAGCCATATCACCTGTATCAGAACCGCCAGTATGACCGTGATCACACGGCCCAGCAGACGCTTTGATGTCTTTTTCATTCTCTCTTTCCTCTCTGTGCAGCGTCCGGAAGCGGCGGTGCCCCTCCGCCTCCATGTACAGCATCTGGAATTCACTGCTGAAAAAATCCCTGACCGCGCGGACCAGGGATTTTACTGCACATTAATTGAATTTACGCTTACGAGCAGCCTCAGACTTTTTCTTGCGTCTTACGCTTGGTTTCTCGTAATGTTCTCTCTTACGAATCTCCTGCTGGATCCCTGCCTTCGCGCAGTTTCTTTTGAAACGGCGCAGAGCACTGTCCAGAGTCTCGTTTTCTTTAACGATTACGTTCGACATTCTCTCACACCTAACCTCCCTCCAGTTGTAGATTGTGCATAATACAACTGTCTGGGTATATTTATTGCACTACAAAAAGTATACCATATTTTCTGATTTCGTCAACTGTTTTTGCAAAAATCAGAAGAAAAATATGCACACCCTCAGGACAGCTGGCCCGCCAGCACCTCTTTCGCCTTCTCGAGCGCCGCGTCAACGCCCGCCGGGTTCTTTCCGCCGGCCTGCGCCATGTTCGGGCGGCCTCCGCCGCCGCCGCCGACCAGAGCCGCAATGCCCCTGATCAGGTTGCCCGCATGGGCACCCTGCTTCATCGCGCCGTCCGTGGCAGTCGCCATGAGGCTGACCTTGCCGTCGCTCACCGATGCGAGCAGCACCACGCCCTCACCAAGCTTCTCCTTGAGCTGGTCGCCGAGCTCCCGCAGCCCGTTCATGTCCACGCCCTCAAGCTTCGACGCAAGCAGCTTCACGCCGGACACCTCGCAGACCTGATCCATCACGTCGCCGAGCGCATCCTTTGCAAGCCTGCTTTTGAGCGACTCGTTCTCGCTCATGACGTTCCTGAGCTCCGCCTGCAGAGAGGCGATCTTCTCCAGCACAGAGGCCGGGGTCGTCTTCAGCAGCTTCGCCGCCTCGTGCAGCTCCTTCTCGGTATTCTTATAATATGCAAACACGCCTTTTCCGGTCAGAGCCTCGATACGCCGCACGCCTGCCGCGATCCCGGACTCCGACACGATCTTGAAGGTCGCAATCTCCGAGGTATTGCCCACATGCGTACCGCCGCAGAGCTCCTTTGAAAAATCTCCCATCGAGACGACACGCACTTCGTCGCCGTACTTTTCCCCAAACAGCGCCATCGCGCCGGTCTTCTTGGCGTCCTCGATGCCCATGATCCTGGTCTCCACCGGCAGTCCGGCCGCGATCTCTTCATTGACGATCGCCTCCGCCCTCTCCAGCTCCTCAGGAGTCATCGCCTGGAAATGGGCAAAGTCGAAGCGGAGCCTGTCCGGCGTCACCAGCGAGCCCTTCTGCTCTACATGCGAGCCGAGCACAGTCTTCAGCGCCTTCTGCAGCAGATGCGTCGCGCTGTGGTTTTTGCAGGTGTCCCTGCGGCCTTCAGCCTCCACCGTGAGCGTCACGGTATCGCCCGTCTTGATCATGCCCTCGGCCATATAGCCGACATGTCCGTACTTTCCGCCGAGCAGATGGATCGTGTCCTCCACGATATACCTGCCCGCCGCGCAGGAGATCGTTCCCTTATCGCCCTCCTGGCCGCCCATTGTCGCGTAAAACGGCGTCTTCTCCGTGATCACGGTGCCGCGCACGCCCTCCGTGAGCGCCTCCGTGAGCTCCGTATCCGTCGTCAGCACCGTGATCTTTGAGTCACACGTCAGAGAATCGTAGCCGACAAACTCCGTCGTCACCTCCGCGGGGATCTGGTCGTACACCGTCGCGTCAGCGCCCATGTAATTCGTCGTGCCGCGCGCCCTGCGCGCCTTCTGGCGCTGCTCTTCCATGCAGGCCCTAAAGCCTTCCTCGTCGATCAGGTATCCCTTCTCTTCCAGGATCTCCTTTGTCAGATCGAGCGGGAACCCGTACGTGTCGTAGAGCACGAATGCGTCCCTGCCCTCGAGCGTCTTTGCGCCCTTCTTCTCCAGCTCCTCCTCCATATCGGCCAGGATGCTCAGGCCCTGATCGATCGTGCGGTTAAACTTGTCCTCCTCCTGGGAGAGCACCTTGAAGATGAAATCGCGCTTTTCCTCCAGCTCCGGGTATCCGTCCCTGGAGCCCTCGATCACCGTCTCGCTCAGCTTTGACAGGAACTTGCCGTCAATCCCGAGCATCCTGCCGTGGCGCGCCGCGCGGCGGATCAGGCGGCGCAGCACATACCCGCGCCCCTCGTTCGTCGGCATGATGCCGTCAGAGATCATGAAGGTCGCGGAGCGGATATGGTCTACGATCAGACGGATTGAGATATCCTTCTGCTCGTCACTCTTGTACTCTGTGTGCGCAAACTCACAGACCTTGTCGCGCAGCGCCTGGATCGTGTCCACATCAAAGATGGAATCCACCTCCTGGACCACAACCGCCAGGCGCTCGAGGCCCATGCCCGTGTCGATGTTCTTCTGCGCGAGCAGCTCATAGTTGCCGTGCCCGTCATTTTCAAACTGGGTGAAGACGTTATTCCAGACCTCAATGTAACGGTCGCAGTCGCAGCCGACCGTGCAGGTCGGCTTGCCGCAGCCGTACTTTTCCCCGCGGTCATAGTAGATCTCCGAACACGGTCCGCAGGGCCCTGCGCCGTGCTCCCAGAAATTGTCCTCCTTGCCGAAGCGGAAGATCTTCTCCGCCGGGATGCCGATCTGATCGTGCCAGATATCCCAGGCCTCGTCGTCCTCCAGGTACACAGACGGATACAGGCGCTCCGGGTCGAGCCCGACCACCTCGGTCAGGAACTCCCACGACCAGCCGATCGCCTCTTTCTTAAAATAATCGCCAAACGAGAAGTTGCCGAGCATCTCAAAAAAGGTGCCGTGACGCGCGGTCTTGCCCACATTCTCGATATCGCCGGTGCGGATGCACTTCTGGCAGGTCGCGACCCTGCGCTTCGGCGGGATCTCCGCCCCCGTAAAATATGGCTTCAGCGGCGCCATGCCCGCGTTGATCAAAAGCAGGCTCTTGTCATTGTGCGGCACCAGCGAGAAGCTGTTCATCACCAGATGATCCTTGCTCCTGAAAAAATCAAGATACATCTTCCGCAGTTCATTTACTCCGTATTTCTTCACA
>CANRBX010000030.1 GCA_947628955.1 uncultured Lachnospiraceae bacterium | reverse complement strand
AAAATATTGACAAAAAATTTCCGCTGACCACAAGGGTTTGCGGATGATTTGCTTATATTAAACTTCGGAACTCAGGTTTTCAGGGGCCATCCTGTATATTTTTTATGCAGGGAGATCCGCGCGGAAGGATGCTTGAAAGGATGCTTTTTCCGAGCGTCAGAGGCAGCCGGAGCGGATGATTCCCGGGACAAAGAAAGATTATAAAGGAGGCAGCTATGGCTAGTCAGACAATGCAGGCGGCGCCGGCCGTCGAGAAGACAAACTGGTTTACAGGCTTCTGCTACAGCTTCGGCGAGGTGGGAAGCCAGCTTTCATGGGCGATGATCAACACCTATCTTACGATCTTTTACACGGATGTTGTGGGATTGTCCGGTGTGGCGATCTCGATCATTATGCTCATCGCGCGTATATGGGATGCGGTGAACGACCCGATGATGGGCGTGATCGCAGACCGCACGAGAACACGCTGGGGCAAGTTCCGCCCGTATCTGATGTTCGCATCGCCGTTCCTCGCAATATTCAATGTATTGACCTTCACGGTGTTCCCGGTGCAGGGCCTGGCAAAGGTGGTTCTCTGCCTGGTGTGCTACATCGGCGCAGGCATGGCGTATACGGCAATCTGCATTACATACGGCGGTCTGGTAAACCTGATCGCGAGAGATTCTCAGGTTCGTATGGACTACACGTCCTGCCGTGCGGTCGGCGCTTCCGTGATCAAGATCATCATCTCCGCGGCAGCGGCTCCGATCATCCTGTACTTCAGCCATTCATTCGACGCTTCCGGAGCGAAGGCGATGGACGCCAGCGGTTATTTCTGGGCGGCAGTGATCTGCTCTGTGGCGATGCTCCCCTGCTTCTGGCTGTGCGCATGGAGATGTAAAGAGACCGTTAAGGTGGAGGCTCCGGCACAGGCTGCCGAGAAGAAGCCGGTTCTGGAATCTCTGATCAAGATGTGCAAGAATAAAATGCTTCTGATCACGGTGTTTGCAGTGTTTGCGGGCGCTCTGGCCATCATGAGCCGTATGTCCATGCTGACCTATTATGTGATCTATGTGGTAGGCAATCCGGCAATGATCGCTCCGATCTTCACGACAATGACCATCCTAGAGCTGGTCGGATGCGTGTGCCTCCCGGTGGCGACCCGTGTCTTCGGCAAGAGGAACTGGCTGCTGATCCTGAGCGCTGTTCAGATCATCGGTTTCGTGATCATGTTCATGTTCCCGAACGGCGGCACCGCGTTCCTGCTCGGCATCAGCGCGTTCATCGGTTTCGGCAATTCCTCCGCGAATGTCTGCACCGGCATGCTGTCTGACTGTATCGAGTACGGCGACTGGAAGTACGGGATCCGTGAGGAAGGCCTTACCTACTCCTACATGAGTTTCGGCGTGAAGCTTGCGACCGCTGTCGGCGGTTCCGTGACCGTGCTTCTGCTGACCGCTTCCGGATACGTTCCGAACCAGGAGCAGACAGAGGCTGTCAAGACCGGCATCAACGCCGTGGTAAACCTTGTTCCGGCTGCATGTATCTTCCTTTCCTCTATCCCGCTGTTCTGGTATAAGCTGAACGCGAAGACGATGGAGAAGATCAGGGCCGAGCTTGATGAGAGAAATGCAAAAAGGGCATAAAAGGCCACGTTACAGGTAGCGCACTTCCATGAGGCAGAGCCCCTGCGCAGGGGCCAGAAAACCGGCCTGTGCGCGCTGCCTGGCGGCGAGAAGATCCGGTATGCTCTCCGGTGCGCGCCGCCCGAAGCCGATTTCGAGCAGCGTACCGGTGAGGATGCGTACCATGTGGTACAGGAAGCCGTCGCCGCTGTACAGAAACTTCAGATATTCACCGTGCCGTTCGATGGAGATGGACTCGATCGTGCGCACGGTGGATTTTTTCATTTTCGGGTTGCCGCAGAAGCTCGCAAAATCGTGTGTGCCAATCAGATATCCCGCCGCCCGGCGCATGAGCTTCAGATCCGGAGAGCGGTCCAGGACATAGACATACCGGCGGTCGAAGACCGGCTTTGACAGGCCGTCGTAGCAGGTATAGCAGTAGGTTTTGCCGGCGGCATTGTAGCGGCTGTGGAAGCGGTCGGATACGGCCTTCACCTCGCGGACGCAGATGTCCTCCGGGAGATACCGGTTCAGATAGTCGCGGATCGCGGCCTCAGAGCCCGTAAGGGCTGCGGCCGCAGAAGGACTCTGACGTGTGTCCGGCCGTGTAATCGGGCACGGATCCAAGCCCTGTTTTGGTCGTGTGTTCGGGCACGGATCCAAGCCCCGCTCCAAGGCCGCGCCCGGGAGCTCGCGCCCCGGCCCGATCTCAAGATGCACATTTGCGGTCATGGCCTGCGCGTGCACGCCGGCATCGGTTCGGCCGGCGCCGATCAGCTTCACAGGCTCTCCGGCCATCCGCGCGAGCACCTGCTCCAGCCTGCCCTGGATCGTCATCTCAGTATTCTGCTTGGCCTCCCATCCGTGGTAGCGCGTGCCGTCGTAGGCGATGGTCAGCCGGTAATTCTGCTTCATGTCGGTCTCCCTTCCGCCGCCCTTCAGTTGGCGGCACAGGCAATAATGAAAAATCCGCAGGACGGCACTTTGCCCAAGTCAATAAATCTACACGCGAAATACCAGCTTCTGCTGAATTTTGCAGCTGATAAAGAACAAAACCGTATTCTTCCGCCTGTATTATCTCTTCTGTCCGTGTGTTTTGTCAATCACCTTTTTGCCTGACTTTCCTGCGCAAAATTCCTGCATATATAAACAAATATAAAACAAATATAAAACAAATGCCGCAGGGCCGGATCTCCGGGCCTCTGCGGCACTGTTTCTGCTTTCGCAGGCTTTTTGTTTATTTGACTGTTACCTTTTTCACTTTGCTCCAGGCGCTGTACAGGGTTGTATCTCCTGATTTCTTGTATGCGCGGATACGGAAATAGTAGGTTTTTCCGGATTTGAGTTTGGAGACTGTCAGGTTCAGCTGTTTGACGTTTTTCGTTTTAACGCCGGAGGAAAACTTCTTATTCAGCGAATACTGTATCTGGTATCCGGTAGCTTTGCTGCTCTTTTCCCATTTGAGAGTTACTTTTTTCTTTTTCTCGGACTTCGCATATGAGAATGCGGTTTTTCCCGGTTTGGTCTTCTTCGATTCTGTCTTTTTCACGCTGCCGGTACTGGAAGAAGCAGCCGAAGCGCTTTCCGTATCGGAGGAAGCGGCCGGTGCCGAGACCGAAGCTGCTTCGCTGTCAGTGTCGGAGGAAGCAGTCAGTGCAGTATCTGAAGCCGCCGCGCTTCCGGTGTCGGAGGAAGCAGCTGGTGCGGTATCCGAAGCCGCTGCGCTTCCGGTGTCAGAGGAAGCAGCCGGTGCGGCGGCCGGAGCTGCTGCACTGCCGGCGTCAGAGGAAACGGCCGGTGCAGTGGCCGAAGCCGCTGCGCTTCCGGTGTCGGAGGAAGCAGCCGATGCGGTTACCGAAGCCGCTGTAGTTCCGGTGCTTGAGGAAGCAGCCGGTGCAGGAGCAGGAGCCGCTGCGCTTCCGGTACTGGAGGAAGCAGCCGGTGCAGGAGCAGGAGCCGCTGCGCTTCCGGTACTGGAGGAAGCAGCCGGCGCGGAGCCTGAAGCTGCTGCATTTCCGGTACTGGAGGAAGCAGCCGGTGCAGGAGCAGGAGCCGCTGTGTTTCCGGTATTGAAGGAAGCTGCCGGTGTGGGAGCCGCCGGCTGACTTGCTGACGGATCGCTCCCGGCAGGAGTCTCAGGCAGTACCTCGACGGTGCCCAGATCCTCGGTTTCCTGCTTCTGGCAGCGGCTGCAGGTGCGTGTCCGGACGCGTGTCATGGCTCCGGTCGTCTTGTCTAAGGAAACGGTGGTCGTCCAGCCGCTCCAGGCATGGCCCTCTTCGCTTTTCAGCATAACCTGAGTGGCTCCGCAGCCGTAGACACATTTGAATGTGTAGGTGACGTAATAGCAGTCGTTGCGCATGCTGCTGTCATATGCGTATGAGTGGCAGTCCGGATTGTCCGCAGCTTCCGTGCGGCTTCTCGTCTCCCTGCAGACAGCACATCTCTCGTAAACAATGTCGCTCATGCAGCTGTTGTGGAATCTCTCTGTCTCCGTCCACTGGTGCAGCTCCGGATGGTATGCCGGAACCAGGCTGACATCCTGCAGCTCACATCTCGTACAATGCCTGGTCAGCGTATCCTTATTGCAGGAAGCAGGCGCCTGTACGGTTTCGCTCCAGGTGTGGCCGAGGGCCGGGGCTTTGGCTCTTTCCGGCGCGGCTTCTTTTCCGCAGCGCAGGCATTTGTATCTGTACTCGTTTTCGCCCTCTTCTGTACAGGTGGGTTCTTTTATCGGTGTAACCGTATAATAATCTTCTCTGCTTGAGTTTTTGCTTTTATTGTATACATGCTGCAGCGCTGGGATGTCTTCTGTTTTTGTTTCCCCGCAGACGGTACAGGTATGTTGGATGCTTCCCTTTGTCTCGCAGTCAGGCTGTGCTGTCACATTGCCTTCATCCCAGAAATGGGTAAAGCTGAGCGTGGCATCCGAGAGGGAGGTAAACTCCCGGCCGTCCGCGCCCTTTGCCGTGGCGCTGACCGTGATCACATGCTCTTTATTATCTGTGTTTGTGATCGTCAGTCTGCATCCTTCCGCCTTTATCTGGACTGCCGAAACCGTTGCCTCGGTGCCCGCTGTGACTGCCGCGGTCTCGGCCTTTTTCGCAGATCCGAATAACATTTCAGGCGTGACCTTATTGCTTACCGCAACATTCCATGTGATATCATTGATCTCTGCGCGGACAGGCGTATAGAACAGGTTCAGCGTGAAGCTGTTGTCCGTTTCGGCATGCTTGCTCGCGTGCAGTGTTCCGCTGAGGAACTGCGTGCCGTCCCCGGCTATAATGCGGATCGCATCCAGCGGACCTGCCGCCGGATCAATGCGCTGAAATTCGGCATTGGTTTTCCCGTCCTTCTCCCAGTATGCATAGAAGCTCATGCCTTCTTCAACAGGGGTGTCAGACGTGATCAGCTGTCCTCCCGCCGGCACTGTCGACCAGCCCAGGAACCTGTAGCCGTAAGGCGTCTCCTGCGCCCACTTTTCACTCAGGAATTTCCATTTTTCTTCGGAAGATTTCTGGTCAAACTCTTTTTCATAAGCGGCCACAAAGTTTAATCCGTAGACCGCCGCGTCATCCGCCGTAAAGTCAGGCTTTACACCGTCCTTGTACTCGCGGGTGCATGTCAGGCAGTGGCCGAAGAGCCCGTCGATCCCGTTCCAGTCCAGATAAAACGTGACCGACTCAGCGGCTGTCTGAGGTTCCCCCTGACTGACCGCCTCCGCTTCGGAATCCGCCGTCACTTCCGCCGGGACGGATGATCCGTCAGGCAGTTCAGCTATCTCGTTGACGAACGGCTCCTGTGATGAGATACTGGCCGCCGGTGCATCACTCGCGGCAGAAGCCGCCTCCGCCGTACCCGTTTCATCGATAATGATCTCATCCTCTGCCCCTGAAATATCCTCGCTCGCCTGCAGCGGCGCCGCCAGGGCAAGAGACAGAACCAGGGCCGGCATCAGCAGTTTCTTCCAGTTCTTGTACTGTTTCATATGAATCCTCCTTTCCGCACCGCATGTCCTCAGACCCCTGTGCCGGAACACAGTTCCTTTTGCTGCGATCTGATGCCTGGCTGCGATGCCTTAAATTATATGTCTCATGTTTATTTACTGTCGTGTGATATGGCATTTCCGGCTGCCCCGCCGTCTCCCCATTGCCCCCTTCTCAGATATTTATGCCTCCGCTGTACTGCCGGAACAGGACACCGGACCGGGAATCTTTCGTGAGAGATTTCCCTGTCTTTACAATACACTATAAACCCGAAAAGGTCAATAAATCAGGCACAAGAGATTTAAAAATTTCCGTTATATTTTCCGGATTTCCCCGATTCCCGTACAGAAAAATGTGCAGATCGGAAACAGGCGGACAGATATTCCGGCTCCATGCTCAGATATCCAGTGCTGAAAAATCTATCGTGAAATCCTCATAGAGATTGACCGGTACAGGATCCCTGAAGGAAAATTCTGTCACATCATCTCCTTTAAAATTCCATACAGTGATTTTTTCTTTTTCAGGATCCACAATCCAATACAACTGGACTCCTGCAGAACGATATTTGAATAATTTGACAAAATAATCCATTCTCCGGCTGGCCGGAGACACAATCTCAAGGATCCAGTCCGGCGCGCCGCTGCAGCCTTTGTCATTCAGTCTGTTCGAATCACAGATCACAGAAATATCCGGCTCCACATAGGTGAGATCATCTTCATTCAGGAATACGGCGAAGGGGGACGGATAGACTTTGCAGGATCCCTGCTCTTTCCGGATGTAATCCCGAATGGTTGCGAGAAGCTCACCCACCAATGCCTGATGCCTCCTGGACGGCGGAGCCATGTAATAAATCTGTCCATCGATCAATTCCGCCCTGGTTCCTTCAGGCAAGGCGTAAATGTCTTCTGCGGTGAAGCGTTTTTCCTGCGGTATTGCCATATATGATCTCATCCTTTCATCGTTATTGTGTGTGGCCGTCACGCTCCATAATTTCATCTATTCGCGGTTGATAAAGACAGCTGCACTCACCTCATATTGGCTGCGTGATTTTGATGAACTAATATATATTTTACCATTTCTATATACGGGAAACAATAGTATTATTTCTTATACTGTCAAATGCCCAGAACCGGATTTCCGGGATTTCTGCGGCAGGGGTGTTTTCAATTTCTACCCAATTCAATAGGGACAGTTTATTGTTGTCGATAAATATATTGTTCTTTTCTGAGGTTCTGTGATATTATATGAATTAGCGAGTGGCATCATTTTTTTGCTACATAATTTCCGAATAATCTTTTGTTATAGGAAGTATTTCAGATTGTTTATAGACTACTTTGTAGTGGTTTAAAAAAGAAAATGGTTTTATCGTTTAGATATGCCAGATATAATATTGATTTGTGCGGGTATCCGCATGAGGAAGAAGAAATTCTTCCTCCGAAAGAACTGATCCAACAGTATCAGGAAGAATGCGCAAGCCTCAATGCTGAGATAGACCGAATACTTGCAGAAATATCGTCTGTACTTGGAATTGACGTGGAGAATGATCAATGATATATGCAAATGTAGAGAAAATCATTTTTAAGAATAAGCAGAACATACCGTGGAATGAGGTTGAGCAATATTTAAAAAAGTACATAGGTCAGTTATTTATCGTAAAAGAATATGGGGATGTAATTCACATTACAGGCGAATTTCCGGACGAATTTACTGAATCACAATATACCAAAAAGCTCAGGGGAGGACTCGCAAAGGCAAAAGCAAACTCCGGACAAGTTATCGGCGAGATGATTGAAAATGCCACGAATCGGCGATGGACAGAAAATAAGGATGAAAAACACAAAATCGAAGCAAGCGGCGGCTGGTACAGATATGATATAGGATTTACGATACCTGTAGATGATGCCGGAACTATACGAAGGAATGTATATCGGGCAACTGCAGTTGTCAGAATCAAGGAAAATAAACTTCATTTATATGACATTATAAACATAAAAAAAGAAGCGAGTACGCCGCTTTAGTCCGAAGACCGTACGGTAGAAAACCGCTTCTCTTTATAATGACATTATCATGAAGTTTATCTGTTGTCAAGAAAAACTTCAGAAGGGTTTCGGCTACCCTGCTTTTCATAATAACTTGTCCTTTTCTGGCAGTCTTTGTTTCTTAAACTGCGTCAGCTTTTGGTGTCCAGGTAGTGTAAAAAAATCCGTAATTGGTGTAAAATTGGCGTAGTAAGCCAAAAAACGGGGAAATTGAAAAACTGCGAACACTGTGAAGCCCGTAAATTCGGAAACGAACAAATTTTTCGCGAAATAATTAGCACTCACCTCTTGACAGTGCTAACAACATGTGTTATAGTGCGGATGTAACAAAGACAGAGCGGAGAATGATATCGTGCCTTCCGGACATAATACCTTCCGGAGGATATCCGCACTGCAGCCGTGGGGGAGGTGGCTTTATGAACTTCAGTAAATTTACGCAGAAATCTGTCCAGGCGGTCAACGACCTGGAGAAGATCGCGATGGAAGCCGGGAATCAGGAGATCGAGCAGGAGCATCTTTTGTACGCGCTGCTCATGCAGGAGGACAGCCTGATCGGCAAATTAATTGAGAAGATGGAGATCCAGCGGGAATACTTTGAGAACCGCGTGGAGCAGGCAATCAATGCCCGGGTTAAGGTGTCGGGCGGCAATGCGTACATCGGCCAGTATCTGAACAAGGCGCTGATCAGCGCCGAGGACGAGGCGAAGCGCATGGGCGATGAGTATGTATCGGTTGAGCACCTGTTTCTGGCGCTTCTGAGCAATCCCAGCCCGTCCATGAAGCAGATCTGGAATGAATTCGGGATCACACGGGAGCGTTTCCTGCAGGCGCTTTCGACGGTGCGGGGCAATCAGCGTGTAACCTCGGACAATCCGGAGGCGACGTATGACACTCTGAACAAGTACGGGCAGGATCTGGTTGAGCGGGCGCGGAATCAGAAGCTCGATCCGGTGATCGGGCGTGACGCGGAGATCCGCAATGTCATCCGTATCCTTTCGAGGAAGACGAAAAACAACCCTGTGCTGATCGGCGAGCCGGGCGTCGGCAAGACCGCGGCGGTCGAAGGGCTGGCGCAGCGGATCGTGCGCGGCGACGTGCCGGAGGGTCTTAAAAATAAGAAGATTTTCGCGCTCGACATGGGAGCGCTTGTGGCCGGGGCAAAGTACCGCGGCGAATTTGAAGAGAGACTGAAGGCCGTGCTCGAGGAAGTGCGCAAGAGCGAGGGTGAGATCATTCTGTTTATCGATGAGCTGCACCTGATCGTCGGCGCGGGCAAGACCGAGGGAGCGATGGATGCCGGCAATATGCTCAAGCCGATGCTGGCGCGCGGCGAGCTGCACTGCATCGGAGCGACGACGCTCGATGAATACCGCAAATACATCGAGAAGGATCCGGCGCTTGAGCGCAGATTCCAGCCGGTGCTCGTGGACGAGCCGACCGTGGAGGACACGATCTCGATCCTGCGCGGCCTGAAGGAGCGCTATGAGGTGTTCCACGGGGTAAAGATCACAGACAGCGCACTGGTGGCGGCGGCCACGCTGTCGCACCGGTACATTTCTGACCGTTTCCTGCCGGACAAGGCGATCGACCTTGTGGATGAGGCGTGCGCCCTGATCAAGACCGAGCTGGATTCCCTGCCGACCGAGCTTGATGAGCTGCAGCGGAGGATCATGCAGATGGAGATCGAGGAGGCCGCGCTCAAAAAGGAGACGGACAAGCCGAGCCACGACCGTCTGGAGGTGCTTCAGCGCGAGCTGGCCGAGCTGCGCGATGAGTTTAACTCGCAGAAAGCGCAGTGGGACAATGAAAAGAAAGCCGTTGAGAATCTGTCCGTGCTCCGTGAGCAGATCGAGGCGATGAACAAGGAGATCGAGCTGGCACAGCGCGAGTATAATCTGAACCGCGCGGCGGAGCTGCAGTACGGCGAGCTGCCGAAGCTGCAGAAGCAGCTGGCGATTGAGGAAGAGAAGGTCAACAGCCGCGAGATGTCGCTCGTGCACGAGAGTGTGACAGAGGAAGAGATCTCGAAGATCATCTCCCGCTGGACCGGGATTCCGGTGTCGAAGCTGACACAGGGTGAGCGCGAGAAGATCCTGGCTCTTGATGAGGAGCTGCATAAGCGCGTGATCGGGCAGGACGACGGAGTGGAGAAGGTCACAGAGGCGATCCTGCGCTCCAAGGCCGGGATCAAGGATCCGACCAAGCCGATCGGATCCTTCCTGTTCCTCGGGCCGACTGGCGTCGGCAAGACCGAGCTTGCGAAAGCGCTTGCAGAAAGCCTGTTTGACGACGAACAGAACATGGTACGTATCGATATGAGTGAATATATGGAGAAGCATTCCGTGTCCCGCCTGATCGGAGCGCCTCCCGGATACGTCGGCTATGAGGAAGGCGGCCAGCTGACCGAGGCGGTGCGCCGCAAGCCATATTCCGTCGTGCTTTTTGACGAGGTGGAGAAAGCGCATCCGGACGTGTTCAATGTACTGCTGCAGGTGCTTGACGATGGCCGGATCACGGATTCACAGGGACGCACCGTGGATTTCAAGAATACGATCCTGATCATGACCTCAAATATCGGCTCACAGTTCCTCCTGGAGGGGATCGAGCCGGACGGCAGTATCCGCCCGGAGGCCCAGGATATGGTCATGGAACAGCTGCGCGCCAGCTTCCGCCCGGAGTTTTTAAACCGTCTCGACGAGATCATCATGTTTAAACCGCTGACGAAGGAAAACATCGGGAACATCATCGATCTGATGGTGGCAGACCTCAACAGGCGCCTTGCGCCGCAGGAGATACAGCTGAAGCTTGACGATGATGCAAAGAATTACATCATCGAGGGCGGCTACGACCCGGTCTACGGCGCCCGCCCGCTGAAACGCTACCTGCAGAAAAATGTGGAAACGCTGGCGGCCCGACTGATCCTCTCCGGCAGGGCAGGTATGGAGGATACGATCGTGTTCCGCGTTGAGAACGGAGAGCTGACGGCAGACACAGTGTCTGTCGGCTGAGGGCCGCAGCGGAGACTGATGCACAGAGGACGGGGCTGACAGCAGATACAGTGTCTGTCGCCTGAGGGCTGAGAGCTGAGAACCGCAGCGGAGATCAATGCGCAGAGAAATGCGGGGCGGCGACAGATGCAGTATCCGTTGGCCGACAGCTGCAGCGGGAAGAATGCGGGCCGGCATAAAAAACGGCAGGCCGGCCCGCCTCTTACTTTGGAGAGACGAAAACGGACAGGAAAACAACAGGAACTATCAAAAGAAAAAAACAGGAGGTATACCGGTATGAATCTGCCACAGGATCCGATCATGCTTTTGAGCTATGTAAACACACAGCTTCGCGACAATTACAGTTCACTCGACGATTTCTGCGCGGACGCTGACGTGTCACGCGATGAGATCGAGAAGAAGCTGCGCGCTGTAAACTATGAGTACGACGCGCAGCGGAATGCATTTGTTTAGGCTTGGGGTTCCTGCCGGCCTTTTGAATCATTTTCCTACGGCCTCAGCAGCAAGTGCTTCGGTCTGGTATGAACAGTAGCAACAAGTGTTTCGGTCTGATTTGAACAGTAACGTCCTTTTTGTTGTATGTAAGTCTATTGTGCTACAATAACTTGCAAATAGAATACAATGGTGATATAATCATGACAGTTCGAACACAGAGGAGGTATTACTTATGGCGCAGGCTACACTGACGGCGCGCGTGGATGCACGCGATAAGGCCAGCTTTGACGAATTTTGCTCAAATGTAGGCCTGAACACATCCACGGCTATTAACCTTTTTGTGAAAGCAGTTTTGCGCGAGAAACGTATTCCTTTCGAGATTGCCCAGACTGCGGATCCGTTTTATTCAGACAGGAATATTGCTTATGTGAAGAAATCTGTTCAGGAGCTTCGCGATGGAAAAGGAACGCCGCATGAATTAATCGAGGTTGATGAATGAGTGAAAAAATCTGGTCTGACGACGCATGGGAAGATTATTTATATTGGCAGACGCAGGATAAAAAGATGGTAAAACGAATTAACCAGCTCATCAAAGACATTGAGCGCAATGGATGCCTGAACGGAATTGGGAAACCAGAGCCGCTTTCCGGAGAACTTTCCGGTGAGTTCAGCCGTCGTATTAATGAAAAAGACAGACTTGTATATCATATGGAAGACGGCAGAATATATATTGCGCACTGCCGCGGGCATTATGCAGACAAATAGAATTTCATCTGCGAAAAATCCACAAAGATGCAGTGTAAAAAGCAGCGCGCCGTAAACTATGAGTACGACGCGCAGCGGAATGCATTCGTGTGAAAAAGCCATCACTTCTCGATTGCTTTTTTGTAGGGGGCGAGCATGCCCTCGTTCATTTTATTCCCCATTTTGGACTTGATCTTCGGTGCGGAGAGCAGTGCGCCGACGAGGTACATTTTCAGCACAGTGCCCATTTTCTTCTGTGGGAAATCATACTGACCATGTTCTTTATAGAAAGCATGGTCTGCTTTCATCATGCCCTGCATCAGGAAGATCAGGTCGCGGAAGATCTTCATGCCGCCTACGCCGTAGAAATTCTGAGGCTGGCTGTAATGACGGCGCAGCGAGTAGACGAGCGTTTTTGCGAGGCGGTCGATGGCCGTATCCGGATCGGCTTCGTCGGTGGCAACGCCTGCGAGAAAATTGCCGCCCACCTCGGCGCGTCCTTCAACGATCATCTGGAGATTAAACTCTTTGCTGTAATCTCCGCTGATCAGATATCCCATCGGCATACCCATCGTGACGGTGCGGTGGCCGTTGCAGAACTGACGGTCGTCGTATTGCTTGAACACCCAGCCCATGGAATGGTCTTCGATCGAAAAGGCATAGATGATCGCCGCGCCTCCCTGAATATCATTTCGCAGAAACTCATCAAATTGATCTTTATAGATGCATTTCCCGGAGACCGCACAGTTGAAGCACCCAAGACATCCGCCGGAGAAAGGATATTCCCGGATGTTGACGACGCGGCTCCTGAGCGGAAGCACCGCCCGGAAGCGTGCGATCATGCCCTGAAGCTGTGCGTCCTCCGGGCGGCAGTCGGTGACAATGACGACATCCCTGCCGTGCACGGTCTTTTTCGGAGCAGGCGCTGCGGCTGTCTGCGAGCGGCTCTCAGAAGCGGTCTGTTCTGTACCAGTTTGTGAGCAGCTTTCAGAAGCGGCCGACCCTGTGCCGGCCTGCGAACAGCCTTCAGAGGCGGTCTGTTCTGTACCAGTTTGTGAACTGTTTTCAGAAGCTGCCTGCCCTGTGTCAGCCTGTGAACAGCTTTCGGAAGCGGCAGATTCCGTGCAGGTCTGTGCGGGCCCGGCGGAAGCTGTGTCCGTGGAAACGCCTCCGGGCACGTGCACCGGCATATGCGCCGCGGCTGTCCCATGCGCGGGAAGCGGCTCAAAGCTGTCGTGTTTTATACACCAGAGCACATACCGGAAAAATTTCCGGGCATCGCTGCGGCCTTTATCACTCAGCAGGTCATCCATGTCGGCAGAGAGGCCGCGGATGAATTTCATGCCCATATCCTGACAGTTATCCTGTATATAGCGGTGCGCCGTTACATCGTAGAAATGCTTCGAGGTGGTGATCTGCGTCACGAATTTGCCGCGCAGGCTGACGCCGGACTGCTTCATCAGCGCGATAAAATGATGAAGCTGGCTTGGTGCGATGAATGTGTACACCGGATAGGAAAACAGGATCAGATCTGCCTGCACAAGCTGCTGCGCCGCGTCAGAAAAGTCTTTTGCAAAAGCGCGGATGCGCTGGCCGGCGTGCAGGATCTGAAAGTGATGCTCAGGAAACTGCTTTTCCAGATATAAAACAGTCTGCAGCGTGATGCTGTAACTGCCCTTCGGACTTCCATTGATGACCAGAATATTCATAACTTATTCCCCCGATTGCTGTAATATTTTGTAATGTTATTATCGCATAACATTTCTGTTTCTGCAATCAATAGAAAAGGTATTGCGTGACGGAATTTATCTTTAATTTCTTATCCGGATTCTTGAATAAGAGCCTGTAATTGCGTATAATAGGACAAAACTGTTGATTCCCTGTAACTGGAGGTAGTGAAGATTGAAATTAGTTAGATTGCGGGCGAATAATTTTAAGATATTTCAGACGCTGGACTTAGATTTGTCTGGCCGAAGTACGGTTATTTTTGGCGTAAATGGAACCGGAAAGTCAACAATATTATCAGCGGTTAATTATCTGTTCAGAGTGTGGATGAACAGAGTCAATTCGCATCAGGGAAAAAGCTATGAAAGCTTCTCACCGGAAATGATCCATACCGGGACATCAGAATTGACGCTGTCGGCTGTTGTAGAGGTGAATGGTACAGATATGCCTTTACAGAGGTTCTATCAAAAACCAAAGCCAGGGAAAAAAACGGTATCCACATATGACAGGGGTATGTATGCTGCGTTTACAGACAGGTATCTGAAGACATATTTAGATAATGATGAGGCAGAGAACCTGCCGGTTTTTGTAAGCTACGGAACGAACCGGTCAGTGCTGGATATACCGCTCAGAATCAGAAACCAGCATGATTTTTCGCAGATCTCTGCTTTAGAGTATTCAGCGGAAAACGAGCTTGGTTTCAGAACTTTTTTTGAATGGTTCCGCAACCAGGAGGATTTGGAAAATCAGATCGCAAAAGAACAGGGGGATTTTTTCTATCAGGATGGGCAGCTTAAATGTGTAAGAAAAGCAGTCGAGGCAATGCTGGGGAATGTTTCCGGCCTTAAAGTGAAGAGAAATCCGCTTGCCATGGTAGTGGAGAAAAATGGCAGGGAAATAAGAGTGGATTTACTTTCCGACGGTGAAAAATGTACGCTGGCCCTGTTTGGCGATCTGGCAAGACGTCTGGCAATTGCCAATCCCCAAAGAAGTGATCCGCTGGAAGGGGAAGGCATTGTTCTGATCGATGAAATAGAGCTTCATATGCATCCGTCGTGGCAGAGAAAGGTGTTGAGGATCCTTAAGGAAGTGTTCCCGAATCTGCAGTTTATAGTAACAACCCATTCCCCTCAGATTCTGGGAGAGACGGATGACTCTTATAATGTATTTTTAATATCAGAAGACGAAAAAGATGGATGCATGATAACAAAAACAAAGAGACTGGATGGACATGACAGCAATATGATTTTGGAAGAATATATGGGAACTTCCTCTCAGAGTATGCTGAAAAAGAATCTGGTTACAGAAATTAACCGTTTGATTGCCTTGAAAAATTATGGAGAGGCAGAAATCCGCCTCAGGTTTTTGAAGGAAATTTCCGGGGATATGGATGAGGAATACATTATGGCAGACGGTTTTCTGAAAAGGAGCAGGATACTGAATGAGAAGAATTGAACGTATGGGTGAACCGTCGGAATGGACGGCATATATCAAAAGAAATCCGAATGCGCAGTATAGAGATCTTGACAAAGATGAAGAGGGAATTACTGTCAGAAAGATACTGAGGGAACATCTTGTCAGATCACAATATTATCTGTGTGCATATTGCTGCCGCAGGATAGAGCCTTCCGGTGAGGATTCGCTGAATGAGCATATTAAGCCTCAGGGGATTGCCCGGTATTCCAGATACAGTATGTGCTATGATAATATTGTTGCGAGCTGTA
This sequence comes from uncultured Lachnospiraceae bacterium, assembly GCA_947628955.1. Taxonomy (GTDB): domain Bacteria; phylum Bacillota; class Clostridia; order Lachnospirales; family Lachnospiraceae; genus Choladousia. The sequence goes on along the minus strand of CANRBX010000030.1, from coordinate 19,463 downwards.
ACAGGCAGGAGAATCAGCCAACCTGCAGTGCAAAAAAGAAAAATGATTATGATGAGAAACGATTTGTCTCTCCTCTTCAGGAAGACTGTGAAGAACATTTTGCATTTGCCCCGAATGGTGAAATCATGGGAACCACGGAAAAAGGAGATTACACATGTAATCTCCTGGGCCTGAATTCTTATGTGCTGAAGGAAGCACGAAAAGCTACATATAAAACAGCAGCGGATTACCATGATGAAAACCTGGTAAAGGAAGTATACCTTATGCCGCATGAGGGAAGGCTTGCCCCGTTTGCGGATATGATAAAGTATTTTTATGATAGGGGCTATTTTGCGGAGAATACCTGAGCGGCTGCCGTCACCCTTCCAGCGGCTGGATTTTCTGGCGGTAGATCCGCCGGAACAGGATCAGGGACACCGTGATTGACACGATCTCCGCGATCGGGAAGGCCCACCAGACGGCATTAAGGCCGGAGGTCAGCGCCAGGAACAGCGCGCACGGCAGCAGAACCAGAAGCTGGCGGCTGACGGAGACAATCAGGCTGTAAACACCGTTGCCGAGCGCCTGGAAGACAGAGCCGATGACGATGCAGAACGGTGCGAAGATATAGCTGTAGCTGATCGTGCGCAGCGCCGGGCATCCAATCGCAAGCAGCTCATCCGAGGCGTTGAAGAAGCCGAGCAGAACCTCCGGGATCAGGTTGAAAGCGGCCATGCCGAGCATCATCATGCAGAAGGCCGCAACACAGCCGATCTTGACCGAAGTGGTGATGCGTTTTTTCTGCTTTGCCCCGTAGTTGAACGCGATGATCGGCACGATGCCGTTATTCATGCCGAATACCGGCATGAAGAAAAAGCTCTGAAGCTTGAAATACACTCCGAAAACGGCTGCGGCCGTCGAAGAGAACATCAGCAGGATCTTATTCATGCAGAACGTCATGAGCGAGCCGATGGACATCATCAGAATAGAAGGAACGCCGACCACGTAGATAGTTTTGACCGTGGGCCAGTGGAAGCGCATCTCTTTTACGGAGAGCCTGATTTCCGTGTTTTTGCGGAAATTGAAATAAAGTCCCAGGCACATGGCGACGATCTGTCCGAATACCGTCGCGGCAGCGGCGCCGGCCACTCCCATTTTCGGAAAGCCGAAATAGCCGAAGATCATGATCGGGTCGAAGATGATATTGATGATCGCGCCGGTTCCCTGTGTGATCATGGTGTAGAAGGTCAGGCCGGTGGACTGGAGCAGACGCTCCATATTAACCTGCATGAAGACGCCGAAGGACAGGATGCAGACGATGCTCATATACTGGAAGCCGTATTCGCGGATCTGTGCGTCCGCGGTCTGGGCCGCGAAAAACAGGCGCGAGCCGAATATCCCGACGAGGGCGAAGACCAGATAGCTGCAGAGCGTCAGCAGAATGCTGTTGTTTGCGGCCTTGTTTGCCTGTTCGTAATTTTTCTCGCCGAGGCTGCGGGAGAGCAGCGCGTTTACGCCGACGCCGGTTCCGGAGGCCACGGCGATCATCAGGTTCTGGATCGGAAAGGTCAGCGAAACGGCTGTGAGGGCATTCTCGTTGATCTGAGATACGAAAATACTGTCAACGACATTGTAGAGCGCCTGCACGAGCATGGAAATGATCATCGGCAGCGACATCGTCAGCAAAAGCTTCGGGATCGGCATGACGCCCATCTTGTTTTCTCTTGGTGTTTCAGTGAAATTCTTATCCATATTCAGAGAATCCTCCTCCTTAAAAATGCGGTTGACTTTTCTTCAGACACTTACGTTATTGTAGTAGGAATAAAAAATATTGTCAATTCTTTTTGGCTCGACAAACAGAGTGCCATCTGTTATAATTAACCACAGGCATTTGCGGCATGCGCGGTGCATAAAACCGGAAAAGAGAGACAGGAGGAGAATGTATGAAAAAAGGAAGAAGTTATGGAGCATGGGCCGGCTTTTTTGTTCTGCTGGCTGTTTTGTCACTGGGAATACAGACGAAGGTGTCTGCGAAGACCATCTCCGTCACGACGACGACCGCGAACGGCGGGGACATTACTGAAGAGCTGCAGGATGCGCTGGATATTACGAGGGACAGCACGGATTCCGTGTCCATCACGATCCCGGAGGGACAGTATGTGCTCAGCCAGATGCTTAGGATCTACGGCGACACGACGATCTCCATGAACGGAGTCACGCTCAGCCGCCTGGCGCCCTATCCGATCACCAACGGCGTCATGATGCGCTTCGGAAGAAATGAGGATCAGAATTCCGGCTACAACGGCTACGCCAATGTGACGATCGTGGGCGGCACCTGGAACGGCGGGGAAGTGAATACCAGTATTTTCCGCCTCGGCCACGCAAATAATGTGACATTTGAAAATATCACCTTTACGAATGTGAAGGAGAGTCATTACGTGGAGATGGCTGCGTGCAGCAATGTCACGATCCGCGGATGTACATTTTCACAGTATAAGGGAGACAGAAAGGAAAGCCTGGAGGCGCTTCAGTTTGACATTCTGGAGGACGGGCATTTCAGCGGATACAACAACTACGACGAGACGCCCTGCAAGGACATCCTGGTTGAGAACTGCGTGTTCACGGATCTGAGCAGAGGCCTCGGGACGCACAATGCCTATGTGGGCTCCTACCATACAAACATACAGATCCTGAACAATACGTTCCAGAATATCACCGGATATGCGGTCACGACGTTCAACTGGAAGGATTCCAAGATCAACGGCAATGTCATTTCCGGCTGTGGTTCGGGGATCACCTTCCGCAGCATCAACGGCGCGGGCAAGGCATTCTATGTGTCGAACAATACCGTCGCGGGCGGCGCACTTCCGGCAAACACGGAGATCTGCGGAAACACGATCACGCTGACGGAGACGGATTATCTCAAAGGCTCCTGGGGCAATTACAATGATCTGGCCGGCGGCATCCTGCTGTTCGGGGACGTTCTGAATGCGGATAAGCCGCTTAATGAGAGCGGAAAGACCGGCATCATCCCGAAGGGCGATTATACGACCCGCAAGGTGACGATACAGGGCAATAAGATCGAGCTGGGAGTGAGAGGGCTGGCAATCTGCCTGAACGGTGCGAAGGAGAATACGGTCAAGGATAATACGATCACCTGCAATATCACGGCTCTCGGCACGAATAAGGGCATGGGGGACGGCATCCGTCTGTCGGGCAGCAGCAGTAATATAATTAAGAATAATACTATCACAAATAAGACGGCAAAGGGCCCGGCTGCCGATATGAACGGGATCTCGATCTCGGACGGCTCCGCGGGAAATACCGTGTGGGGCAACAAGATCTCCGGCACGAGCCTTCACGGCATCGTAGTCAAGAATTCGCAGAAGAACAAGATTGTGAAGAATACGATTGAGAACATCCGCAAGACCGCCGGGATGGGCATTCAGGTGACGAAAAAGTCGAGCAATACCACGATAGACGGAAACACCATAAGAAAGAGCAAGAGCGAGGGAATCTGCGTCGCAGATTATTCAAAGAAGGTCAAGGTCACAAACAACAAGATTCAGAACTGCAACGATTACGGGCTGCTCGTAAAGGATTACGCGACAGTGACAGAGTCGAAGAACAAGATCTCGAAGTGCAAAAGCGCGCTGAAGAAGAGCGGAAGACACGGCAAGATCAACGGAAAGGAAAATGTCGTCAAGAAGAAATAATAACGGATAGTTCGTCCGGCAGCGGACGATGAGGAGGAAACATGCAGATATATGACGAACTGGTGGCGAGAGGGCTGATCGCCCAGGTGACAGATGAAAAGGAGATCCGGGAGCTGGTGAACAATGGCAGGGCCACGTTTTACATCGGCTTTGACCCGACTGCGGACAGCCTGCACGTGGGACATTTCATGGCGCTGTGCCTGATGAAGCGGCTGCAGATGGCCGGGAACAGGCCGATCGCGCTGATCGGCGGCGGCACCGGGATGATCGGCGACCCGTCCGGGAGGACGGATATGCGCCAGATGATGACAAAGGAGACGATCGAGCACAACTGTGAGTGCTTCAAAAAGCAGATGAGCCGTTTTATCGACTTCTCAGAGGGAAAAGCGCTGATGGTCAACAATGCGGAGTGGCTGCTGGATCTGAATTACGTGGAGCTGCTGCGCGAGGTGGGGCCGCACTTTTCGGTCAACCGCATGCTCGCGGCTGAGTGCTACAAGCAGAGGATGGAGAGGGGCCTGAGCTTCCTCGAGTTTAACTACATGATCATGCAGAGCTATGATTTCTATGCACTGTTCCAGAAGTACGGCTGCAACATGCAGTTCGGCGGGGACGACCAGTGGAGCAATATGCTCGGCGGCACGGAGCTGATCCGGCGCAAGCTCGGCAAGGACGCGTATGCGATGACGATCACGCTACTGCTCAACTCCGAGGGCAAGAAAATGGGCAAGACGCAGAGCGGCGCAGTCTGGCTCGACCCGAACAAGACATCGCCGTTTGACTTCTATCAGTACTGGAGGAATGTCGGGGATGCGGATGTGCTCAAGTGCCTGCGGATGCTGACGTTTCTGCCTCTCGAGCAGATTGACGAGATGGATAAGTGGGAGGGCAGCCAGCTGAATCAGGCGAAGGAGATTCTCGCATACGAGCTGACAAGCCTTGTACACGGAGAGGAAGAGGCCAGGAAAGCGCAGGAGGGCGCGCGGGCGCTGTTCTCGGGCGGTAATACCTCTAACATGCCGGTCGTGGAGCTCACGGCGGACGACCTGGCGGATGACGCGGTGGACGTGATCTCCCTGCTGGTGAAGACCGGGCTGGAGAAATCGCGCTCAGACGGACGCCGTGCGATCGAACAGGGAGGCGTCTCGATAGACGGCGGGAAGGTGACGGACCTGAAGGCCGTGGTGTCAAAGGAGGCGCTCTCGGGCGGGGGCATTGTGCTCAGGCGCGGCAAGAAGAAATTCTGCAGGGTTACGCTTGCATAACCGGTATTTGCCTGCCGGCGGGAGGAGATCATGACAGAGGAACAGGATAAAGCAATACGGTCGCGGATTACGGCGCTCACCTTCGGTGTACTTGCACTGATGCTGATTTTTATGGTCGTGCTCGCGGTGACAGGAAAGGTCGGCACACTGCTGTTTCCGGTCGGCATGGCTGCGCTGCTTGCCCTTTACTGGATCGTGTCAGATGTGCTGCCTGTCGTCTGGCGGAAGCTGTTTGAGGGAAGAACGGACAGCCAGAAGCGGGCATACTATTACTATGCTCTCACAGACGCGGCAGGGCTTGCAGGACTGATCTATTTTATTATCGACATGACAAGCATAACCGGCGCGCTGGTCTACGCAGTAAGCATCTTTCTGAAAAGGCGGTTCTGGGACGAATTTCAGGGTGTCGGGAAGGATGAGGACGAGGCGGAGGCAGCTGAGGCGAAGCCGGGCGGTTTGGCAGAGGCCGGGATCGGGGCTGTCATTGAAGAGACAGACAGTTCGGCAGAGATTGAGGCCGGGGCTGTCATTGAAGAGACAGGAGCGGACGAGGTGAAGCCGGACAGTCTGGATGGGACCGGGGCTGCCGCTGATGTGGCGTCAGTAGTCGGGACAGAGTCGGATGAGCCGGATAGTTCGGACGCCTACAGGCCGTCGGACGACGAATGATACAGGCGCGCATGTGCAGCCAGACGATGAATCAGGCGAACGTGCACGGGCAGCCGGACGGCAAATGAGACGGAGAATCACAGGCCGCCGCAGACGGAGAGCATGGAAACAGCCGCAGTGTCATATAATAGAGAAAAACACTGAGGCAGGCTGGGCATGAGACATGCGGGAAACGAGGAAGGGCCGGAAGAACACGGCCTGTTTGCAGAGATAGGAGCCAGGATCAAGAAATCCCTGTTTATCTGGGGGCTTGCGATGATCCTGGCCTTCTTGACCTATACGGATATTGTGAAACTTGCGAGGCACGGACCGGGAAGCGGGACGCAGCCGGAAGCTCCGAATGCTGCGGCAGGAGGGGATGCGAGCATTGCGCAGAACGTGAGTGCGTCGGATGCTATGGCTGCGGGAAACGCGAGCTCGGCGCAGGATGCGCCGGAGAGAAGCCCGGGTGAATGGGCCGCCTCATCGGGGAACACAGATGGAGGGGAGAGACAGGCGGCCGCACTGGGGAACGCAGACACCTCGGAGGGAGGATCGTCTGAGGACGATCCGGAGCAGGAGGAGCAGAAATGTGTGGCGCTTACGTTTGACGACGGACCGCATCCGGTTTTCACGGAACGGCTTCTGGACGGCCTGAAGGAGCGGGGCGTGAAGGCCACATTCTTTGTGGTCGGGAGAAACATTCCGGGCAACGAGGAACTCATCCGCAGGATGGACGAGGAAGGACATCTGATCGGGAACCACACTTATGATCATGTCAAAATCAGCGGCTTGAGCGGCCAGGAGGCATGTGAGCAGATCGAAAAGACAAACCGTCTGATCCGCAGGCTGACCGGAAGCGATGCGGAGTTTGTGAGGCCGCCGTTCGGAGAGTGGAACAAAGAGATGGAATATTCCTTTGTGATGATCCCGGTGCTGTGGGATGTGGATCCGAAGGACTGGCTGACCAGGAATGTGTCGGACATCGTGCGGCGGGTGCTCGAGGATACGCAAAGCGGGGATATCATTCTGCTGCACGATTATTATGACACTTCCGTGGAGGCGGCGCTGCAGATCGTTGACCGCCTGAAAGAGCAGGATTATGAATTTGTCACAGTAGACGAGCTGATACTGGAATAGAAGGCCGGAGCGCCTGAGCCAGACGGAGGGCCTGACATAGAGATATTGAGAACGGAAACATTGAAGAAGGAACGAAAGCATTGAGAAGTATTGAAATGAAACGAGAGCATTGAGAAGCGTTGAAATGGAACGAAAACTTTGAGAAGCGTTGAATATGGAATTTGAGATAAGAGGAAATACAGATGGATTTATTTGAGTACGCGAGGACGAAAACGATGAAAAATGAGGCGCCGCTGGCGTCACGGATGCGGCCGAGGACGCTGGAGGAAGTGGTCGGGCAGCGGCACATCATTGGAAAAGATAAGCTGCTGTACCGTGCGATTTCTGCAGACAAGCTGAGCTCTCTGATCTTTTACGGGCCTCCGGGCACCGGAAAAACGACGCTCGCGAAGGTGATCGCGAATACGACGAGCGCGGAATTTATGCAGATCAATGCGACGGTGGCGGGGAAGAAGGACATGGAGGAGGTTGTAAAGGCCGCGAAGGACAACCTTGGCATGTACGGAAAAAAGACGATCCTGTTTGTGGATGAGATCCACCGCTTTAACAAGGGGCAGCAGGATTATCTTCTTCCGTTTGTTGAGGACGGAACGCTGGTCCTGATCGGCGCGACGACGGAGAACCCCTATTTTGAGGTCAACGGGGCGCTGCTTTCCCGGTCGGTGATTTTTGAACTGAAACCGCTTGCAAAGGAGGATGTCCGGACGCTGATCGAGCGTGCGGTATATGATACGGAGCGCGGAATGGGCGCTTACCGGGCCGCGATCGACGAGGATGCCGTGGAATTTCTGGCGGATATTGCCGGAGGAGACGCGCGGGCAGCTCTGAATGCTGTGGAGCTCGGCGTGCTGACAACCTCGCCCGGAGCGGACGGCGTCATCCATATCACACTGGAAGTGGCCTCCGAATGTATTCAGAAGCGGGTGGTGCGCTATGACAAGGACGGGGACAATCATTACGATACCGTGTCCGCTTTTATCAAGAGCATGCGCGGCTCGGATCCGGACGCAGCGGTTTACTATCTGGCCAGAATGCTTTACGCGGGCGAGAGCGTTACTTTTATTGCCAGGAGGATCATGATCTGCGCGTCGGAGGACGTCGGCAATGCAGACCCGCAGGCGCTTCAGGTGGCGGTGGCCGCATCGCAGGCCGTGGAGCGCATCGGGATGCCCGAGGCACAGCTGATCCTGGCGCAGGCGGCCCTGTATGTGGCGACAGCCCCGAAAAGCAACTCTGCAACGAATGCGATCGCTGCCGCAATGCGCGCCGTACAGGAGACGCCTGCGGCTGTCCCGGCGCATCTGAGCGACAGCCATTACAAGAGCGCGCAGAAGCTCGGCCGCGGGATCGGCTATGAATATGCGCACGATTATCCGAAGCACTTTTCTCATCAGCAGTATCTGCCGGACGCGCTTGCGGGCCGCAGATTCTACGAGCCATCCGGGAACGGCTACGAGCAGACGATCCGCAGATACCTCGACTGGCTGCACGAGGACTAAGGTGTGAATCCAGCGGGCCCGCGGGCCGGACTTAGTCAGGACAGGAATCGTATGATAACTTCGGCGCATAGCCACACTGGCGGGCCCGAAGGCCGAAATTTGCCGGGACAGGAGCTGCTGTCTTGCGGGCCCGAAGGCCGGAATTTGCCGGGGCAGGAGCTGTCTTGCGGCCCGCGCCCGGATGGGAGACTGCCTCAATTCAGGAACTGGTACACTCTGCGGGAGATCTCGCGGATCCGCGTGTTGGAGTAATATTCGTTTCCGACCGCTGAGAAGACGCAGAGCACATAATCGGTTTTTGGGCCGAAGACGACAGCCATGTCATTCTGGACGCTGCTGGTCTCGCCGGTCTTGTTGCCGACTTTGACGCCGGCGGGAATGCCGGACGGAATCTTCCAGCGGCGCGTCTGGCGGCAGAGCAGATTCATCATTTCCTGCGACCAGGCGGCGGACACGCATTCGCCCTGATAGATCCGCTCGAGCAGAACGCCGCAGTCCTTTGCGGAGGTCGTGTTGCTCCCGTAGCCGGTGCTGGGGGAGGACGATGGGTGCAGAGTGTGGCGGCAGCTGGTGTTGGAGTAGCCGTTTTTGCTCAGATAATCGTTGATCTCCGAGGTGCCGGAGAGAAAATTTCCCGAGCCGTTATATCGGACAAGCGCGTTGTAGGATTCGTTGTCGCTGACCGTGATCATGTCTGTCATCAGGCGGCGGATCGTTGCGTTGTAGGAAAGCTTTCCCCTGCTGATCCGGTCGAAGGTGGCCGCCATCACGAAGGCCTTGATCGTGCTGGCCGGGTACATGGAGCGCTCATTGATATTGATGACGCCTCCGGTTTTCAGATCTTTCACGTAGACGGACCAGGTGCCGCTGTAGCCGCCGACCAGGCTGCGGAGCTGATTCCCGAGGGAGAAAAGCGCGGCATCCGCGTCTGAACATTTCCGCCCGTCATATCCCACGTAGCTCCCGTCGGGAAGCTTTCTGCTGACTGCGATCGTGCCGTCGGACTGCAGATAATAACCGGATTTCCAGCAGTCGGTCAGCATTTTTCCGGTTTTGGTGATGTAATACTTTTTGCCGCCGACGAGGACCCAGCCGCTCTTTCTCAATAATTTTCCTTGAGTATCCCCGAAATAATAAGTTCCGTCAAAAATCTTTCCCCCGACGGTCTGCCGGATCGTGTGGAAATCTGCTTTGGTGCAGAGCTGCCCGTACTGGTCGAAATAATAATATCCGTCGAACGTGGCTTTGCCGATTTTGACATTTTCCAGGAGGCGGATCTGTGATTTTGCGGTCAGCCTGCCGTAATCCGTGGAATAATAATATCCGCCGAACTGTTTTCCCTGACAGCGGACAGACGGAAGCCAGCAGAGCCCTTCTCCGACCTTGTCCGGGAAACGCCCCATGGAGGTGGTGCGGTAGAATCCGTTGAAGGTAACGCCGGAGACCGTCTTATTCTGAAAGTAATATACGCCCTTTTTCCGGATCAGCCGGCCGCTGCCGTCAAACATATAGTAGCCTGTATAGAGCCCGCCGGTTCTGGTGATATCCAGGTGCCGGATGCCTGCGAGCGGCCTGTCGTATTTATTGTAGAGATACCATTCCCCGCCGCGGCGCACGAGGTAGCGTCCGCTTTTGCCCCGGAACGGGACTTTGACCGTCTTTCCGGCGGATGCTTTGGCCGCAGAGACGACCTGGGCCGGGCAGAAGCGGCTCTGTATGGAAACTGCAGTCAGGAGGAACAGAAGCATTGCGAGAATGCGCAGAAACCGGATCGTCCGGGAAGAATTTTGTGATCTCATATGTCACCTCGTGTTTTTTCTTTATCATATACCAAATGGAGAGAAAAGGGAAACGCAAATTGAGAAATTTTTCCTCTGTAAACGATAGCCTGCAAAGGTCATATAATATAGAGACGGTTTTGCGGAGGCTGACTTTATTATGTATCATGCGATGGGAAAATGCGCGGGAAATATAGGGAACACGGAGAGACAGGACGAGAGGCGGGCCGGGGCCTGCGCGGGAAGGACGGTCGTTGCGCACAGCACATTTATGCGGGCGGAGGAGATCGAGCGGGAGCGGGAGCTGAGCGGCTGGAATCCGTATGCGGGTGAGGAAGAGGAAATACCGCAGAGGGCAGTCCGCACAGCGGAGGACCAGGCGCCGGAGAGATACGAAGAGCCGGATTGGGCCGGGAGCCCGCAGCGTCCGTATTTTCTGCGGCCGGACTATGAAGAGATCCTGCAGGAAGAGAAGACGTCGGAGCGGGATCTCAGAAGACTGGAGTCCATGTACCCGGATTCAGCGAAGCAGATGCTCCCGTATGTGGAGGAAGAGTGCGATAAGATGGAGTACGAGGGCAGCCCGATGTACGACGAGCACCCGGACCTGACGACCGTGTATGAAACTGCAGAGCGCATCTATGGCCAGGTGAGCGCTCTGTTTCCGGAGGAGGCAGATGGGCAGGAGGAACCGGAGGAAGTGCTCTCGATGCAGTACCGGGAGCCTGGGAAAAAGCGCCCGGGCAGGAAAAACCGGATGCGCGAGCTGGCCCGCGTACTGCTGCTGCAGGAAATGCACCACCGCCGGTGCAGACACCGCAGATGCGGGCGGCATATCTGACCCCGCCCCGCCCATACCCGGACCAGCCCCGGCGGATCAGACTTCCTCATTTTTCGATTCCTTTTACCGGAGCAGTGTGATATAATGTTCGCGAAAGCATTGAGCCGTGCAAAGCTGACAGATGACAAAACGGCTGCTTGCAGACGTTTTCGTCAGGCGTCAGCTTTATAGGGCGAGAGCCCGCGACCGAGGAAAACCTACACATCCCCCGGAGGATATTTTATGCACAATACAGTTTCCCTGATAAAGAACATCATAATACACGTGGTCGTGCTGACTCTGGTCTTCATCGCCGCGGCCTTTGGCTTTGCGCGGTGGATCAACCAGACGATGCCGAGCACGGCCGGGGCGATGGGCAATTCGACCTTTCCGCTTGTGTATATGCGCAGCGGGGGCGTCAGCTACAACTGCCTGCACGGCTATGCGCGGGAGATGGATGTCGAGTACATCCGCGATACGGTGACGGTGCTCTCGGCGGATCATCTGCTCGACATTCAGATCCAGCCCTTTGACACGAACATCGAAAATGTGTCCTATGAGGTGCTGACGCTGGACGGCCGCGATTCGCTCGAGAATACGAATGTGATCAAGCTGAAGGAAGAGGACGGCTATGTCACCGCGACGCTGCAGCTTCAGAATCAGATGCTCCTGGAGCAGGAATACATTCTGAAGCTTCTGGTGACGGCGGGCGGCCGCGACATTTATTTCTATACGCGTCTGCTTCTGGAGGACGGGCTCCATCTGGACGCCTACCTTGATTTTGTGACCGGTTTTTACGAGAAATGTGTGAACAAGACTGACCAGACCTCGCTGGGCACGGTTGTGGAGCCGGATGAGACGACGGGGCAGTCCCAGACGCTGGCCTCGATGAATATCCATGATACGGTCTCGCAGCTGATGTGGGGCGATCTGAACCCGCACATTTACTACAAGCCGACGCCGAGCCTGGTGGATATCAACGGCACGACGGCTTCTTTTGTGCTGGAATACCGGATTTCGGCAGTGAACGAGGAGGGCGTGAACGAGGTGTACAATGTTGACGAGTTTTACCGGCTGCGCTACACCGACACGCGTATCTTTCTGCTGGATTTCACGAGGACGACCGACGAGATCTTCAACACGGACGGCACGATGGTGGACAAGTCGGGGATCAACCTGGGCATCACGGACATGGATCTGGAATACCAGTTTGACGAGCGGAAACGGATCGTGGCGTTTGTGCAGGAAAATGAGCTGTGGTCCTATCATGTGAACAGCGGCGGGATCACCCGCGTTTTCGGATTCCCGCAGCAGACGGACATGGATTACCGCGATTTTTATTCGCGCAATAATATCAAGATCCTGAAGGTGGAAGAGTCCGGCGATATCTGGTTTGCGGTATCCGGCTATATGAACCGCGGCGACCGGGAAGGACAGAACGGTGTGGGCTTCTATTTCTATGAGGATACCTCTTCCACGGTGAAGGAGCTTCTCTTTGTGGAGACGATGGAGTCATACGACATGCTCAAGCTGGATATCGACGCGCTGTCCTATATCACGAAGGACCGCTCGGCGTGCTATATCCTTCTCGAGGGGATCGTCTACCGCATCAACCTGACCACGGGCGAGTACACTCGTGTGATCGACGGCGTCAACAATGGCTGTTTTGCGAGCTCGGAATCGAACCGCTATTTCAGCTGGCTCAAGGAGGGCCGCCGCTATCAGTCGCAGACGCTCTACACGATGGATTTCGAGACGGGCACTGCCCGGGAGGTGACATGCCAGGCGGAGGATCGGATACGCCCGGTCGCCTACATGGGGGAGGATCTGGTCTACGGGCTTGCCATGATCACGGATATCGTTGATCAGGACGAGGGGAGCGAGATATTTCCGATGTACCGTCTCGTGATCGTAAACGGGGAGGGCGAGCAGCTGATGAGCTACGGAATGCCGCAGACGTACGTCACGCAGGCGGAGCAGGCGAACAATGTCCTGAGGCTGACGAGGGTCGTCAAGACAGAGACAGGCTATGCGGAGACGCTGGAGGATCAGATCGTCGGCATGGACACGGAGGACGACGTGACATATGGCGTCTCAACCGCGGCGGGCGGGGTCAAGCAGACGCAGGTGATCCTGCGGCTTGGGACGACGGTTACGGATCAGAACCTGCAGATTGTCACGAGCCGCATCCTGATGCAGGACGATCTGCGCTCCATTGAAATCCCGAAGAATACGGACCGCGAGAGGCTTTACTATGTGTATGCGGGGGGCAGCCTGGAAAGCATGTGGCCGACGGCGGCCGAGGCGATCCGCAGGGCGGATGAAAAGGTGGGCGTGGTGATCGATCACGCCAAGGGATATGTCTGGGAGCGCGGCAACCGGGCGCTTACAAGCAAGATCAAGGTGGAGAACCTTCCGGAGGCAGTCAGAAACGGCACCATGGACGTGGAGGCGCTCGAGGCGGCCCTTGGCAAGGACGCGGTCAATCTGACCGGCTGCACGCTGGATCAGGTGCTGTACTTCGTGGGGCAGGGACAGCCCGTGCTGGCGGCGACGCCGGAGGGCGTGGTCATCATCACCGGATATGACGACTATGGCAATACGATCCTTCTGAAGCCCGGGGAGACGGAAACGTATTTCTACGGGCCGCAGGACAGCAAGGCGCTGTTTGAGTCAGCCGGAAACCGCTTTGTGTCATACCTGAAGACAGATCTGTGAGAGGATGTAAATAACTGAAAATAAATATAATTATCAGAAAATTATCCGCACCGTTTTCGGAGAACACCTGTTTTTGCGGCAGGACAGGGGGTAAATCTGCACAAATCCGAAAAAGCGGGCCCGGTGCACAACTCGGGGAAGCGACAAAATATTTGCACTTTATCCACATCCTGGAAGGGCGGAAACTCGGACAGAACGAAATTATGCACTGATTTATCCACATTATCCACATTTTTTGTGTTCTGAAAATTGGTTTACATAGTTTTTTTCAAGAACGGACGTTTTGTGGATTATGATAAAAACAGAAAAATGAAAAAGAAAATCGAAGAAACCATTGACAGAACCAAAATCAGTATATTACAGAAAAAGAAAGAATAGTCAGAATATTTACAGAGAAAAATACAAATCAGGATGCGATACAGGCGCGCAGCGCCTCTGTCCGGGAATCGGATTTTCGCAGCAAAATCGCAGCAGAAAGGCCGCCGCAGAACTGTCATGAAGAGTGCTGACAGTTCTGCGGCGGCTTTACTTAAAACATTTGTATTTTCGGCGTTTCGTGCTCCGCGAACATTTTGCGATCTGTGCTTTGTGTCCTGTGGGCATTTTAAATCTTCTGCGCTCTGCCGGAAATTTTACCCCCAGTACCGCACGACGCGGATCGGTGTCTGGTAGTCGTAATCAGATATCTTGATCCCGCCCTTCGGATACGGCTGGGAGTTGCTCGCGTGTACGATCTGCCCGTCGCCCATGTAGATTGCCACATGGGACGCGTAGTTTCCGGAACCATAGAAGATCAGGTCTCCCGGCTGCATGCTGGAGGCGTCCACAACGACTGCCTGCCTGTAGCCGTGCTTGCTGATGTTTTCGGCAGACGGGCCCTTCATCTGGTCGTCCGCTACGCGCAGCAGCTTGATGCCGAAATTCGCGAACACCGTCTGTACAAAGCCGGAGCAGTCCGCGCCGTTTGTCAGGCTGACCCCGCCGTATACGTACGGGTTGCCGACGTACTGCAGGGCGAAGTTGACGATCTGCACGCCGACCGTATCGCCGGAGATCTTGATGCTCTCTTCTGCGGTGATGACACCGTTCTCATTGATCGTGTACTGCTTCGCGCCGATCGCGAGCGTGATGGATACCGCCATCTGGCCGTCGGGATAGAAGTAATGCTTTGTGTCTCCGATCGTCTGGATGCCGGTCAGCACGGCGCCGTCGCTGCCAAAATAATAGGTAAGCCCGTCGATGGTCTGCCATCCGGTGACCATGGAACCGTTGCTGTCGAAATAGCATTTCCTGCCTTTTACCGTCTGCCATCCGGTCAGCTTCTTCTGGTCTGTCCGGACGCCGTCCATGTCGACGTAATAATCGCCGACCCACATGTTTTTGGCCAGCTTGCCGTCGCTCTGGAGGTAATAGTACTTGGAGCTGACCTTCACCCACAGATCCTGTGCGGCGGAGCCGTCGGCCGTGAAATAATAGGTGTCAGAGCCGATGGTCTTGAACTTTTTGACGGCCTTGTATCCGGAGGATGTGTTGAAATAGTACAGCTTGCCGTCCACCGTCTGCAGCCCGGTCAGGAATGCGCCGGTCTCCGACGCGTAATATTTCTTTGTGGATCCGATCCAGCGGCTTGTGCGGAGCTTGCCGTTGCTGCCGAGATAGTATCTCCCGGTGCTCAGCTTCAGATAGCCGGTCTTCATGACGCCGGTGGAGGGATCAAAATAATAGGAATAATTTCCGATCTTAAGCCAGCCGGAGGCCGGGGCGCCGGTCTCTGTCACATACTGCTTGCGGTCGTCCACCCAGGCATTTTTCTGGACGACGCCGTCCACGCAGTAATAGCGCACCTTGTTGTACTCGACCCATCCGTTCTGGCGGGCGCCGGTGGAGGAAAACAGGTAGGACTTCTTCCCGATGTCCACCCAGCCGGTGGCCATGGCGCCGTCGCTCAGCACGTATCTCTTGCCGACCCACTGGTTCTTCAGGACGACGCCGGTGGTCTTCCTTGCGTAATATTTTTTCTGTCCGACCCGGAACCAGCCGGTCTTCCTGACGCCGGTGGAGGGATCGAGGTAATATGTTTCGCCGGCGAGCTTCATCCAGCCTTTGATCATATTGCCGTTCTTGTCATAATACCGGGTCTTGCCGCCGCTGGTGATCCAGCCGACCTTGGCCTTCGTCCCGGTGTAGCGCCCGTCCGCGCCGACCCATTTGCCGTTGATCCAGGTGTTTGTGGCCATGGAGCCGTCCGCGAGATAGTAGCGCTTGGAAACCCATCTGTTCTGGACGAGCGCGCCGTTCTGCGACGAGGCTGCGTAGTAGGTCTTTCCATCAGGTGCGACGAATCTTCCGAGTACGAGCTGTCCGTGCTCGTTGAAGTAATACAGACGCTTCTCGATCGTCTGGAAACCGGTCTGCATGATGCCTTCTGAATTAAAATAATAGGTGTAATCGCCGATTTTTTTCATGCCGGTCACATAACCGGGGGAAGCTGTCTGAGTGTACATTGTGCCCTTGGAGGTACTCGTCCAGGCGGCTTTTGTATATAAAGCGGGAGAGGCGGCTGCCAGCATCCCGGCAATAGAAAGCAGGAATAAAGCTCTGCATTTTTTCATAGTCAGTACCCCTTACTGTCAGCAAACAAAAATTACAAATTCATTAAAACTCTATTTAAAATATTACCTGATATTTAATAAAATGTCAACAAGCAGGCAGAGGAAATAAAAATTAAATGTTTGTGAAAAGCCGCAGATCCGGGGCAAATATGAAGGAAATATGAGAAGCCCCGCCCTTTTGCGGCTGTTAACTAACTGACATTGGCGGGCGATTGACCTTCCCGTGGTTTTGGTTTAGAATAGAGCAAACGCCGTCCTCATGGGCGGCGGACACTTCATAAATCATACCGGACGGAGAGTGGAAAATGAGGCTGAGAAATATACCTGGATCGCGGGAGGCGATCGCGGCGAGCGAGTATGTGATACATGAGGATGTGATGCGGGAAAAGAAGGGCCGCTGGGATACGGTGTTCGGAAACGGGAATCCGCTGTACCTGGAGATTGGGATGGGCAAGGGAAGGTTCATCACGGAGCTGGCGCTGCGCCACCCGGAGCGGAATTATGTGGGGATCGAGAAGTATTCCAGCGTGCTCCTGCGCGCGCTGGAAAAGCGCGGGGAGGACGATGCCCCCTCCAATCTGTTCTTTCTGCGCATGGAGGCCGAGGACCTGACGGAGGTGTTCGGGGAGGGCGAGGTCGCGGGGATCTATCTGAACTTTTCGGATCCGTGGCCGAAGGACCGCCATGCGAAGCGGCGCCTGCCGGGCCGGGAATTTCTGGCGCGCTACGATTACATTCTGGAACCGGACGGAAAGGTGGAGTTCAAGACAGACAACCGGACGCTGTTTGAATTTGCGCTGGAGGAAGCCGCGGCGGCCGGCTGGACTGTGGAGCAGTGCACGTTTGACCTGCATCATGACGCGGAGATGATGGAGGGGAATATCATGACCGAGTATGAGGAACGCTTTTCCTCGCAGGGAAATCCGATCTGCAAGGTGGTACTGAGGCGGCCGCACAGAAGCCAGAACGATGTATGAGAGCGGAGGCGGCCCATAGAAGCCGGGGCAGTGTATGAGAGTGGAGACGACCGCGCAGGAGCCGGGGCAGGCCTGCGCTTTGCAGAGGGAGAAACTGAGATCAGGATACCGGTTCGGGCATAGAATAAGTATGAGAGGAAGAATAACCGGGGAGACGGCCATGCGAAGAGACAGGTTTAAGGGAAAGCTGTACCGTTTCACCTATGATAAGCCGCAGGTTCACAGAAGGGCACTGCAGCTGTGGCACTCTGTGGAGGAAGTGAAAAAGCTGCTCGAGGGCGCCGGCCGCGGATCTGCCGGAAGGCCGGGAAGAAAATAAAGGCTGAAGAAAATAGAGACAGAAAGACAGAGGGGCAGAAAGATGTAGAGACGGAAATAAAATGGAGACAGAAATGAGCAGAGACAGAAAGAAATAGAGGCAGAAATAAGCAGAGACAGAAATAAATAGAAACAAAAAGAAACAGGAACAGAAAAGGAGCCGGACTTAGTTGTCCAGCTCCATTTTTTGCAGCACCTTCTCGATCGCAGCGTCGGATATTTTTCTCTTGTCCAGGCGGTGTGCCAGATACAGGTCAAAGAGATAGCTGATGATCGCGACGACCGGGACGCCGAGGAACATGCCGATGACTCCAGCGAGCTTCCCGCCGATGGTGATGGCGAAGATGATCCAGAGCGGCTTCATGCCCGTGGAATTTCCGAGGATCTTCGGACCGAGGATCAGCCCGTCAAACTGCTGCAGCCCGAGGATCATCAGCGCGAATATAAACGCCTGTACCGGGCGGATGAACAGCATGATCAGGATTCCGGGGACTGCGCCGATGAACGGGCCAAAGTACGGAATCATGTTTGTGACGCCGACGATAATGCTGATCAGCAGTGTGTACGGCAGTCTCAGGATCGTCATCAGGATAAAACAGAGGACGCCGATGATCAGGGAATCGATAAACTTCCCGACGACGAAGCTGCTGAACAGCCGGTTGCATTCGGAGAGGATCTCCTGACATGCCGGCATATATTTCTGCGGGACGAACGCGTAGAGAACCCGCCATGAGGCGCGCATCAGCCTGTGCTTGTCGTAAAGCATATAAATAGAGACGATCAGTGTGATGAACAGATTGACAAGCCAGTCGACGATCGACATGGAGATCGTGTAGAGGGCGGGAACCATATTAGTCGCAAAATTCTGGATCGCCGACGAGAATTCCGGCATCGCGTCGACGAGGTAGGTTCTCACCGCGCTGATCTCCAGCCTCGGGAAACGCTCCTGCAGACGCGCCAGCATGTCCAGCACGGTATTGTAAGCTGATGGCAGGTAGGTGACAAAGTCGCCCAGGTTCTTGGCGATTTCAGGAAACACATACAGCAGCGTCAGCACGACGAAGCCGATCACGATCACGTAGGTGATGAGGATCGATAGAACCGTGTGCAGCGTATGGGGAGGCCGGATGTTTGCATGGGAACAGAGCCGTTCGATGCCGCGGTAAAACATGTGCACCATCGGATTCAGCACGTAGGCGAGCAGAGCTCCCAGAATGAACGGCGAAAGAATGCCGATCGTCTGCCCAAGCCAGGCCTTGGTCTTGTCAATGTCGATGATGCATTTGAAAATGATCGCGGCAATCAGCACCATGACGCCTGCGTAAATGCAGATTGTGAAATACAGGTTGTTTTTAATGAAGCGCTGGCTCTTCCCGGCGGGCACGGGCTCCCGCCCCAGTGTCCATTGGGAATGGGATTCCTGTGCGGACATGGATTTTTGGCCGGATACAGATTCCTGACTGAACGCAGACTTCTGGCCGGATACAGATTCCCGTTTGGACGTAGGCCCCTGGCCGAGCGCAGACTTCTGCCCGGAGGGGGCTTCGCCTTTTGGAGAAGCTTCCCGGGGATTTCCGGAAATGGGCTGATTTTTTGACGTGGATTTTCGGCTCATAACTTAAAAGATCCTTTCACGGGCGTGCGGTGTTTCCGGTCAGAAAGCGCCGCACAGCCGCCGTTCGCTCATTTATAGCTCCTATATAAATAAGAAGAAATACGGGAATTGCGAGAATTTCAGGATTTCCGCAATCAAGTATAGTGGATTTCCGGCCGGGATTCAAGTCTTATAATTGTGAAAAAAAACTAAAAAACAGGAAAATTAAATATAAAAAAAGTATAAAATGTGGATTGCATTTTGAAAGGGGTTGTATTATAATTACTTTTGTTCTCAGGGGAGAGCAGTTACAATTTAATAAGCGCGATTAGCTCAGTTGGTAGAGCACCTGACTCTTAATCAGGGTGTCCAGGGTTCGAGCCCCTGATCGCGCACTGA
>CANRBX010000029.1 GCA_947628955.1 uncultured Lachnospiraceae bacterium | reverse complement strand
CAATAAAGACAGTAAAGTTAGCAGTTCAAGGACAAACCAGATGATCTATCTAAGGACTTCTTGGGAGATCAGCAACAGTACTGCTTTTATCTGTTATTTTTTTATTCCCTTGTAGCGCATATCATATCTACGGATAAGTGCATATGCCTGTAATATAATCTCTGTCTTTCCACTTCCCATATGAAGCACAGCATCTGCTCCGGCCATAATTAACGCCTCTTGTACCTGCATCGTATCAGCCATAACCATGATTGGAATCCCGCTTTGCTCCCTAATTCTAGTAATCCACATACAATCCAGCGGATTTGTATATTGTATAATTACTAAATGGAATATCTGTAGCCTGATATATTGTAAAACGTCTGCAAGTATTTCAGCAAAACAAATTTTCGCAACACTTTTCAAGGTATTCTCCCAAAATGCTTTGTCTTTCCCACACTGAGGCAATATTTTAAAATACAAGAGCACCATTTTTTCATTTATGTTCATTTTGCTTTCTTTTGTATCGCAAAGTCAATAGTTCGTTCTTACTGTAAAAGGCATTTTTTAATAATACAAAGAGAACGGCATTATATATAATTAGGATAATAAAGCCGCTCTCTTTCCAAGCAAAAAATTCTGTTTTCTCAAATTACATAAATCTATAAAAGCATAAATTTTAAATAAACTCTCTGAAGTATTTTAAAGAAACAGTGTCCCGATTAATTAACAGAACAGATTTTTCTGCAAAAAATACCATCTCATGTCTCATCCTCATCCTCCGGAGCCGACATCCAGTCCGTCACTGTTTTTCCCCCCCAGTTCCAGTTTCAGATGCCGGATCTGCATTCGGAAAATGGAATGGTTCGTAATCGTCAAGTATACCCAGGAATCATCACTGATAGCAAATCCCGTATCGTCTACAAGAGTGAAAGCGTCGTCTGTCAACGTCAACGTGGTACTGATACGCTGCCAGTCTGCACTAAGTCGGGGATAGCAAATTGGTTCATGGAAATCCACCGTTTACGTACACCTGGTTCTGAGCCGAGGCAGAGATCCATCAGGAACCCGCTGCCGCACCTACTTTTTCCGCTTTGTGAAGGCAACGACCTGTACAATGACATAGGTAAGCGGAAGACCAAGCAGTGCTGCCAATCCATAAACAATGATATTGTTCCAATGTAGAATATTGATAAAAACAGCCACAAAACTGAACAGGATCAGGAAATTCGGAATGTACGAAATAACAAAACGTACATAACGCTGCAGAGACAGCCTTTCGTGAAACGTCAGCCTGCTGTTCAGCGTATACGTCACAAATGAGCTGCCAAAATAGCCGCAGACATAAGCGACGGTGGCGTTGATCTTCAAGGAACACAAGGTGGAGACCAGCATATTGGCAAGCGTTCCCATACCACCACAGAACACAAATGTCAGGAATTTCTTTGTGAAGAAGGTAGTTTTCATTTTCTCGGCAATATTCATGTCCGGTTCTCCTGTTCATCTGTTATGAATGCCGCTTTTGGCGCGTAAAGCGGCATCTCGCTTCCAGCGGTATAACTGCATCGCATTCATGCAGCATCCTCCGGCGCATGGGATCAATCTGCCGCGCCACTCCCGATTTCCAGTTTGAGATTCCTGACTTGCATCCGAAAAACGGAGCGATTCGTGATCGTCATATATACCCACGAATTATCATCAGCAACAAAAGCCGGATCGCCCACTTCTGTAAAAGCATCGTCCGTCAGCGTCAGAGTGGTACTGATGTGCTGCCATTCCGTGCTCAATCTTGGATAAGATATCTGATCAAGGAATATCCACCGCTGACGTATGCCTGGTTCTGCGCCGATACCGATGTCTATTAGGAACCCGCCGCCGTTTTCTCGCATCGTATTATCAAGCAGATCCGCATCATCACTGCGTATGTCGAGCGAAATAGTGACCTCCCTGCCGCGCAATTCTGAGAATCTGACAGAAGATGTGTCCGCAGCGTTCCAATCAAGCACAGGATTTGCCTGCCAGTCCAGGATGGCCACGCCATCCTCGCCAGTAGTCACGCTCAGTGGCCCACGTTTGGCCCACCTCTCCATGGAATCCGCTCCCGGCGTGTAACTCCCATCTGTCAATGAAGCGACATCCCCCTCGCGAACAGTCACGGTCCACCCTGCGGAAGAAATGGAATTGTCCCTCGCTTTGCATATAATTGTAGTTGAGCCGATTCCAACGCCCGTTATCTCACCGCTGGATGACACCGTTACAATATTCGGATCATAGCTGATCCACATCAAATCGCTGCTTGTACCGCTGCCTTTCAGCAGTGTCGCCGCCACGGTCCTTTTTTCGCCTGTATGCACCTCAATCCCGCTTTTTGCACCAGGATCATCCGGCATGGTAATAATCGGAGCAGATACGTTTGGGGCAACCGAGACGACGGTTTCCTCCGACGATACCACTCGAATCGGCAATGTCAAAGTAACCGATCTTCCGCTCACGTCATCCGCTACCAGTATCCAGGTATAAGTCCCTTCCGTTTGAATTTGAGAGAAAGGTACCTGCTCGTTGATCCCCGCGACCTCAAAGTACGTCACTCCATTGTCGAACCCCTGAGTATACGGTTCCCCGACCAGTTCTCCATTCTCCGCCCTTATGAGACTGGTAAGTGTTTTCAAATCGCTGACCGAAGTAATCGTACCTCCACCAATCGGCCACCCCTGTGCTATCTGTAGGGTTGAAGGATATTCCACATCCCTGATCTGCAATGTTTCAGGCGTATTGACCGTGACTTCAAATGTACGCGTCTGTTCACCGGCGGAGCAGGTGATGGTCGCATTTCCGCCGCCGACGCCTGTCACCGTAACGGTCCCATCCCCATTGTCGCTAACCGAAGCCACCTTTTCATCACTGCTCGACCAAGCTACCTCTCCTCCGCTGGAAACCAGCGCAGTCAACAACACGCTTTGATCGCAATCAATCGTCACCGGCTCTGGAGCAATGGTCAGGGACGCCAGCTCTAATGAGAGTTCCGCACCCGGATCACTTGCCGCTTCTTCCGTCTGGACAGAGCCTCCTTCTTCCGCATACCCGCATATCGCAAACAGGAATAGAAATGCAGTCAGCATCGTCAATATACTTATAGTGCTTTTCATTTTTCCTCTCTTTTTCATGTTTGGCCTCCAATCAATTATTTTGTTTCATAAACTCTGACCTTAAATGAACACGCCATATACTGTCAATTCGGAAGAGTGCCAAACTCACGGCACATCCTCCGCGTCCTCCAGGGCGGGAGTCCAAGCTGTCGCCTCACTGCCCAGCTCTAGCTTGAGATGCCTGATCTGCATCCGGTGAGTGGAGCGATTCGTAACAGACAGGTACACCCATGAATCGTCGTCAATCACAAACGTCGGATCGTCCACAAGCGTGAAAGCCTCATCCGTCAACGTCAGTGTGGTGCTGATACGCTGCCACTGAGTACTGAGCCTGGGATAGGAAATCTGATTGAGGAATATCCAGCGCTGGCGCGCACCAGGCACCGAGCCTATGCATATATCCATGAGGAACCCGCCGCCATTTTCATACAGCATATTGTCGATGAGATCTGCATCGTCGCTTCGTATGTCGAGCGAGACAGTGACTTCCCTGCCTCGCAGCTTTGAATACCTGATGGCTGTGGTATTCGCGGCATTCCACTCTAGCACGGGATTTGCCTGCCAGTCCAAGACGGCCGCTCCATCCGCATCGGTGATCACACTTATGGGTCCGCGCTTCGTCCATTTTTCCATGGAGTCTGTTCCCGGTATGTAGTTTCTCCCGCCGACGCCATATATTATTTCAAGCGTATCGGGAATGTTGTAGTACTCTCTAAAAGATTGGACATCCGTCGGCATCCCCTGATAGCCAGGCTCACCGGGATACACGAACTCCGGCGTAAAATAGCGGTTATAATCTATGTTGATAGCTGGTGACACGACTTTCTCGCCTGCGGCGGCTTTTTCTCCAGCCTCCAGCAGTATCTCGCGGTTCTCCATAAGGATCGGCGCGTTCTTCCAATATCCAAGCAGGAACACTGCCAGCCATATGCATGAGATACATGCTGTCCCGGCAAATGCCGCCCATTTCCAGACGCCATCTTGCTCCATCGCAAAAACTCGAAGCATGATGCAAAATAGGGAAATATATAAGAGTATCTCCATGCGATGAACGATATAGCTGGAATAAAACAACGCCGTGACCACACTCATCAGTCCCGCGAACCCAAACGCGTTCAGGTACACACAGCCGTATTCCCGCAGCTCCAAGACAATCAGATACCCAGCGTAGCAGAGATAAAGGAAACAGTTTACCACCATAAATACTGAGTTGAACGAATAATTGTAGTTCATCAGGTTTAAAAGCGAGGAGGAACTATAGTACAACGATAAAGGTATGAAGGAAGCCGACCACATGCAGATGGGAAGAGATGGCAGCACTCTTTTAGTTTCTGCCCGCCACCTGACATTCAAGAAGCACACAAACAGTAGAAACACCACAAGAAACGGCATATTACTCTTGTGGAATACCGTCGTGACAAAGCCGTCCAGATTTCTTGCCACCCGCTCACTCAGACTGGATATGGCCTCCGTCTCAAGCCGATTCCAATTGCCGGGGCCGAAGCACACAGCGGCGGCCCCCAAAGTGGAAAACAGCAGGACGATGCATTGGGAAACAGGAAGCTTCTTCCATTTGACAGTTTTATATACGATTACACAAAAACAGGTGCAGCAAAGCGTAAACGCGGTAAGCTCCTGCATAAGGCAGGTAAATGCCGAAAGCACACAGCAGAAAAAAAGTAGCAACACGTTTGTCCTACCCCTGCCGATCCTCCTAAAAAGGAAAAGCGACAAAAACATCAGCGCATTGGCAATGAATACTGTCACACCTCCGTTGAACCAAAAAGCTCCTTCTGTATACATGCGTTGCGAAAGCAGTCCAAACAGGAATACCGCCGCGAAAGCATTGATGGTGGTTTTCTTCACACCGGAAAAGCAATAGACACAATAGAAAACAGCCGTGATTCCCAGCGAATCGACGATACGGTACAGCCATTGTACCCGCAGCAGCGGTGCGCCCATCAATACTAGGGATGCCACCCGCGTCAGCCTCGTCATGTAGAGCTTATACATGAAATGGAAAAGCTGAAACAGGTTGAAATTCGTGCCCACTACATCTGGTTCCGTTACACCCCAGGCGGAGAGACTGCCCAGATAGAAATCGTCCCACATTTCGGGAACGAATTGATAGACCGCAAGACAGTAGCAAAAAAGAAGTACAAACGGCAGAGCACGTACCCAGCCTTCCTCGCGGACGAAAGTATTCCACACTTTTTTCATAATTGGTTCCTCCTGATATTCCTGCCAAGAAGCTCTTTACTCTTCGATGTAAAGCTGCGGCGGATACGGTATAAATTGGACATCATCCGGAAAATCATAGTATTCAAGTATATCCCGATTTCCGCCATGGGCAAATACCCGTTCCGGCGTGAAGTATCTATTCCAGTCGCACCGAAGTCCCTCAAGCACGACCGGCTCGCCGGCACGAAGCCTTGCCGCCGTGGAGACAAATATACTCTCATTGCTTCTATAGATGGGGTCATTCGCATAATAGCCACAGAGAAAAACCGTCAGCCATACGCAGGAGACGGCAGCGACTGCACTCCCCGCAAGAGCACGGCAGTTGGACTTTACATCGCTAAACACACGCAACATGACCACCAAAAGTGCCAGAACAAGCGTGAGCGTCATTCTGGCCACCACATAATAGGAATAGAAAAAGCTGGACAGGTTAGTCAGCACAGCAGCAAGCACAAATGCCGACAGGACGTGGTTGTTCCACTGCTTCAACCGCCTATAGATCAACACCCCTGCTAGTGCCGAGTACAAGCACATATTGACCACATACAGCGGGGATACGGAGGATATCTCCCACGGATATGTTATGACCGGATCCCAAAGGAATACCGTCGCGTCCGCGCTACAGCTTATGGATTGCACAAGTACGGCCGCGGTCCAGACGCACAAGACGGTGAAAAGTATCGCTGCTCCTTCTTTTTTTGCAGCATTATGCTGTCTATTTCGGACAAATATATCGCTATATGCCAAATAGATGATCGTCCCTAAGAAGGTGACGAGAAATGGCAGATTATCCCTCTGATAGAGAGTGACACAGAACATGGCAACATTCTTGTATATCTGCAACAGATAGGTAGGCTGTCGATGCTCCCCTTGCAGTCCCATGCGGGAAAAATTGCCCGGAGCCAAAAACAACAGCGCAGCGCCTGTAAAACATACCAAAAGGAGCGTCCACTGCCAAAGATGAAGTTTTCGACGCTTGATTAAATCGTATAGACACAGCAGGCCCAGTGTAAAACAGTAGGTAAAGCATTCCTGCTCTTGTGCCATGCTGGCAATAAACGAAACCAGAAAAAGAGAGAGCCCATTTTTTAAATTCCAACCATCAGCACGAACCTTTCTAAAGAGGAAAATTCCGCTAAACATAAACAACAGGGGCATGATATACCCGGCAACACCTGAATAATAATAGAAAGTATCAGTTAAATGCCTTCTTGAGAAGAGTCCATAACCCAAGCATGTTAAAAAGGCATATACCGTCTTATGAGGAACACCAGAAAATCGGTATAGCATATAGAATACACTAGTAATAGAGGCTGCCGCAAGAATGCGGTACAGCCATAATTGCCGAAGCAAAAGATCATTCACAAAAATATGAAACAGTACACGCCCCATCCAGTTTGTATAAATATAAGCGCAATATTTCAACAGTTGAGAAACTGTCCATTCCGTACCATGAACATTCGGATATGAATCACTAAAGAGCGAAAGCGAGGCAAAGCTATAATCATCCCACAAGATGTGAACGGTCTGAAAGATGACGAGCAGATACACAAACAGCATCACGAACGGCAATGCCCTCAGCCAGCCACCCTCATGCAAAAATGTGTTCACCACTTTTTTCATGCCTCAAACTCCTTTTGGAACAGCGCGAAGGCATCGCCCATGCACACGTCCATATTGTTATAGTTCCATTCGCCCCATCTGCCCAAGATATGAAAGCCGTCCAGCTGAGAGAAATAGGAACGCATTATCTGCGTGTTTTTCCGGTAATCCAGGTCGTGGATCACATAGGCGAACTCAGCGAACGCGCTGTCGATCACATGATCGGCCTCAAACACCTCTGGGATGATGGTTCCGCTTTTCAGCAGATGATCGTCCACCTCTACCCGGTCGCCAATGATCTCCAGCGCACCGCAGCCTCCCTTTCCTTCCGGCGTGGCATATGGCGTGAGTGTGCTTTGAAAACCGATACGGTGGGCACGATATTTCTTCTCCGGAATGTAACACCAGGATATATCCGTTGCCGGACAATTAAACAACACGGTGTTCAGATGGTTGTATTTTAGTCCGGAAATGGCGGCGTCTACCTGTTCCGGCAACTCCATGACCCCGCGCAGCGCCTGTGGCTGGATCGTAGATATAACCGCATTAAAAGTGCTTCCTCCGTTGACGCGCCAGCCCTTTCCGGACCGTTCCACGCTTTCCACCGGGCAGTCCAGCTTCAGATCTAGTCCTGCAGCGATGGCGTCCATCATTGTCTGGATCCCACCCTTAAGCGGATAATAAAACGTGGAATGCGGCATTTTACGCTCCTGATACCCGGCTGGGGTGATGGAACGGAGCATCTCCTTTTTGGTCGGCAGCGGCATCTTCCCGCGCATCCATCCGGTCTCCATACGCTCCAATGGATAGGCCCATATTTTCCGGTTATAGGGGAGCATATAGGTATCCGCGATACGTTCCCCAAAATTCCACGTCAGCCAATCCCGAAAATTCTCCGGCTCTGGGCCCTGCTGTGCAAGCACATAATCCAGTGCGCAGTCGATGGCCACATCCTGCGGCAGCTCCATCAGCGAGAGCTCAAATGGGTAGGAAATGAATCCCCAGTCGTCAAACCATATTCTGGCGTTTCGGACTGAATGCTGCCAATGCTCTTTCGGCAGAATCGAAAAGACCCAATCCACAACGTTATGATCCTTTGAATTGAAAATGTGACCTCCGTAGGGATCATAGAGATACCCTTCGGTAAACCTTGATCTGGCCAGGCCGCCGGGGCGATCCTCTTTTTCATAAACAACAACCTCATACCCCCTGTCCCGGAGAAGTCTTGAAATCGTGAGGCCGGATACACCCGCGCCTAAAACTGCAACTTTCATAATCATATACCTTTCCGAAGCCGCGCAAAGCATAAAGCCATTGATTGTCCCACGTACAGCCGCTTCTAAACATATTTATCCTGTCAGATTCGAGAACTGCAAAAGCCGGAGTCCGAATCAGATATTCCTGTCACAATGTACCCAATAAAACCTTTTTATCCCGGCGTTCCGCGCCGCGATCCTGTCGCTTTCTTTGTCTCCATACATCACAGATGCCGAAAGATCGATCCCCCAGTCTCTTGCGGCCTGAAAGAACAGGCCGGCAGCGGGCTTACGGCATGGGCATGGGCCGGTATAATCCGGGTGATGAGGGCAGTAATAAAACGCGTCAATATGAGCGCCGTACAGCTTCTCCAGCTGCACGTTCATATGCCGGTTAAACCGGTGCATAGCTTCTTCCGAATATATCATTCTGGCGATTCCCGCCTGATTAGACACTACAATTACCGGCATCCCGGCATCGTTGTATTCCCTGATGATCTTTGGTACGCCTGGCACGAACGCCAGATCCTCCGGACGATACACATAGCCGAAATTGACATTTATCGTCCCATCCCGGTCGAAAAACGCCGCTCTCCTCACAGTTTTCCTCCCCGCTGCAATTCCTGGATACGGGCATAGTCCTCCGGTACGCCGATGTCTATGAAGTCCGCTTCGTCAGGACAGGCAATGAGTTCTCCCGCCGCGGCCAGCCTGGGAAAACAGTCGTTTTCCATGCTAAACGCCTCCGGGTAGTTCTTCAGGGCAGTCACGGCAAAGTCATATATACCTCCGTTGATGTATCCGTCTTCGCATGGGTGTTTCTCCAGAAAAGCATGAATATGGTATGTTCTATCGAACACTACCGTCCCATATCTGTCGAAGTTGAACATTCTCTTCACTGCGACAGCCGCCGCCTTCCCAGAGGCGCAGGCCCGAAGCTTCTTCAGGTCTACCGGGAAGCAGGTATCTCCATTGACGATGAATACACGCTCCTCCCGACACAACTCCATGGCTTTTCTCGCCGCTCCCCCGGTATACAGCGGCGTATCCTCCTGTGAATAAACAATGGTCATGCTCCGATAGGCAGTGCCGAAATGCTTCATGATGCATTCTTTTTTATACCCCACTGCCAGTACAACACGATCCACGCTCTGTTCCGCAAGCCAGTCCATCTGGTACTCCAGAAATGGCCTGCCGCATACCGGAGCCATCGGTTTAGGCACATCTTTCACGACCTGCGCCAGCCTTGTCCCGAATCCTCCCGCCAGAATGATTGCTTCCATTTTCCTCACTCTCCACAGATGAACCCTGACCTCCGAACAGTTCCTGCTCCAGTGCCAGACACAGCGCGTGATACACCGGCAGATGCAGCTCCTGGACATGGTGCGTCACATCCGCAGGTATGTCCAGAAGTACGTCGGAAAGCTTCGCCAGCATACCGCCGCCCCGGCCTGTCATCGAAATCACATCCATTCCAACAACCCTGGCTATACGAGCCGCGTGAAGTATGTTTGCCGAGTTCCCGGATGTGGATATGGCCAGCAGTACGTCTCCCGCTCTTCCGTAGCCCAGCACCTGCTGGGCAAAGACCAGATCCGCAGCTTTGTCGTTACTGTACGCCGTTATCAGACTTATCTCACTGGTCAGCGATATGACCGGCAACGCCCTCTGCAGATTTGCTATGTAATACGCTGCTTCATCGGGGCAGCTGGCGCACAGCGCATCCCGTAGCTTCTCCGGGAGCGGTCTGTCCAGCACAAATCCTTTCATAAGTTCCCCCACGATATGCAGGCTGTCCGCCGCGCTGCCCCCGTTGCCGCACACAAGCATCTTGCCTCCCGCGCGGAAGCACACGGTCAGGAGCTCCACGCATTCGCTCAGCCTGGCCCGCATGCCGCTCAGAACAGGGTAACGCTCCAGCAACGTATTAATCTCTCTTTTCGCACCGTCTTTCATAGGATTCTCACTCCGAATAAATGTCCTTTGTCCCGTCCGTCAGCTCCACGCCGTCGCTGTACATACTCACCAGCACCGTATCCGCCAGAAATCGAAAGCTGTGCATATCATTGGCTTCAATGCCAAAAAAGGCCCCTGTTTCAAAGTGGCTTGTCTCTCCGTTCACGTCCACTTCCAGCTCGCCGGAAACAATATAAAATGCCTCCTCATTGCGCTTGTGGTAATGTCCGCCGCGGACAACTCCTTTTTTGCTGGTAATCACATTGATCTGCCGGTATCCCCCGTGAATGAGCTGAACCAGTTTGCCGCGCTCGTCGGCAAACTCAAAATCCGTTTTAATAATCTTCAGCATGCCTGTATCACCTGTCTATGTATGCTCCAGTCCTTTTCACCTTGTCCCGCCAGTAGTTCAGAAGATCCAGCATCGTCTTCTCATAGGGGATTTCCGGCTGCCAGCCGCTATGTTTTTTGAACTTGCTGCAATCCGGCACCTGCAGGTCTGCGTCGATGGGCCGCAGCCGCGCCGGATCCACCTCCACCCGGATCTGTCCCTTCATGTGCGAGTGGTCAATAAAAAACTGAAGTGTGTCGCCCACTTTGCAGGTGTAGCTGCCGCCGATGTTATAGTATTCGCCGGGGATGGGATCTACCGTCACCAGCATGAAATACGCCCGCACCGCATCGCGCACATCCGCATAAGTCCGCAGGGAATCCAGGTTGCCGACTTTAATGACCGGCTCCTGCAGTCCCGCCTCGATCATTGCCACCTGCTTGGCAAAGGTGCTCTCATGGAACACATCGCCGCGGCGCGGCCCTGTGTGTGTGAACATGCGGGTCGTCATAACCTTTAAGCCGTATGCCTCTGCATAGAATCTACCCACAAGGTCAGTCCCCACCTTCGAGATGGCATAGGGCGACGCTGGCTGAAAGCAGCACTCTTCGTCAATGGGCAGCTTATCTGCCGTGACCCGTCCAAACACCTCGCTGGAGGCGCATACATGAATCACCGGATCCAGACCGCACTGCCTTACAGACTCCAGCAGACGGCAGGTGCCAAGGATATTGGTTCCCAACGTGTCGATGGGCGCGGTGAAGCTGGTCTGGGGATAGCTCTGGGCCGCCAAGTGGAAAATATAGTCCGGCTTCACCTTGTTCAGCACCGTCATCAGACTGGCCATATCGTTCAGATCGCCATACTCCACAAATACCCGGTCATGGGTGTTGATGCGATCCATCAGATGCATGATATTGTCCAGCGGGCTGCGCCAGCGCTGCATCCCATAGACATCCCAGTCCGTATGCTCCAGTATGTAGTCCGCAAGGTGTGATCCCACCATGCCGGTCATACCCGTGATCAAAGCTCTTTTGCTCATATATGTATTGTCTCCTTCGCTCTGTGTTCGATATCGTACTCCTCCGGACGGTAGTAAAGAATCTCCGATCCTGTATCTTCAAATCTGTACGGGACGTAGAGCAGGCCCTCCAGCGCAGCCCTTACATCTTCCTGGTACGCTTCGGGAACGTAAAAGAGAAAGAATCCCCCGCCTCCGGCTCCCAGCAGCTTCCCGCCAAGAGCGCCATTCTGCAGGGCAGTCTGATAGATCCCGTCCAGCATGTCCGTACTTACCTTGCCGGTTATCCCACGCTTTATCTGCCAGGCTTCATCCAGAAGACGTCCAAAATCATCCAGCTCTCCATGTCGATCCGACAAAATTGCCTCCCCTGCATCCACCAGACGGAGCATCTCCTTCAGTTCCTCTGTTTTGCTCCGTGTCGCGCTCACCTGTTCCCTCGCAATCACGCTGGACACTCTGGAAAAGCCGGTAAAGAAAAGCAACAGATTTCGATTCAGGGTCTCTTTCCGCTCTGGCTCAATAATGATCGGCTTTACCTCAAAGCCGCCCGGAAAGAAATTGATGCGGTTCAAACCGCCGTAAGTAACCGCAATCTGATCCTGCCAGCCGCCGCTCTCGGCGCACATCTCCCTCTCCAGAGAGATCGCCTCCAGAGCCAGTTCCTTCTTGCTGACGAAATGCCCTTTCAGCGCATGAAACGCCTGAAGCAGCCCTACCGCGAAGCTGCTGCTGCTGCCCAATCCGCTCCGGGCAGGAAGATCGGCGTCATAATTTATGCTCAGCTCATCCATATCCAGCATTTTCATAGCGTTCCGCACCATGGGATGCTCCAGCTCCTCAACGGTCCTTGTTTTCTCTATACGGGAATACGTCAGCTGATTCCGATACTCGAAAAAACGAGGCAAATGCCGGACGCTCACATAGCAAAACTTATTGAAGGTTGTAGATATGACGCTTCCTCCATGTCTGCTGAAAAATGGTTCATAATCTGTTCCTCCGCCCAGGAAGGACATTCGGAACGGTGTCTTTGTATAGATCATCTTTTATCCGCCTTAATAACAAAATCTCTTTGCACCGGCAGCATATGCATATTATCAGGATCTGTATTTGTGCCGGTTTTCCAGATAGTCCAGATAGGTCTGTCGAATACCATCCTTCAAAGCGATTTGGGGCCGCCACCCCATATTGAACAGTTTGGAACTGTCCGCAATCTTGCGAGGTGTTCCATCCGGCTTGGTGATGTCCCACACGATTTCGCCGCGGAAGCCAGTTATCTCTGCGAGAATCCCCACCAGTTCCTTGATGGTGATATCTTTTCCAAAACCCACGTTCACAGTCTCCCGCGCGTACGGATCCTCTTTTTCCAGTGTATTCGCATCGTAATGCTCCATCAGAAATACACAGGCATCCGCCATATCGTCCGTATGGAGGAACTCTCTGTAAGCTGTTCCCGTGCCCCACACGGTGACGGCAGGAGAATCATTCTCCACCGCCTCCACAAACTTGCGAAGAAGCGAAGGCATCACATGGCCGTTTTCCAGATCATAATTGTCGCCTGGTCCGTACAGATTAGCAGGCAGGCAGGAGATGTAGTTGGTTCCGTACTGACGGTTATATGCCTCACATAGTTCAATACCCGCCAGTTTCGCCATAGCATACGGCCGGTTGGTGGGTTCAAGCGGGCCCGTTAACAGATATTCTTCTTTCAGGGGCATAGGCGCCTCTCTCGGATAGATACAGTCGCTTGCCATAAACATCAGCTTTTTCACGTTGTTCCTGAAAGCCGCATGGATCACATTGCTCTCCATTTGAAGATTGCGGATAATAAAATCGGCTGGATACGTATTGTTTGCATAGATCCCGCCTACCTTTGCCGCGCACATGAACACATAATCCGGCTTTTCTTCCGCGAAAAATGCCTCGGTATCTGCCTGCCGGGTCAAATCCAGTTCCGATGAGCGCCTGCCCACAATATTAGTGTACCCTTTTTCTTTCAGTTTCCGCACAATAGCGGAACCCACCATCCCGCCGTGTCCGGCCACATAGATTTTTCCGTCTGTTTTCATGGTGTAACATTCTCCTTTTTCTTTTGCTTCAGGATGCTTTCTCTGCGCATAAACCGGGTTCTGACGGCCGGACGCAGATATTTAAACGTGGCAAAAAATGAATTCTGGGACTCGCCCTCCTGACGGGCCACCCACCTCGTCGGGATTTCATGGACTGTGACGCCCAGACGGATCGGCTTTACCGCGCTCTCCAGAAAGAATGGATGTTTCTCCTCTTCCCATCGGATGGACTGATACAGCGCCGTGGGCACGATACGAAACCCATAGGTGATATCCGTAGTGGAGCTGCCGTAGAACAGGGAGAACATCCCCTGGAATACCTTATTCAGTACCAGTTTTACCGGGTTATACCCCTTGAAAGCTGCTTTTTCCAGCCAGCGGGAAGCCGTCGTCATATCGTCGGGATATTGCTTTGCCATTTCGATGAGACAGCTGACGCTGTGCGGGTCTGTTTCCAGATCGGAGGACATCAGCACGATATGGCTGCATGCCGCCGCATCAATTCCGTCCCGGTATGCACCTCCCGCAAAAGGGCGTTTTTGCCACAGAATGGTCAACGGATGTCCGGCTTTTTGGGCCAGTTTCTTCGCTTCTTCCGTAGCCCTGATGCATTCCGGCGTACTTCGTTCGCATACCACCACGATAAATTCGCCAATATCCTCCGGCCGACATGTATCAAGAATTATCTTTACGGTTTCGATCAACGAGAATGTTTCGTTGATCGCCGCCATTAAGATCGTGGCAGATTCAAAGCTCATATGTACCCCTCCAAATGTGCCCTTTCCCACGGGCTGCCTGTTTTTTGTCACATTTTCCACTGCCAATACCGTGTCTTTTTGCTTCCCGCCAATATAGCATCATCGCAAATATAGCGCTCACGGCGCTAACGCAGGCGGCTATGGGCAGATTGTCCATCCTGTACTCAAACTCAATGCTGTGATCTCCTGGAGACAGTGTTACAGACATCAGCGCATCGCCCCAGCGATCCATCTGAACCGCTTCCCCGTCCACGACGACATGCCAGTTGTGATCATATGGAATGGATGTCCACAGCAGACACTCTTCATCGCATGTGATCGTTCCCTCAATATGTGTGCGGTCGTATTTCCCGACCTCAAAATCTTGTTTGCGCAACCGCGCGACTCCCTGTTCATACAAATCCATATCCAGCCGGGCAGCATAGACGGTAAGCACACCCTGCCTCACCATTTCGCGCTCCTCGCCGTCAGGTATGGAATCAAGATCCAGCACGATCTCCACCGCATCGCCAGCCTCCACAAAACCCGCGTTCAGGCTAGTGTTCCCCCAAGGGACGGAAAGCGAAGAGACTGTCTTTCCGTTGATACGCGCCACCGCTCTTGAGACACTCACGCCGCGAACACAAAACGACAGAAACCCGTCCTCATCGGGCGCATAACGAATCACCGCCCGCGGGAGGATGCCGGAAACAAGATCCTCATAGGAGAGATAATCCGGCAGTTCAAAGATGTATTCGCCAGTTTTCTCCCCATATGAAAGATCCAGGTTCTCCGCCTGAATCAGAATCGGCTCCACACCGTCCCACACATCCGGCTGTCCCGACATGCTGCCGAACAGCGCATTTTGCATATCAAACGGATCGGCATTCTCGTCCGGCATCCACGTGCCGATGTCCGACGGGACCGCAAAACCAACTGGCAGAACATGAGGATTTTCATATACATCAATGCCGCCAATACTTTCCCGATAACAAAAGGCCGTCGTGCTCCCGCTGGCGATTGTTCCCGCATCCAGAAGATATTTCTGTGCAAACAGGCTCGACACCACAGGTGAAGGATCCTGCCAGACCAGATTATTAAAACTGGAACTCATGCCCAGGCACTGCAACAATCTCTCCAGGCCGTCAGAGTATCCGCCGCTCGTTGCGTTGAGGCCGGAAAAACCGTTGTAACCGTACACGCGGCCATCGCTCTGTGAGCGGTTCCGATAAAACTCCGCCCTGTACAGCTCCGGCTCTTCATTCAGACGTGCGGTAACGGCATGCATATCATCATACAATTCCTGATTAAACCATGACCGCTCGACTTCACGAAGATAGCCAATGCCATTTGCGCCTCCGGACACCGCCTCCGCGCACACACATATCAACAGCAATCCGCCCATGACTTTGCTCGCCGGAGGCTTTGTCACGGCTCCTCCCGCCCAAAGCAGCGCTGTATAGACACAGATCAGCACGATATTCCGCTCCAGCGAGGCAAGAGAAACCCGGCCCGGCACCGGCGGCCCGACTGCGTTTTCACCGCCCGGAAACAATTTTTCGCAGAGAGAGACACTGGCCGCATCGTGCTGGGGCATAAGCAGAAACAGGGAAATGACCAGCAGGCAAAGTCCCGCCGCCAGCAGAAACGCCGTTTTCCGTGAAATACGCTGTCTGTCACTGTAAGCCCGCGCCGCAGCGGCCAGCAGCGCAAAAGAATACACATAGGAGTACCGATGCGGGAACATCACGGGAAAATGCAGTCCGTGCAGGACATATGTCGCCGTGCTGATAAGGAAGCAAAGCGCAGCTGCCCCGGTGAACACGAACCATGCTAGTTTTTCCCGAAATGAAATTTGCCTGGAACCCAAAAACAACAGCGTCAGCACAAGCGCCAAAACACCGCAGTAAACATTCGGCGCACTGTCGCTGTAAAATCTGACGGAAGGAAAGCTTCCAAAAAAATGCGCCGCGAAGAATCGGAGCGGAGAAAAATTCAGCGCAAGCTCCGGCATCTTCTCGTGGAAATACTGCGTGTTATCAAAACTGTCCGCTACCACGAACAGCGTGACCGCACAGAGGCCCGCTGCCAGCAGCGAGGACGCAGCAAACCGCAGGAAAAAGCGCACACAGTACCTCCTGCGCAAAACGCACCCGCACAGCAGATACAGTCCGCAGAAAAAACACAGCTGAAACGCTGTCCCGTAGCTCGTAAAAATAGCGTAGGCCAACGCCGCCAAATAGAGCCGGGCATCGTCCTCATCCAACAATCTGTCAATACCGAGAAAGACAAGAGGGAGGACAATCACGGTATCCAACCACATGATATTGAAATGGAATACCGTTACATAGGAACACAGCGCATAGGAAACAGAAAGACAAACAACGCCGGTGCCCCCGCAGTGCAAACGCTTTTTTGCATATACGCAAAAACCTGCCGCCGCGCACGGAATTTTCAGAAGCGTCAGGATCGAGAAAAAATCAGCCTGATACCAATCGGGAAAGAGCGCCGTCAGCAAATTGAACGGACTG
The DNA here is from genome assembly GCA_947628955.1 of uncultured Lachnospiraceae bacterium. Classification (GTDB taxonomy): domain Bacteria; phylum Bacillota; class Clostridia; order Lachnospirales; family Lachnospiraceae; genus Choladousia. The sequence goes on along the minus strand of CANRBX010000029.1, from coordinate 18,123 downwards.
GACATAATCGTCATGGCACAGTTCAACAGATTTCTGCCTAGCATCCCGCCCCAGGAGTACAGCGCCCATCCGTCTTCCGCCAGCGCACGGCGTATTTCCAGAAAGTCCGGCGCATATGCGTGAAGCATGTCCATTTTGAGCAAGGTGTACGAGCCAAATGGATAGATCCCCGTCAGCCAGAATGTGAACAACACACACATGAAAGTGATTGCGTATGCGTACACGGCCTCGCGCCGGCTCCCCGCATGGTTTCTCATACGCTGCATTTTATCCGACCCACATTACATATTCGCTTCATGAGAAGAACGTCATTTTAAGGAATTTCAAATGACGTTCTTCCATATTAAAGGTTACAAATTGGGTTCAGCAACACGCGATCATCCGTTTCTTCCGCTGCCGCTGGACGTAGTTGTGCTGCCGGTTCCCGTCGGTGCACCCTGCGCCGTGCTAGTGTCACCGCTCGGCGCTACCACTGTGCCGCTCGAATTAGTAACATCTCCAGCTCCAGCTGCAACGCTCACCTGCGTACCGGCTGTATCGATAACAACACCGCTTTTTGCGTTTTCGGTAACAACAGCAGTCTCGACTTTTCCTGTGCCAGCAAGCTGTACGCCGCTGGCGTTGATCGTGGCAGAGGTAACAGTCGAGCCTGCATCTACCTTCAAAGCGGCATCCGCACCGTTGATTTCCACATTGACAACACGGGCGCTCTGCAGCTCAACAGATGCCTTTTCCCCGGCAACCAGCGTGGTAATCGCGCCATTGACGATAACCTTGCTGTTTTCATCAACGGAAACTGTCCCAACAACGGCCTCGCCCTCGACCTTCACACGGACAGGCTCACCCTCCGTCTTACTGACGATCACCTTGCCAACTTCGGAGTTGCCGCGCACGACCACAGAATTGGAACCACCGCCCAGAACGACCAGGCTCCCCTTAACAGAAACATTGTCCAGCGTGACTTCGCCGTCGCCAACCCCCTGACCGATGATCAGATCGCCGCCGATCTTCGCATCCTTCAGCTCAACATCCTCGCTGCGGATGACATAACTCTTATCGGTCTCAATGCCGCTGGCACTCTTATCAGTGACATCCTCGATCATCGTTCCGATAATATTCAGGGCATCGTCCTTTGTAAACGCCTCACTGGCATCGAAGCTGTCGTCGATATATCCAGCTTTCTTCATTGCATCTACATAGTCAATAGGTTCTGCAGAGTCCACCTCTTCGGCAGGTTCTACATGAAACGCCTCAGCGATGTAAGTCAGTCCGTCTGCCCCGGAGAGCTGTTGACTGGCATTGGGCAGTGCCTCTTCCTCAGCGCCCAGAATCTCACTGCAGATCTGGGACAAGCCTTTTGCAGTAAGCGGTCCGTCATCAACGCTTTCAAATGTGGGCATTGCCGCAGAAGCGCTGGATACGTACAGCGCAGATGCCAGCAGGACTGCAAGTGAACAAATTCCTTTTCGATTGATACTCATAGTGATAACCTCCTATACACATTCATTTTTATATTCGTTCTGACTACGGATACCCTTCTGGTTGTGTAGGACTGGATATTCTGGATACTAAAGTACAGGTTAATACCCGGCCCACAAAAGGTGGATATTAATGTACAATTTAATCCCCATTTACCATTGCATAAAAAAATTAGATGTGATAAGATGAAAAAGATTTATAAGCAGTGATGGCTATGTATTCTTGCGGTTTTTCATGGATGGGTATTAATTTGTACTTTTTTCTCCATTTTCTCCAAAGCAATCCTTTCTGGCCCATTTAACGAACGTCTTATGTGTGATTCCCAATAAGGAGGCTGCTCCCCTTGCGGATATGCGTCCAGCCGCCCATTCGTTGCGGATTTTTTCAAATTCCGGCGGGCGTTCCATAGGCTTACGGCCAAATTTGACCCCGCGCCTCTTCGCTGCGGCTATCCCCTCTGCCTGTCTCTGGTGGATGAATTCCCTTTCTGCCTGTGCTACATAGGAAAGCAGTTGTAGCACGATGTCCGCGATAAGTGTTCCCGTCAAATCCCTGTTCTGCCGTGTATCAAGCAGCGGCATATCCATGACTACAACTGCAATTTGCTTCTCTTTTGTGAGAATCCTCCATTGGCTGAGTATCTCTTCATAGTTCCTTCCAAGCCGGTCAATGCTTTTTACTACAAGCATATCCCCAGGCCTCATTTTTCGGATCAGCTTCTTGTAACTTGGACGGTCAAAATCCTTGCCGGACTGCCTGTCCATGTAGACGCGCTCATCCGGAATGCCAAACGCCCTCATAGCTACGATCTGGCGGTCCAGGTTCTGCTCTTTGCTCGACACGCGGATATAGCCATATGGTAAACCTCCCATGCAGTTTCCCCCTCTCTATAATTCGTATTTATAGTTTAGGGGAAACGGAATATTGCGGCATATCCATTTTCATTCCATTTCTGGATGAATATTCCATAGGAATGTTTACGTATTAAAGCATGTTAGCACTGGAAATAAGTAGTTTTCCTAATGTTTTTAGATTTTTTGTTACTGAATATTATCCCTCTGCATTTCTTTCCGGATAGTTAAGAATGGCTTTACTCTGAGAGCCCGGTAGCTCTGACGTTATGATGTGAAAACATCGCCGCAGATGGCACCTCCACATGCATCTCCTGTACATTCACCGGAAGTTTTACAGGAAACTCTCTTTGACATATCTGGTAACACCAGAACGCCCGACATAAGGGTTTCCTAAATAAAACTTCCAGTGTTTAATCCAATTTTAAATGGTATCATCCGCTGCGAGTTACCCTAATACAGGTTTCTCAACGCATTTAATCCAATCTAATATGCTATCAGTCCATATCCCATAATGGACGCATAGCCTACCGGATAGCTGTTCTGCCTTACAGCATCGCTCGAATTTCCTTCCACGGTATAGACCACTCCATTTTCACACTTTTCTACGATCCCTACGTGATCACTGCTGCCATCCCTTGCTCCAGTCTCACCCGGCCAGTCAAAAAAGATAAGCGTTCCTGCGGATGGCGTAAAGTTGCCGCCTTGCCAGCGTCCCTGGGCCTTGAACCAAGCAATGCCATCATCGCAAAGTGAAAATCTTGGTACTGCTCCCCTTTCAATCAGTCCGCACTGGTCTGCGCACCAGGATGCAAAACAGGCACACCATGATACCTTGCTTCCAAAACCATACCACGACCAGAATTTCTGCCCACCGACATTCCCAAGCTGTGACAGGGCAACGGATACGATCTGCCCATTCCCAAATAGCCCTGCAAAGAAGTTTCCACCGGAATAATACTGCAGGACATGCTGGACATACTGCGGGTCACCGTATGCCGCCCAGCCGTGTGCGGCCGCCTGCTCCTGGGAAAATTGCAATGCATTCGCTTCACTGTAACCCCCAAAGTTCCTAATCGCCCATGTAATATATCCATTCCCATAATTATATCCCTGCAGGGACAATTTCAACCGGTCGAGATCCTGCGGACCTGTACAGCCGGCCTCCCGGATACAATCCACGTAGTACCGGATACCGACTTGGATTGAATACTCCGGATCCGTAATTGCCCCCGGCACATTGGGATACCTGGTGTTATACGGGCACTCGCTGCACTGCATTGGGTCTGTCCCTCTCCCTGCGGATTCCTGCATCATGATCGCCTGGATCACCGGGACATATTCTGGTATTCCATATTCCGCAGCATACTTTTCAATCGCTGCCGTGTAAGACAATACTTCTGTGCTCAATGGCGCAGTGTTCTGTGACGTGCTTGTAGAAAACACGCCGCCGATAACGCCAACCGTAACAATCAGCATCAGCATTCCTATGCCGCCGACTGCACCAACCATCATACCAACCGCTTTTGCCGCTGTGAGAGATTTTTCTGCTGCAACTATAAATCTGCGGGCGGTTCCTGCCGTCCTCTTCGCAGTCTGCGCCGCTTTCTGTGCATAACCCGCAACCACCTGTTCAGCCATCCGGACCTGCTTCCTGACTCCCACTCTTTTCGCCGCGCGGACTGCCCGCCCATGTTTCATAGCCACACTGCGCACTGGGTCTTTCCCTGTATTTATCCCTTTGATTTTTTCTCCAAATTCCAATGGAACCCTTAATGCGCGGGCATCCTTTACCTGCCCTGTTTGTCCCGAAACCCGTACATTGCGTCCATTCTCCGGCTTCATCTTGATCTGCCGGTGCTGCGCCCGGCCGGGCACAGCCCTCTGCCGTCCTCCAGCCTGTCCATTTCCCCTGCTCTGATCCTTTATCCCCCGCGTATCTTTATGTATCTGTTTTGGCCTATCAGCTGGCCCCGTTCCCTCCACCGATGTTCGGGATGGATGGTCAGGGATGCCGCCTGCCTCCCGGTTCCGCTCCATTTCTTCTCTGGCAGATTCTTCCGTCTTTCTAATGCGCTCCTGTTCTTTTGTTTTTATATACGATTTTTTCGCTGCTTCCTGGCGGGCATTAGCCTTTCCCGGTTTTGTTTCTTTTTCCCGGCTGCTTACTGGTTGTTTTTCTGTCCCCTGTTTCTGGGCCGGTTTCTCTCATGCCTGCCGTTTTTCCGGTTCCTGCTCCATCTTTCTCTCACGGATGCGATTGACAGCCGCCCTGCCTACCCTCACCCCGCTTTTTCCCGCAGAGCCTGCCCCGGCAAATATACGTCGCTCTCCAGTTTTCAGTTTTTTAGACGCATATTCCGTCGGGGAACTTTGCGTCTCATAAATATCTGTTTCACGCGAGATCTGATGCGGTTTTTCTTTCTGCGTAAGCACAGCAGATTTCACCAGTTCCTTCGGCATCCGCACTGCAGCGCTCCGGATTCTGGGGGGAGCTATTGCGTTCTTTCACTTTGATATCTTTCATTGCTCACCTCCTGCCTGTGCCTGGGAGGGTACGCACCCTCCCATTCTTTCCAGCCGCCCTTACTTAAAGGACTATACCCCTGGCACCCTGACCTCACCCGGCTTGGCTGTCATCAGACGGTACAATGCCGTATCTTTCGGGAACGTATTTTCAAAAGGTGCTATCGTTCCGGAACAGCGGATGAGCCCGTGGCCGGCCCCCACATTTGTGATATAAGACAGCTGGTTGTCTGAAATGTTTAAAAGTCCAGCCAGTTCTTCCTGATCCGTGCTCGCCTGGTTCAAGAGGATCAAAAACTCACTGTTCGCCAACATCAGGCGCGCGGTATCTGACCGCAGCAATTCCACCACGTTTTGTGTCAACCCGGTTACGAATCCCGAATATTTCCTGATCCGCTTGTAGAGCCGGTAGAAGAAGTCTGCGCTGTACTGGTAACGGAACAGCAAATAAAACTCATCTGCAAAGATCCATGTTGTTTTCCCACGTCTCCAGTTCTGGATGACGCGGTTGAAGATCGAGTCCAGAGTAACCAGCATCCCAAGCGGCATGAGCTGTTCGCCGAGCTCCCGGATGTCATACCCAATGATCCGGCTCTTCGTATTAACATTTGTGTATTGTGCGAATGTATTGAGACTACCGTTGATAAACAGCTCCGAAGACGGGGCGAGGCCCCTTGCTTCATCTTCCATCTGGAGCATCAGCTCACGGTACAGATCCTTGAGTGTCGGCACCTGCCTGGTATATCCGCTCCGGATATAGTCCCGATAGACATCAGCAGTGTAGCGATCCAGGATAGATTTTTCTTTCGCGGAGAGGTTCCCTGCCCCCACGAGCTGTTCGAAAAGCGACAGGATGAATTCAGACTTTTCCACCAATGGGTTCCGTTCATTCCCATACGCTGCATCCATGTCGAGCGCATTCAGATGTGTATCCGATGTCGCGGATATGGAGATCACTTCCCCGTTCAGCGCCTCGACCAGTGAGGAGAATTCTGACTCCAGATCAAGGATCAGGATATCGTCATCCGTAGAAAGCGCGATGGCAACGATCTCTTCTTTCGCAGAGAAGCTTTTTCCAGAGCCGCTTACGCCAAGCCGGAACGAGTTTCCATTCAGCAGTTTCCTGCGGTCTACCACGATCATGTTCCTGCTGACCGCATTCTGTCCATAATATACACCGCCCGGATGCATAATCTCCTGCGCGTGAAACGGGATCAGCACCGCTGTGGATTCTGTTGTCAGTGTCCTTAGCGCCTGGATTTTTCGCAGGCCATATGGCAATACTGTATCCAGCCCGTCTGCCTGCTGCCATTTGAGCACAGACATCTGGCACAGGTGCTTCCGTGCTATGCTTAACAACGTCTCGGTATCCGAATCAAGCTGTTTCCTGCTGTCAGCGACGTGCACGACCGTTAGGAGTCCAAACATCATCCTCTGATCTCTTGTCGTCAGGTCGTTCAGCATTTCCTTTGTTTCCTGCCTCTGCAGCTCCATATCATAGGGGACAGTGGCAGAAAAATTATTGTTCGCGTTTTGGCGCCTCTGCCAATTGGTCACATTCGTTTCAACGCCGAGCAGCCTGTTCTGGATCTCACGCACTGCCTCATCCGTTGGAACAGGCAGGATATCAATCGACAGCATCAGATCCCGGCTCAGGTCGCATAGTTCCGATACCATGTCATCCTTCACATAGCTGGCATAATCCTGCATGTACAGTACCCGGCCATACCGCCCATCTATCTTAAAACAGTCATTTGAGAATTCCATGGACTGCGGACAAATCCAGTCTTTGAAGCTGTGTCCCTTGCGGGCAGACTCCTTCATATCAAACGGAAAAGCGGTCGCCTGTCCCGTTTTGAAAAAGTCCCGGAACACCTGCAGCCGCTCCTTTGCATCCAGTTCCTCCGCTTTGGAAGACAGTTTTCCCAGATGGGTAATAATGTCCGTCCCAACACGCGCAAAATATGTCCGCGCATCATCAATGCCTTTCTTATGGACACTGATGGTCAGGTAACGCTCCCTGTAAATGCTGTTGCTGGTGCCGCTGATCTTGGATAGCAGCATCCTGTTATATTCCTCCCGGTAGTGGTCTAAGCCATCTCTTTTCATCGGCAAAAGCAGGGAATGTTCAAATTCTTCTTTATTAATCCTGCGGTTATTAAGCGTGATCTTGGCAGAGGTGCCAGAATCCAATGCATTAAGCAGCTCGGAATAATCAAGAAACATTTCCGTCTTATCCTCTTTGCTCGCTATGGAATAATTGATATCCGAGAACCAGAACGATTTAGAGAATTTATTACCCACCTGGAAAATTCCATCCAGCCATATTTTCTGGATGGGGATAGCCTGCTGGACAGATCTGGGAACCTTGAACCGTTCCCTGTCCATCTTCATAGCCTGCTGTAGTGTCCTAATCAATAGCATCCCTCCTTCTCTGCCTTTGTCCGGACGTCGCCCGCCTGTCCTGCCGGGCTCGCCCCTGTGCTATGTGCGGCCTTTCTGTTTTTCCGCTTTTTCTGCTGCTTCGTGCGTACTTTTTTCTTGTCTTTCCATGCTTTCCTCCCGCCTTCCTGTATTTTTTCCTCTAGGCAGGCATAGTACAGGCTCTCCGGCTGGAAAGACAGCTTTCTCGGATGCTGTCTAGAGCGCGTCCTTTTGACACAAAATAAACTCCTACCGCACACAGGATAACCAGCACAGAAAAAGCACACTGCCGGAAATTCAGGCCGAAAAACATGGATTCCTGGTAATCCCTGATTTCCTTATTCATTTTAACTTCCATTCCCAACACCTCCTACAGTCCCATAATCTCTTTCACTATCCTGTCGGATGCCTTTACCGCTCCTACTAAGATCAGCAGGTTGAATACAATTCACATTAAAAGATAATCCGCCGATCTGTCAATGACCGCGGCAAACGGAGATATAGAAGTGATTTCGCCGGTCAGACTGCAGGAAAGCCGCCGGGAAATGAGCAGGAGCAATGGTATGAGCATTTATGATTTCAAAATCACGGCACAGTGAATGAGGTGAACTTGACATGGAACCCGCAGTACGATACTATTCAAGAGGCGACGGCACAAAAAAGATCGCGGAGGCTATAAGCTGCTGCAAAGATTGCCGCAAGGGCTTCCGGCGTAGAAGCCAAAACAGCGTCCTGGCCGCCGATTTTACAGAGAAAACCATGAAATCCTGCACGGAATGCCTGGGAAACCGGGCGGCAGATAAAACCTTCGGAGGGAACCATGTATTTTACAAATGACAGTATCCTGCGCACTGCACTGGAACAGTCCGCAGTGGATGCAAATTGTGCTGCGGAAGACTTTCTGCAGTCGGAAAATGTGATCGTGACGTCAGCCGCAAATCCCGGCGCCAGAAAATATCTGTCGCTCCCGCTGGACTGCAATCTGATTTTTTATGGAAACAATATCGTCGCCTCCATAAACGAAAAGTACCGTCCCATCGTCTCAGAATATATCAACAGCTTTCCGGCCGAACATTGCTTTGAGACGCCGAATCTGCATGTTCTGAACGATGAGCTGCAAAAGGATGGCCTGCGGATCTGCTTCATGGCGGAATACTTTCTGCCTGACCTCAGCGAGCTTAAAGTTCTGGACTGTCCTTACGAACTGAGAGTGCTGCACCCGGAAGATTTTCAGGCGCTCTACACGCCGCAGTGGAGCAACGCACTGTGTGAAAAGCGGCGGGAACTGGACATTTTAGGCGTCGGAGCATACGACGGCCGGACTCTGGTCGGCCTTGCTGCGTGTTCCGCCGATTGCGAAACCATGTGGCAGATCGGCGTGGATGTACTTCCCGCCTGCCGCAGACAGGGCATTGCCTCCGCGCTCACCAGCCATCTGGCGCTTGAAATACTGGAGCGGGAAAAAGTGCCTTTCTACTGCGCCGCGTGGTCAAATATCAGATCCGTCCGGAACGCCGTCAGAAGCGGCTTTCGCCCCGCATGGGTTGAGATGACGGCAAAGAGTGCTTCCTTTGTCGATGAAATGAATCAGAAAAATCATACAGCATGAAAGCATGATAAAAACAGAATCGACAAATTCTGCCGTGCCGTCACAGTTCGCAATATTCTTTTTTTAACCAATGGCAGATTATAAAAGTGCCCCCTGCTAATCAGACCGGATGGCTGGAATCATCCCCGATTTTCCCGGATATGGCGGACATGGCTCATGGCCATGATCTACTCATATTCCCGCAGGCGTTCTGTGACCGGCCGGTTTCGCACTGTCCTCTTGTAAGTAACGATCGGTGTTAAAACACAGATTATCACGACAAGCAATATCGCACACAGCAGCGGAAGCACAGGTATGCTAAATGGAATCTTCATATAATTCATGGACTGAAAAATAAACCAGGTAATACCCGTCCCGATCGTTAAAGTAATAAAAACAGAGCCGCCTGCATATAACATCCCTTCATGGATCAATAATTTTTTTATCTGTTTCCTGGACATACCGACGCTTTCCATGATTGAAAAAGTCAGCTTTCTGTTCTGCATACTGTTTGCCATCGTATTGATGTAGTTCAGCATCCCCACCAGCAACAGAAGAAGGGAAATGACCGTACCTGTTTCAAACATACCGCTCTGCGAATCCCGGATCGTTTTCATATCGTCGTATTTTGAAATAAAAAGCAAGTCATTATCGTATGGGTTCGATTTTATGATATTTTTGATCTCTTCTTCTGTCCCGGCATCGCAGGAACGCTTATATTTAATATTCAGGCTCAAAACATATGGCCTGGAGGTCAATGATTCCAGATAGCTTTCACTTACGATCAGATTTGCCCCGCAATTTACGGTTGCCCCGTAATAATCTTCATAGCTGACCGCCCCGATCGTAATTTCCTGCAAAACAGCGAAGCTGTTTCCCCGCCCCGCAGGGGCATGAATTACGGGGCGCTGTGCGCCAGTGGCGCACGTTAAGCGCCGACCGAAACGGAGTGAAGACGCTCCTGCGGGCAACCGAAATGAAATGCTGTTTCCAATCCATTTTGAAGGTATTTCAAACCCGGCATACTGCAATATCGCCGTTTTGCCGCATAAAAATTCCTGCCGGTCTATGATGCCGCCGAGGCTTTCGTTCAAATAGTCAAATTCTGACTCGTCAATCCCTTTGATCATTCCATAGTATTTCTCAGGATTTTGCTGATACTCTGCAGCCGTGTCAGAGTATGTCAGATACGGCTTCATTTCTGTACAGCCCTTTATCCAGAAATCCGAAAAACCATTTTCCTCATAGGGAAAAATAACCGGAATCCCCTTTACCGCATGAACCTCCGCCACGCCATCTGTCTCCTGTATGTCTGACAGGAAAGCATCATCGATTGCCGGCTGCAGGGAGGCAATATCCTCTGTTGTCTGTGCAGCGTTATGTACGATAAAATCTGCATCCCAATAATTCGGGTATACGGTTCGCCTGCCCTGACTGTCAATCAGCGTAGTCAGACAGAAAAATACGATCAGACTCGCTGCAAGGGACAGAAAAACAACCGCCGTTCTCTTTCTATTGTTTTTCAGCTGGCCTTCTGCCATCCGCCAGTACAGACTGCCCCTTTCCTTTTTTTGTTTCTGTCTGTTTTTCTCTGCATGGGGAAATTCCATATTCCCCCGGTATTTTACAGCTTCTACCGGCGTTACGCCTGCAGCAATATGAACCGGTTTCCGGACCCCGCATACGACTGCAAGTACTGTAACAAAAATACTTAACGCCAGCACTTCCGGATAGAAACATAAGCCTGTATTTCCCAGGGAAATTCCCAAAACCTTCACGGCATACGGCACAAGAAGCAGGGAAACGGATATCCCCAGGACAATGCCCGCCATGATTCCTGTCACAGCAACCATCCATATCTGTTTGCGGATCAGCCGAACTAATTGTCTTTTGGTCATGCCCAGTGTCTGCAGCAGGCCGTAGTACCGGATCTTTCCGGAAACCGACAGGTAAAGGATATTGTAGATCAGCAGATAAGCGCTGAGGCAGATCATAAAGCACAGTCCCAGTACCGCCAATAATATGGTCAGCGATCTTTCGATGTATTCCGAAGCCTGAAAAACCTGTGCCGATGATAATCCCAGACTTTCTCTTAAATTTTCAATCGTTTTTCCGGTCACGCAGCTGCTTTTAAACTTCACCTGCAGGATCCCGCCGGATTTCAGGTCATAACCTGTCTGTTCATAAAAATCCTCTGAGACATAGAAGTTCGCCTTATCCCCGCCGTACCCTTTCCAGATCCCGCTGATCACAAAATCCGCCGCATGAATGCCTGCATGATCTTCATAAGTCAGAGAAAGGCGGCCGCCAACGGACAAAGAACGTTTCCCGCAGGCTTCCAGAACCTCTTCTGTGGCCAATAATTCATTTCGGGCCTGCGGATAGCGCCCCTTCATTTCCGTTACTGCCGGCGCTTTCTGACTCTCCCAGTACGTATTATCTCCCCATAAGAAACCGGCATTGACGGTGCGGTCCGAATCAGAACTTTTTACAGTCCCGCAGTACGCCAGTTCACCGACACTTTCTATCCCGGCATGGCGGAGAAGAATCTCCTTCTGATCCTCCGTAAATCCATTCATAACGGCAATGTCATATTCTGAACCATACAACCGGGTATTCTGCAGCCTGCTCAGATCCAGGTAGGTCAGTCCGATCGTAAAAATGGAAAAGAGCATAAAAGAGGACAGCAGGATCGTAAGGAACAGGATCAAAAACTGCCGCTTATTTTTCCGCACGGTATTTTCAGCAAGTCTGTTTGTCACGGAACGATTATTGTTCGCCAGCATAAGAATCCCTTTCCTCTCCATATTTTTTGTTGTTTGCCAGCATAAGAATCACTTTCCCCTCAGTATTTTTCCGTCCTGCAGCCGGACTGTCCTGTCCGCCATCTGTGCAATATCCAGATCATGGGTGATCACGATCAACGTCTGCTGATATTTTTCCGCGACCACTTTTAAAAGTCCTATGACATCATGGCTGGCGGAGGTGTCAAGATTCCCTGTCGGCTCATCGGCAAGAATGATCGCCGGTTTCATTGCCAGAGCCCTCGCAATGGCGGCCCGCTGCTGCTCTCCGCCTGAGAGCATGGATGGAAACATTTCCAGTTTATCCGCAATATGAAGCGTATCCACCAATTCCTGAATAAATTCTCTGTCGACGACAGTCCCGTCAAGCTCCAGCGGAAACGTGATATTGTCATAGACATTCAGATCCGGGATCAGATTATACTGCTGAAAAATGAATCCTGCTTTTCTTCTCCTGAAAAGAGCAAGCTGTTCTTCCTTCATCTTTGAAAGGTCCATGCCGTCTACGATCACTGTTCCGGAAGTAGGCCGGTCCAGTCCGCCGATCATATGCAAAAGAGTGCTTTTTCCGCAGCCGGACTTCCCGATAATCGAAACAAATTCCCGCTCTTTTACTTCAAAATCCACTCCATCCAGAGCAATCACCGTATGCGTGCCGACATGATAATGTTTTGATAAAGCTTTTGTTTTCACGATTGTGTTTTCCATAAGAATCCATCCTTTCCCCGTTATCATCTCGATGAGTTTTCTCGTCAAACACCGCCTTACACCGGCGTCATCGGTGCTTTCCTCGATATTTACCATAAAACAGGAAAATCACAAACCGTTCACAAAAAGAAAAAATCACAAAATTGTGATTTTTCCACACGTTTTAATTTGGCAGGTAAATATGGAAGGTGCTTCCTTTCCCTGTTTCTGATTCCACTTTTATGTAGCCGTTTTGCATGGATATGATTTTTCGCGCCAGATACAGGCCAATGCCGACGCCCTCCGCATCGTGAACTTCCGGCTCGCGGTAAAACCGCTTAAAGATACTTCCCTGCCTTTCCGGGGGAATCCCTTTTCCGGTATCTGTAATACTGATCCTTGTAAAAATCTCTTCCTGCTGTACAGAAATATCGATATTCCCGTTTTCATCTGTATATTTGACTGCATTGTCGAGGACATTAAAAACCGCTTCCGCTGTCCACTTTTTGTCATGCTCCAATCGGAGCGCTTCATCATATGCGACATGAATCTGAATGTTTTTCTGGTCTGCTTTTGGAACGACTGCCGCGACTGCCAGCGCAAGGGTTTCTGATATGGGATATTCTGATTTTGCAATTTTAATTGTTCCGGTTTCCAGCCTCGAAATTTTTACCATGCTTTGAAGAAGGAAGTCCAGTTTATCCACCTGCCTGCCCATCCTGGTTAAATATTCCGCACTTTCTGCTGCATTTGTTTCATCCGAAAGCAATTCCTGATACAGCTTAATATTTGCAAGAGGGGTCTTAGCCTGATGGGATGTATCGGATACCAGCTCCTTTAAATTTTCCTTTTCCTCATATAGTTCCTGACTTCTGTGCATATACAGATCAGAAATACGGCATAATCTGTCGTATACCTTACCCCATAAATCATCCTGCCCGTACTCTGCCCTGTCCGGCTTTTCACCATTTAATAATTCTTTCAGGCAAACTTCTAATTTTCCTGTGAAATCATAAATGTCCCGTTTCAGGCAATGATTTTTCCATAAAAGGCAGAAAACGATACCCGTCAGCAGCAGGATCATCAAGATACAGACTATTTCCATACATACCCCATTCCATATACGTTTGAAATATAATGGTTTAAATCATGTTCGTACTTTTCGAATTCTCATCATCAATCACCCCGCTCTATTTTTGCCGGTATACCTAACCTTATTCATGCCCTTGATGAGTGCCTGCCGGTCGGCACGCTTCATGTCAATGATGTCCTTATACTTGAGAGCTGCGCTGGCCCTGTCAGCTGCCTTCAGGAGCTTATCACGATTGTTGGCCTCCGTGGATTGTCCGTCTGCCAGTACCGCCAGTCGATCCGTTTTACCGGTTCTCAGTTCAACTGAGAGTGCTTTGTGCGGCAGCAGTGCGGCCATACCAAACTTCGTAATGGTCGGGAACACCGCCTGCATGGATTTCAGATCCACCCTGGCCTGCGTCTCCCGCTGCAGCTGCTCCGCGAGGGCAGCCGCTACCTCGTACCGCAAAGCGTCGGAGATGATCACATATACCTTGCTGTCAGAAGATGCCACCCGCCGACGGTAAAAATCTGTCTGCTGCGGTACTTCCAGCACCCGGCCATACTCGCGCAGGTTGTCCGCGCAGGCATCTGACCAGTTGCTGCCCAGCTGGCCGAGAAACCAGATGGTATAGAGCCCTTCGACCTTTTCCATCACATGGAAACCAAATCAGCACGGAATGGCTCTCCCGCATATAGCTCCACATCCAGCAGCCAGTTGTCCTCGTCGGACTCGTAGGCGAAAGGCCGATACACCAGATAGTTGCTGGTGGGATCATCCACCGCCAGCAGCTTCTTTACAAAGAAGTTGTTGGCGCCGGTGAGCGCACCCAGCTTTGCATTGTTCATATACGATTTATAACCCACGTTTTACTAGCGACTGATACTTTTTATTGAAAAAGTAGAGAAGTACTCCTGCATATTCTGGTCTATGCTCAGCATTTTGTATTTTATCTATTATCTTCTTTATGCTGGAAGAAGTGCATTTTCCCTCTTCACCCAATCTCTTGACAAAGTTTTCATATAGCTGATAAGTATCTTTTCTTCCCTTTATAAGTTCGGTAGAAGTGTCCGCGACAAATTCACCTTTCTTCCATAGACCATTTAAACGCAAAATATCCCGAAGGTCCTCCTCCATTTTTTTGTCATATGGGTTTGTATGTATAAAACCGTCTTTGCCATATGCTATTTTATCCATTTGTTGTTTATTCAGCGGTGAAATGTTCAATTTTACTTCATCTGCTTTGCAGGCATCACAGCATAAAATTTTTTTGCCACTCCCCTTCCAATTCTCCCCTCCATCGCAGACAGCCAGCATATTTCTGTAATCCAACGCCTGGTCTTTATTTTTACTCAAAGGAAACCAATGTTCAATCGACGTAGACTGACCGCTATTTTGAATTTTCCGCATACAGTACGCGCATAAATAATGCTGTTCCTCAAGCAGACTTTCCCGTATCGTATCTTTCGGAAGATTATCAAATTCACTCCGGATAGCACTGGTATTCCCATCTTTTATCGCTTTCCATCCAGGACTGCTTTTTATTTCACTTACCTTACGCACCATTTCTCTGGGAGGCGATTTCTTCTCAATATACAGCATTTAATCCTCCATCCAACGATTCAACTCCAATTCTTCTTTTGCACTACGGACATCCGTATGCTTATCTCCTAACACCTTTTCCATTTCCCTGATAACACTATCTGCCTTCTTCCAATCGTTTTGATTGATTGCTTTTTCAAATAAACTATCCAGTTCTTTCACTTCTCTGGGTTTTTCCGTTGTCCCCTGCCGTAAAGTAAGGACATCCTGAACCGAATAGCCATAAGCATCCTCCAGATAAAGCACTTCCTGGTCTTCATCGATTCTCAGAAGATGCTCGTTCTTACAGGAAGAAATCACAATCGGAGAATGCGTCGCTAAAATAAACTGCATACTCGGAAATGTCTTTTCTAATGCCTTCACAATATTCCATTGCCACTTCGGATGTAAATGCATATCTATTTCATCGATCAACACAATCCCGGGCATCCTTTTCCAATCCCCGGCTTTTTCGGAATTCAGTAATGCCAATCTGTATGCCAGATTCATAATGATCCACAACAGAGACTGATAACCGGCGCTCAGATCGGATATCGGCATCGTCAGATTTCCTTCGCGATAGACCATCTGATCTAACTGTCTGGAATAATAGATTTCCGGCACGGCATCCAAATCGTCAATATTCCTCATAAATTCTGCCACTATTATTTTAAATGCCTCATATTCTTTTATCTTTTGGTTTTTCTGGAAGGCGCTGAACTCCATTTTCAGGCACCATGCCAGAATTCCTTTCATATCCAGCGAATAATCCAGACAACCAATATAGCCGCAACGCCGATCATCTAACTTTTTCCTCAATTCTTTTCCATAATCTCCGCGATGCATCTGCCATACTCTCGCATCACTTTGAAAACAGAGCAAGGGCAGTACAGCACTCAAATCATTGGATTGCTTTTGCATCCATTTCACAATTCCGGTATCCTCTGTCTTTGTCCTCGTATTCCCGGCCTCGTCCTCGCGCCACTTCCGCAAATTATATTCCATACCATTATCTCTTATGGTACATGAAATCTCCGATGGGCACCAGTAACGTACTCCGGTTGAAGCGTCTCCTGTTTCATCCAGAGTAAATCGTATATCATTTTGCAGAATGTTTTTTGTCGGCACTCCTTTGAGCCCTTTTAACATTCCTGCTAAAACCACTGCAATTGCTTCCAATACAGAAGTTTTCCCGACTCCGTTATCTCCAATCAGCAAATTTACCCCCGGCGTAAATTCAAGTTCCATATTCTCTACGCCTTTGAAATTCTTAATTGAAACATGCTCTAAATTCATACCTGTACACCGCCTTATCTGCAAATGAAATAGATTTCGCTCTGCTATAGGTTTGATTATATACTATATCTGGTCCAATAAATACTTTTTCAATCGGTAATATTCTAAAAAATCTTGTTTTTGTATACAAGTACCTTACTTTATTTTTGCCAGCACATCCTAAAATTTTGCATAATTCACTTTTATCCCATCATCAAGATCAATGCTAATCATCTGATCAGCAAGATGATGGATTTTTCTTCATAAACCCGGATTTCTTCAGCCTGTGCCTGCAGCTTCTGGAGCTGTTTGTTCAGTTTGACCCGTTCAGAAGCGGACGCGCCATGGATGCGCTGTTCCAGATCGGCAATGGCCGTGCGATACCGGGACTGCTGCTCGTGGACGTAGTCTGTGCGGATACGGGCAATCGTGTCCGGCTGGTAGCGGTGCATATAGATCAGGCATTGGAAGCCGTTCTTCTTGCCGCTGTCAAAGAGCCAGTAGATTGGAATGATGGCATCCTTGTCCGGCTGGAAGGTCGTATACTTTGACGCATCCCAATCCCCGCCGGCATAGACAAGCAAGATTGGATCATTAATCTGGAGAATGCTGCCGCTGACTATAGTTTACCACCAAATTCATTACAGAACTACTGCGTTATTTGCAGGCCTTCCGGTATAGTGTACAAGTCCACTTCGGGCATGTATATAAATCTGTCCCGGGCACGACGTTAAAAGGCTCCGGGTCACGGGCAGGATGGCCAAGATACAGACTATTTCCATACATACCCCATTCCATATACGTTTGAAATATAATGATGCCCTTCTGTTTCTATTTTTTTGCGCAGGCGGTTGATATGAACGGCAAGAACGTGCTTATCCATAAACTGAATCCCGTCTTCCCACAGGGAATCCAGCAGAACAGAATAGGTTAATAACTGTCCCTTATGTTCGATCAGTTTTTTCAGGATATGGTATTCCGTAGGTGTGACAGGGCAGATATTTCCCCCGGTCTGTGCAGCGCCCAATTCAAAATCTATTTTTAAAAATCCATCGTCATAGATATCTGATTTCTTTCTTTCCCTTGACAGAATGGCAGGAATTTTCTTTAACAGAACTTTCATGGAAAAAGGCTTTGTCACATAATCATCTGCCCCTGTTTCATAACCGCTCAGGACATCTTCTTCTAAATCCCGTGCGGAAAGAAACAGGACCGAGCTGTTGCTCCGTGCTTTGATCCATCTGCAAAACTGAAATCCGTCGCCGTCGGGCAGATTTACATCCAATATCACCATGTCAAATGTATGACCGGCTGCAAGAAGCTGTCCGTCTTTGCAGGTATACGCATGGTAAACGCGATAATTTTCCTTTTGCAAAGCGGTACAAATCGTGCGGTTTAATTCTAAATCATCTTCAAGTACAAGAATTGTAAAAATAAGTCATTCCACCTCTGTCTCACTGATCCCTGCCGCAGCTGTACAATTACTCCCCAAAGGTCTTCAGAATTGTACAGTTTTACGTCAGATTTCGCCAGATAAAAATACTTCCTTAATTTCAGTCATTTCTTTTTTATTTGCATTATCAGTTTGCATAGTATTATTTCCTCTAACTCTGGTTTATTTAAATTCTCAGTTTATTATTTTAAGCTAAACTTTTTCATTCTTCTTTATAGTATTTTCTTTTGTTTGTGCCACGGGCGTGGCACTTTTATTACTGTTCTAATTCCCTTTCTATCTCTTCAACCGTCGGTAAACTACTTCTCAATTCTTCTGGCAAAGCGCGTGCAATCTGATTTTTCCAATCTGCCACACCTATAGGATTTTGATAACCCGCCAGA
>CANRBX010000028.1 GCA_947628955.1 uncultured Lachnospiraceae bacterium | reverse complement strand
GGCAGCCTTGCAATCGTCTCGGCAAACTGTGTGGGCGCTTCGCCTCCCTCAATGGGGAGAAAACCTTTCCCGCTCACGACCATCAGCCGAGCTTCATCCAGATTTTCGGCAAATAGGAATTTGCTCTCGATCCCATATATTTCACGATAATAAGACTGTTCGTTCTCCTGCTGTTCCCTCGACGCGACTATAATACAGGGAGTGTTCCGCAGATCGCCTACATTGACATACTCCAGACTGGCTATGGGATTTCTGACGGAGATTTCAATATGGCAGCTTATAACGGTCAGAACGGTATTGACATACTCGTCTGAGAAAGCGCGTCTCTGATCGTTCAGCACTAAGTCTACCTGATTAGAACGCAGCAGTTCATACAAGTCCTCGTGATTGCCGTTTTTCATATCAATGGGAATATCGGGGTACTTTGCCGTAAATTCCGCCACGGCCCGCTGAAATTCCGCACCGCCGTATCCTTTGATATATCCGATACGCAGGACAAAATCCTCTCCCTGTGCGATCCTTTTTGTTTCTTTGCACAGCCGGTCAAAATCCGCCATCAGCAGAAGGCTTTGCCGATAGAAATGCTCTCCGGCAGGTGTCAGGGAGAAACGCCGGTTTTCCCGTTTCAGCAGCGTTACGCCCAGATCCCGTTCCAAGGCCTGAACCTGCTGAGAGATCGCGGACTGCGATATGTAACATTGCTCCGCCGCTTCGCTGAAGCTGTTTGCGCGAACGACGGCTTGAAAGTATTTAATCTGTTTCAGCATGACTCGCGCCTCCCTCTGACTGATCTTTGCGCCTTAAATCGAAAGGCTTTTCTGCATCTGCGGGGATCATCCACGAGTGCCCAAAACGCTTTACACCTTTGACTCTGCCGCTTTCGCACAGCCTCTGAACCCGTCGTTCGGAAATCTGCCATTTTTCCGCAGCTTCTTTTACAGAAATCGCATTGAGCAAGATAAGCCATTCCTCCCATTCATCATTGTCATTATATGCGGTTAAACGAACTTTTTCAAGATTATTGCGGTGACGGATATTTAAAACATCCGTATATCGGCCAGCCTCGATGTAATCCCTACCCAGCCTACTGAGATCCTTTGTGAGGATCAGGTTAATCTTCCCGTCCGCCGTCGCATCCTGCACCAGCCGGTTGAAGTTCGGTCTATCGAACGTCGTCCCAGAAACGCCAGTCCCGTCATGATCTCAGTGACGGAACCGTTATATTAACAAAAGCGAGCGCATTTTCACCGACTCCCTGACCTACAAACATTCCGTCTGCTACATTATAGGCGAATGAAACAACCATTGCGCTGATAGATGGCAGAATGTAACGGGTTATCAATTTATTATCTTCCATTCTGTGCAGCATATAAGCACCTCCCTGACATTGCTTACAACTCTCCGATTTTCGCTTTTAAGCTAAGAGAAAACCGTTCCGTTAATTCGAGATATTTTTGGACATCTTCTTCCATCCATGAACCGAAAATGGAATTTTCGATTTCAATCAGGCGGGATGCGGTTCGCTCTGCAAACTGTTTCCCTTTTTCCGTCAGCTTCCGTCAGCTTTTTTCTTTCAGGCCCTTGATATTGTTCCAAATTATGAATATAATAGGTGGTGAGTTCAGAAAGGAGCCCTGCAAGATGAAATACATTTCAGCCATGGAGGCAGCGGATCGCTGGAATCTTTCAAGACGGCGCATCATTACGTTGTGTAACAGCGGCAGAATTGATGGCGCACAGAAAGCCGGAGCAACATGGATCATTCCCGACAATGCGCAAAAGCCATCGGACGCTCGCATTAAAAACGGGAAATATATAAAGCGAAAAGAGGGACAGACCGATGCCTGAATTACAGACTGAAGAATGGAAAGAAATATGGAAGGATGATTATCTTGCATGGATTTGCGGCTTCGCCAATGCGCAAGGTGGTACTCTTTATATCGGAAAGAATGACGCGGGGGAAATTGTAGGAGTTAAAAATTCCCGCAAGCTCCTCGAAGATCTCCCAAATAAAATAAGAGATGCCTTGGGAATCATTGTCCCCATAAGACTGTTGGAGGACGGCGGAAAGGAATATCTTGAAATCTCAGTTCAGTCTTACCCGATTGCCATTTCCTATAAGGGCACATACTATTATCGAAGCGGCAGTACCAACCAAAGATTGGTTGGATTAGAGCTTGAGAGTTTCTTGCTGCGTAAACAAGGAGCAACCTGGGATAATCTCCCGCTTCCGTCATTTACGTTAGATGACGTTGATGATGGTGTAGTAAAGCGTTTCAAAAAATGGGCTGCTAAAAAAGGGCGAATCGACAAAAGCGCATTAGATGAGACGAAAGAAACCTTGATGAAAAAGCTGCATCTGATGAATAACGGATATCTGACAAACGCGGCGATGCTCCTCTTTGCCGAAGATCCCGAAACCTGGCAGCTTGGCGCATTTACCAAAATCGGATACTTTGAAAGCGACTCCGATTTGCGTTATCAGGATGAGATCCATGGTTCTTTGCTTGATCAGATTGATCGCATCATCGAAATTGTCCACCTAAAATACATGAAGGCGAAGATTACCTATGAAGGTATTCAACGCATTGAGCGCTATTTTGTACCGGACGAGGCCCTGCGAGAGGCCCTGTTGAATGCCCTATGCCACAAGGACTATGCACGCGGAATCCCAATTCAAGTGAGCGTATATGATGACAGACTTTATATCGCTAACTGTGGGCGTCTCCCCGAGAATTGGTCTGCGACAAGGCTTATGGAAAAGCATTCCTCCGAGCCTTTCAATCCCAACATTGCCCATGTTTATTATCTGGCGGGTTTCATTGAAAGCTGGGGACGCGGCATTGAAAAAATATGTGATGCCTGCAAAGCAGATCATGTCCCCTTACCCGAATACGATATTACCGGTAATACAGTTATGATTAAATTTACAGCTCCGGAAGGCCGCATTGTTCGGGGTCCAAATGGAACTGTAAATGGAACTGTAAATGGAACTGTAAACTTGACGGGAGATGAAAGTCGTATACTCGAACTGCTCACAGAGAATCCTTCTTATACCTATCAGGATATAGCCGGCAGATTGGGTGTTGGCAGGAAGTTTGTATCTGTCCAAATAAAAAGGCTAAAGGAAAAAGGAATCATTGAAAGAATCGGTTCCGACAAATCCGGATATTGGAAAATAACTGAACGTAAGCAGTAGGCCGATATCCGAATTCACTGTAACAGGGGGTGAGCCTTATGGCATACCGATTCAAAGAGGCCCGGCTTCAGTCCGGGAAAAGTGTCGCGGAGGTGGCGAAGCTCCTGCAGGTGGCGGAAAGACGATTCCTTTTGCCGATGCGACCGGACTATCGACACTTAATGGTGCCCGTCCTATAAATTTCTACATGAAAGGAAACAATCAGGCGCATGATTCACATATCTTCATGAAATATGTTTTTCAGAATTCTAAAATGCGGTTGAAACACCTTAGACCCGTCGGCGTTGGCTGGAATATTTCGATATAAACTTTGCCAAGATTCTGACCATTTATTCTCAAAGCCCTCATACGGAATGGCACAGAAAAGTGAGATTGATGGGTTTGTTTCTCTTCGTTCTAATACCAACTCGGCTGCCCATAGATCAACGCCACGCGCCATCCCTGTAATAAATTCTGTGATGCCATCGGCAATGGCCTTATCAACTTCGGTCGCCAGTACCTCTTTGATTGCCGCGGAATCAGCCGTCAGCTTTTCAGGACGATGACCAGTAAAGCAACATCTGTGAATTTTAAGTTCTTGACTCATAGATACTCCCGAAGAAAATCGTCTCGTCCTTCAAAGCGTAACTTCTCAACCGCATATTTCAACCATTCTTCCGGTGTTGGCATATCCCCCGAGTGTGGTATCCGTTCCCACTGTGTCCGTTTTACCGGGTCGGGGTCATTCAATCCAGCTTTGATGCGCTCGGATATGATCTCCTTCATTTCTTCGACCGTGATGTTCCTGTCGCGGGCTAATTTATTAAGAATGTCTTTGTACTTTTCCATATGAGTCCTCCTCAGATATTTTCCCACACAGCTTCCGCGCTATTCCTTATATCGTCTTTTTGGGGAATATTAGGCAGGGAAACCACCCCGTAAAGAAACCTTTCCTTTCGCGCCAAAACAGTTTATAATAGGTGTCGCCGCATAATTTATTTGACAAATCGCGCAATCCGTTTTATCGTAAACCTGAACGGCAGACCGGAGATCTGCCTGCAGGAAGAGGTCTGCGCCGAACTGCGCCGGACTGATCCGGCCCAGCGGCGCGAATGGTTTTATGAAAGGGATGTGCAGTATGGATACAAAATTTAAGAAAACCGCTCTCGACGACGACGCCCTGATCTATAAAAGATCCAAGGACACGATCAGCAGGGAGGATATCAAAAAGCTCCCGTTCCGGCAGAGGCTGGGGTATTTCAGGGACTACTATCTGAAGATCGTTCTTGTCGTGGTCCTCGCCGCAGTCTTCCTCATAACCATCCTGAACACCACCATTTTCAACCGGAAGGAATGCGTTCTGGCCATCTGCTGCCTGAACGGCAGCGAGCCCGCCGACAGCGAATCCCTGGACAGCTTTCTCGAAGAATATATCGGGATGGAAAATAAGAACGATTACATCCAGACCGAGGTCTTCTATCTGGACAGCTATCAGATGAACATGGCATACACGACCAGGATCGCGGCAGGCGCGGTCGATCTGATCATCTGTTCCCAGGATGATTTTCAGGAGCAGTCCGGGCGCGGCATGTTCTGCGATCTGCGCGAGGCTCTCCCGGATGAGCTGTACAGCCGGCTGTCCGACCGGCTGCTCGAAGGCAGCGTGCTCCAGTACGACGAGTCCGGAGAGGTCATCTCCCGCTCGGATCCGATCCCGTTCGGCATCGACATCTCGGACAGCGCCGTCTACAGGGAATACGGCGGCGCCGCTGAAAAACCGGTGCTCTGTGTTTCCGCCAACAGCCAGAATACAGAAAACGTACTGAAGGCAGTCCCATACCTGGCCGGCCTGGACTGATTTCAGAAATGCAGTAACATACTGAAGGCAGTCCCGTACCCGGCCGGTTCGGACTGATCTCAGATGCGATAATATGTTCAAGGAGGAATTTATCTATGAAAAAATTATCCACTCAGACAGCAAAAACCCTTGCATGCCTCGGCCTGTCCGGAGCCCTGTTCCTGGGAGCCGCATCGGCCGCGGCCGCAGATGAGGAAGCAGGCGGCGATCTTCTCTCCCAGATCCAGGAAAAGGGCAGCATCACGTTTGCCATGGAGGGCCAGTGGGCGCCCTGGACGTATCACGACGAGGACGGAGAACTCGTCGGCTACGACACCGAGGTAGGAAAGGCAATCGCGGAAAAGCTGGGCGTCGAGGCAGAATTTGTCGAGGGCGAGTGGGACGGCCTGTTCGCCGGAATGGACATCGGCCGTTACGACGCCGTGATCAACGGAGTGGAGATCACGGACGAGCGGGCGGAGAAATACGACTTCTCAACGCCGTACGCCTATATCCGCACCGCCCTGGTGGTCGCCGAGTCAAATGAGGACATTCTCAGCTTCGAGGATCTCGACGGAAAAAAGACCAGCAACTCCCTCGGCTCCACCTATGCGGACATGGCGGCAGAATACGGCGCGGACGTCCAGAACGTGGATACGCTGGCCGAGACGATCGACATGGTGCTCTCCGGCCGCGTGGACGCCACGCTGAATGCCGAGGTCTCCTTCTATGATTATCTTGCGGAGCATCCCGACGCGCCGATCAAGATCGTAGCGCTCACCGAGGACGCCTCAGAGGTCGCCATCCCGCTTCGCAAAGAAGAGGCCACCGGGACACTGAGGGAAGCGATCGACACGGCGATCGCCGAGCTCTCGGAGGACGGAACCCTGACAGAGCTTTCCGAGAAATACTTCGGAAGCGATATCTCTCAGCAGGATTTGGATTAATCTGATATGAACGAACGAATTATCGAGATTCTTGTCTCATCCTTCACCCAGATCCTGATCCCCGGCATCCGGATCACGATACCGCTGACGCTGGCATCCTTCGCATTCAGCTTTGTGCTCGGGCTGCTGCTTGCCATCGTTCAGGTGGCAGATATCCGGATCCTGAAGCAGTTTTCACAGATCTACATCTGGGTATTCCGCGGAACACCGCTGCTCGTCCAGCTGTTTATCATCTTTTTCGGCCTCCCGCGGCTCGGGATCGTGCTTGACGCGTTCCCTGCCGCCGTGATCGCGTTTGGCATGAACCTGGGAGCATACAATGCGGAGGTGTTCCGCTCCGCCATCCTGGCAGTCCCGCAGGGGCAGTCGGAGGCCGCGCAGATGATCGGACTGAATTACCCGCAGACCATGCTGCGGGTCGTTCTTCCCCAGGCGTTTCCGATCGCTTTTCCATCCCTGTTTAACAACCTGATCAGCCTGCTGAAGGACACCTCTCTCGCGTCCAGCATCACCGTGGTGGAGCTCTTTACCACCGCACAGCAGATCGCATCCCGGACGTATGAGCCGTTTGCGCTTTACTGCGAGGCCGCGGTGATCTATCTCGCCTTCTCGACGATCCTGACATGGATCCAGTCCTGGCTGGAGAAAAAGCTGGTGTGGAAGACAGATGAAAAATATCTGGTCGAGACAGACTCAGCACAGATGTGAAGGAGGATCCCATGCTTGAAGTAACAGATCTTCACAAGAGCTTCGGCACAAACGAGGTGCTGAAGGGAATTGATTTCCGGATTGACAAGGGCGAGGTCGTCTCCGTGATCGGCCCGTCCGGCTCGGGAAAGACCACCCTGCTGCGCTGTATCAGCTTTCTGGAAAAGGTGGACCGGGGGCAGATGACCTTCGGGGATTTTCACCATGACATGGCGCATATCTCCTCCAGGGAGATCCGCAGGCTCCGCTTCGACATGGCCTTTGTCTTCCAGAGCTTCAACCTGTTCCGCAACATGACAGCGCTCGGAAACGTCATGGAGGGGCTGGTCACCGCCCGCAGGATTGACAAAAAAAGCGCGGAAAAAACCGCGCTTGAGATGCTTGACCGGGTGGGGATGTCAAACCGTGCACACTATTATCCCGACCAGCTGTCCGGGGGCCAGCAGCAGCGTGTGGCGATCGCACGCGCCATCGCGCAGAATCCACAGGTGATCCTCTTCGATGAGCCGACCTCGGCTCTGGATCCGGAGCTGACCGGCGAGGTCCTCGACGTCATGAAAAAGCTGGCGGAGGACGGCACCACGATGGTGATCGTGACGCACGAGATGAAATTCGCGATGGACGTCTCCTCCCGCGTCGTGTTCATGGAAGGCGGCCTCGTCGTCGAGCAGGGCACCGCCCTTGAAATATTCAGCAGCCCGAAGGAAGAGCGCACCAGGCAGTTCCTGCATCACCTCACGGACAAATAGTCGTTTTATCGGGCGCCGGCCGGCCGCTGCGGGCAGGGGTGCCTGCAGGCCGCTGCGGGCAGGGGTGCCTGCCCCTGGCTGTTTCAGAAATTCCACATGGCAGGGCACCGCGCCGTCTGTACATATCCCGGATCGAACAGTATCACCGGAACAATATCACCAAAAATACCCCCGCGCCAAAGCAGCCGCTGCCCGGCGCGGGGGTTTGTGTTTGCCTTATGGATCTTTACTCCGCAGATCTTTACTCTGCCGGTCTTTACTCTGCCGCGATTACCTTCGCGCCCTTGAAGAACAGGCTCGAGGATGCGTTCATGAAGTAACCGGTCACATAATCCTTCATTGCATAGTTCGCAGCCTTATAGTACACGTTCAGCATCGGATAATCCGCCATCGCGAGGGCCTCTGCTTCCTTCATCAGATCCCAGCCCTTCGCCGGATCGCTCTCAGCCATCACCTGCTCTACCAGAGCGTCGTAGTCCGGGTTGCTGTAGAATACATTGTTGCTCACATCGTCGGTCTTCAGAAGCGGCAGGAAGGACATCGGATGCACGTAGTCCGCGCTCCAGCCCATGGCAGCCACATCATAGTTGCCGTTCTGCACATCCTCATAGAACACCGCCCAGTCAGCGGATGTGATCTCCACGTCGATGCCCAGGTTCGTCTCCAGCATCTCGGCCAGCGCCTCCGTCATCTTCTTCACCGTATCAGAAGAATAGTAGGAAAGCTGCAGGGTCGGGAAGCCCTCGCCGTCCGGATATCCTGCCTCAGCCAGAGCCGCCTGTGCAGCCTCCGGGTCAGCGTTCGGGCCAAGCTCCCAGGTGCTGTCGCCCTCAGAGAAGTCCACGCCGTCCACGACGTAGCCCGGTCCGATCAGGTTGTAAGCCGGGGAAGCCTCCACCTGCAGAACGTTGTTGATGATCGCCTCACGGTCGATCGCCAGGCTCAGGGCCTTGCGGACAAGCGGATTGTCGTACGGAGCCTTTGCGCAGTTAATGTTGAAATAGGTGGTGCCGAAGTTCGAAGCGGTCTGCACGCCCGCGCCCTCCGCTTTCAGGCGGGCAACGTCGGATGCCGGGATGGTGTTGATGCCGTCCACCTCGCCGGACTCATAGGCAGTGAGCGCCGTAGCGGTATCCAGCACGTAGCGCAGCGTGATCTTCTCAAGCGTCACGCTCTCAGCATCCCAGTAATTCTCGTTTTTGGAAAGCTCCACGTACTCGCCCATGCTCATATCAGAGATCATGAACGGGCCGTTGCAGACATAGGTGTCGGCGCTGTTCGTCCACTGGTCGCCGTTCGCTGTGATCGTGGCCTCCTGAACCGGATCCCATACCCACATGGTCAGCATATCGATGAACCAGGAAGCCGGCTGGATCAGTGTGATCTCCAGCGTCTGGTCGTCCAGAGCCCTGATGCCGAGATCCTCCTCGCTGCCCTCTCCTGCATACAGCTCAGCAGCGCCCACTACATAATCGGTGATCATGTTGACATACTGGGCGCCCGTCGCCGGGTCAAGCACTCTCTTGTAGGAATAGACGAAATCATTCGCTGTCAGAGGCGAGCCGTCGCTCCACTTCAGGCCATCCCTCAGATGGAACGTGTAAACCGTGCCGTCCTCGCTGATGTCCCAGGACTCCGCCACGCCCGGAACAACGTTTCCGCTGTTGTCATAGGTAGCCAGGCCCTCAAAGCAGTTCACCAGGAATACAGAAGCAAAGGAGTTGTTCGTAATGCCTGGGTCAATGCCGTCCGGCTCATTGCTGAGCACATAGGTGATCTCCTGTGTGTCGGCCAGAGGCGCATCCTCACCGGTAACCTCTTCCACATCCGGGAGCATCTCCTGCGCGTACACCGGAAGGGCAGAGGCCAGCATGCATCCGCCAAGAAGCAGTGCTGCAAGTCGTTTCATCTTCATAATCGTTTCCTCTCTTTCTTTTCCGCTCTCAGCATGAGAGCATGTTAAATGGGTTTTATGTAAACTGCCCTGAAGCAGCTGACATCAGAAAAACACAGCGGCCTTCACAGATGCCGCAGGCAGCAGCCCCTTTCACGGGCCCGCCCCGGCCGTCCCGTCAGTACAGATGGCAGGCCACCTGATGCCCGGGCGAGACCTCCTTCAGGTGCGGGGTCGTCTCACTGCAGACTGACTTTGCATACGGGCAGCGCGCGCAGAACCGGCAGCCCTCCGGCGGATTCACCGGGCTGGGGATGTCCCCCTTCATGCCGGAGACCTCCTTCTGGCGCGCCAGCTTCGGATTCGGGATCGGGATGCTGCCCAGAAGGCCCTTCGTGTAGGGATGCAGCGGCTTGCGGTAGATCTCTTCGGCCTCGCACAGCTCGGCCAGCTGTCCCAGATACATGACGCCCACCTCGTCAGAGACGTAGCGGACCATGGACAGGTCGTGCGCGATGAAGAGATATGAGATTCCCTTTTCCTCCTGGTAATCCTTCAGGAGATTGACGACCTGCGCCTGAATGGAGACGTCGAGCGCCGAGATCGGCTCGTCGCAGATCACCAGATCCGGCTGAAGGATCAGCGCCCTCGCAATGCCGATGCGCTGCCGCTGGCCGCCTGAGAACTCATGCGCATAGCGGTCCGCATGCTCCCGCGTGAGCCCCACGCGCTCCAGCATCGGATAGACATACTCTCCGGCCTCCCGCTTGCTGCGGATGATCCCGTGCGCGAGAAGCGGCTCCGCGATGATATCCCTGACCACCATCCTCGCGTTCAGCGACGCGTATGGATCCTGGAAGATCATCTGCATCTTTTTCCGCAGAGGCTTCAGCTCCTTCTGTGACAGCCTGGTGATATCCTGTCCGTCCAGAAAGATCTTCCCCGCCGTGGGGTCATAGATGCGGATCGCGGTCCTGGCGCAGGTGCTCTTGCCGCAGCCGGACTCTCCGACCAGGCCCAGAGTCTTTCCCCTGGGAATCCGGAAGCTGATGCCGTCCACGGCGTGAACCATCAGGTTTTTGGAATTATTCAGTCTGAAATGCATTTTGAGGTCCTGAACCTCCAGCATGGCTTTTTCACTCATAGTTGTTCAGTCCTTTCGGAACGGATTATTCTCCGCCGGTGCGCGCTCATCCAGAAGCCAGCACATGGAGCGGTGGCCTTCCTTCACCTGCACATACTCAGGCTGCTTCACGGCGCAGATATTCCGGGCATAGGGGCAGCGCGCCGCAAACGGGCAGCCCTTCGGCGGGTCTGTCATATCCGGCGGCGTTCCCTCGATCGGAGTGAGCCGTTTGTTCTTGTCCTGCCCGATATCCGGGATCGCGGCCAGAAGCCCCAGCGTGTAGGGATGCCTCGGATTCTCAAAGATCTCGTCAATGTCCGCCTCCTCCAGGATCAGGCCGCCGTACATCACGGCCACCCTCGTGCACAGCTCGGCCACCACGCCCAGGTCGTGCGTGATGAAGATAATGCTGGTGCCGGAATCCTTCTGCAGCCCGCGCAGCTGCTTGAGGATCTGGTCCTGTATCGTCACATCCAGCGCGGTCGTCGGCTCGTCCGCGATCAGCAGCCGCGGCCGGTTCGCCAGGGCCATCGCGATCATCACGCGCTGGCGCATCCCGCCGGAAAACTCGTGCGGATACGCGCGGTAGCGCTTTTCCGGCTCCGGGATCCGAACCCGGTCAAAGAGCTCCAGGACCATGGATCTCAGCTCGTCCCTGCTCTTGTCCGGGTGATGCTCGCTGATCATCTCCTCCACCTGTTTCCCGACCGGGATCAGCGGATTCAGCGAGGACATGGGATCCTGAAAGATCATGGAGATCTTCTCTCCCCGGATGGAGCGCAGCTCTTTTTTCTTCAGCTTCGTCAGCTCCCTGTTCTCAAACAGGATGGATGAGCCCTCCCTGATGACGGCCGTGTCCCCGAGAAGCTGCAGGATCGACATGGAGGTGACGCTCTTGCCGCTGCCTGACTCGCCCACGATGCCCAGGATCTCGCCCTGATTCACGTGGAAGGTGACGCCCCGGACCGCCTGAACCTCCCCGCTGCTCGTGAGAAAAGAGGTCCGCAGATTGTTGATTTCAAGTATATGTTCCATATGTATCTCCCATCCTTCCTTCAGCTTTGGGCAGTCACTTCTTCAGCTTCGGGTCCAGCGCGTCCCGCAGGCCGTCGCCCACAAAGTTGAAGGCAAACATGATCAGGCAGATCACCAGCGCCGGAATAAACAGCTGGTGCGGACAGGATTTCAGATTCTCCGTCGCGTCGTTGCACATCGTCCCCAGACTGGCCAGAGGCGGCTGCAGGCCGATGCCCAGATAGCCCAGAAACGCCTCCATAAAGATCGCCGAGGGGATCAGCATGGTCACGGTCACCAGGATCGGGCCCATGGCGTTCGGGATCAGATGCTGCAGAAGGATCGTCTTTGTGGACGATCCGATGGTCCTGGAGGCGATGACAAACTCCTGCTCCTTCAGGGTCAGCACCTGCCCGCGGACTACGCGCGCCATATCCACCCAGTACACGGTTCCGATCGCGATGATGATACTGTGAAGCCCGCTCCCCAGCAGCACCATGATCAGGATCACATAGAGCGTCAGGGGGATCGTACTGATAATATCCACAACGCGCATCATGATGTTGTCTACGGCGCCGCCCGCATAGCCGGAGATGCCCCCGTAGACAATGCCAATCACCATGTTCACCAGAACCGCGATCAGCGCCACCAGCATGGACACCCGCGTCCCGTACATGAGGCGGGTGAGAATGTCGCGCCCCAGCGTGTCTGTGCCCAGAATGTAAGAGCGGTTCCAAACCCTGGCACGCGTCATGATCGTACGCGTCACCGGGTTGGCGATCACGTACGGCTGCATTCCGTAAAAGATGACGATCTCCTCTCCGTTATAGTCAAAGAAGATCATTTTCTGCTTTTCGTCCTCGCGCAGCCTGGTGAGCTGTTTTCCCAGCGTGCCGTCCTTATTCACGACGACCACCTTCAGGCTCTGCGTGATATAAAAATAGCAGGAGCCGTCCTCCGCCTCAAACACAGAGAGATACGGCGGGATATTGACCAGATCCAGATTCTGGTCCGAATAGCTGTATTTTGTAAAGAAAGGTCCGATCAGTGCGAACACCATCAGGATCACGATCATAGCCAGGCCGGCCAGCGCCGTGGGCTTTCTGTGAAAGCGAAACCACACGTCCGAGAGGAAGCTGCGGTTTCTGCCCGAGATCTTCTCGCGGTCCTGCTCGCTCTCGGGGAGCATCCCCCAGGGATCCTTACAGAGCTGATCCAATGCTTCCGTATTCTTTATTTCCTTTTCCATGGCAGCCGGGGCCTCCTATTCAAACTTGATTCTCGGGTCGATCAGGCAGTAGAACACGTCCACCAGAA
Organism: uncultured Lachnospiraceae bacterium; assembly: GCA_947628955.1. Lineage (GTDB taxonomy): Bacteria > Bacillota > Clostridia > Lachnospirales > Lachnospiraceae > Choladousia. The sequence continues at coordinate 22,436 of CANRBX010000028.1, read as the reverse complement.
AGACCATCGCCAGCAGAAATGTGGCATAGAAAATTGTCACGCCCATGATGGTGGTATAATCCCGCTGGGAGACGCTGTTGACGAAATGGACGCCCAGTCCCGGAATCGCAAAGATCTTCTCGATCACAAAGCTTCCCGTCAGCAGCCCGGCCACCGTCGGCCCCAGCACCGTGACGATCGGGATCAGCGCATTGCGCATGGCATGCTTCAGGATGACCTTTGTCTCGGAGAGGCCCTTGGCCCTGGCCGTCCGGATATAGTCCTGTCCCATGACCTCCAGAAGGCTGCTGCGCATCAGGCGGGCCAGGTAGCTCATCGAGTATCCTCCCAGCGCGATCACAGGCAGAATGTAGCCCTTCCAGCTGTCTAGGCCGAAGGTCGGCAGCCAGTTCAGGCGGTAGGCAAACACATAGATCAGCAGGGACGCGATCACGAAGGACGGGATCGTCACCCCGATCGTCGCTATGGCCATGATGGTCATGTCCTGCCATTTCCCGTTCTTGATCGCCGCCACGATCCCCATGGGAATGGCCGTGAGCATCACAAACACGATCGTGATGGTCCCCAGCTTCGCCGACACCGGAAAGCCGTTGTAGATAAAGTCGTTGACCGTCTTGCCGGTATACTTATAGGAGGGGCCGAAATCTCCGTGAAGCAGGCCCTTTATGTAATCGATAAACTGCACCGGCAGCGGATCGTCCAGATGATACTTGGCCTCCAGCGCCGCCTCGATCTCCGGGGAGATCTTTTTATCCGTAGTAAACGGGCTGCCCGGCACGGCATGCATGATCACAAACGTGATCAGCGCGATCAGGAACAGGGCCGCCAGCATGATCAGAAACCGCTTCACAAAATATTTAAGCATAATTCACCTCAATAAATTAGTCCCGCACTAACACTGCAATACGGTGTAGTAAAAAATAAAACAAAAAATCAGTCTGGACATTTCTGCCCGGCTAATTCCTCTCAGAAAGCTGTTCAGTTCGCAGATTCCCGCCGCAGGATGTCAGGACAGCCCGCGGCAGATGACTAGCATCTTCACATTATACGCTGAAAAAATGCCTGCGTCAAGAGCGGAAAAGCCCCTGCGCTTCCGCCTCAGATGCACGGATGTACCCTGAATCACTTTCTTGCGGCCTCAGCAGCAAGCGCTTCGGCCTGATCTGAAGCGTAACGGATGTACTCTTTTACCTGTCTCATGACCTTCTGAAGATTCTGAATATCCGTCTCCACATCGCCGGTCTCCAGAGAATGGTTCGCGCCCTCCACAAGGTACAAAGGCTGGCCGATCTTTTCGCAGCACTCCCGGATGCGGTCCGTATTCTTCGCCCACGGGTCCGCGGTCCCGTGAAACATGATGCCGTCCCCGCACGCAAACAGGAACGTCTGCTCCACCGGCGTGAAGGAGATGCTTCTCACCTTCAGGTCATGCTTTTTCGCAAAGGCCGCCGCGACGGCGGTCCCGATGCTTTTCGAGAGGAACAGAAGCTCTCTCCCCTCCAGATCCACACCGCCCAGGATCTCCTCCGCCTGCGCGAGCGCGCTGTAAAAACACGCCTCCATCTTCTGCGGATCCCCCTTCACTCCGGGCGGAAAGCCGCCGTAGGGAACCTGCTTCAGCTCATAGCCTCCTGCCGCCGCCAGCTTTCCGCCGTAGTACAGCAGCGGCTTGTCGCATGTATAGCCGATCCCCGGAAACAAAACTGCCAGCTTCGTTTTCTCCATCGCCAGACACCTCTTCCTGATTTAAACTTTTTCTGATTTTAAGCCTGTTCTGATCTGAACTTTTTCTGATCTAAGCCCTTTCTGATCTAAGCTCTTTCTGATCTGAGCTCTTTCTGATCTGAGCTCTTTCTGATTTAAGCTTTTTCTGTTTCCAGCCTTCTGCACAGTTTTCTGTACCAGCGCCCCGCCTTTTTTACCCGGTCCTCCGTGTCGACGCCCTTCTCATCCTGCGCAATCTCCAGACAGTACGCAGGCTCTTCAGCCTCAGCGCCAGCATAAAGGTAAAAACCGTCGTTTCTGCATTCGATCCAGTAATCGCCCCTGACCAGCCACTGTCCCCAGTCGTCCCTCGACAATGCATCCTCATCAAGAAGCTTCAGAAATGGCTGGTACGCATTCTGCGAAAGGTACAGCTCAGCGTACAGCATCAGCATCTCGTATGGGGCCCCGGCCTTGTCTTCCCAGTATATCTTTCCGTACCTTCCCGGCCGGAAGACATCCCCATATCTGAGATAATAGTATCTCCAGCCGTACCGGCCCTTTTCCTCGCAGGCAGCGAGGTACCTGTCCGCAATCCCGCGCAGCATCCCGTCCGAAAACGTCTCCCTGCGCTTCAGAAGCCTGTGCAGGATCTCCCTGGTGCGCCCGAAGCCCGCGGCCGACACGTTATGAAAAAGATTCATCCAGGAGCTCAGGATCCTGGATGAGCCGGTCTGGTATCTCCACGCGGCCCCGTCCTGCTGGGTGTAATCGCCCAGCGCCGTCAGCGCGCAGTCCACCGCGTCCTTATCGCACGCAAACAGCTCTGCAAACCGCCCGAACAGCTCCGGCTCGTCCAGGCCCACGACCGCGATCCGCCCGTACAGCAGCTCATGATCCTCAAGCACAAACAGAGTCTCCGCGTATTCCGGGTTCTGCTCTGTCCATTCCAGCTTTTCCTCTTCCTCGTTCAGCTGATACTGATTGAAGCTGCCCTCGATCGTCCTGTCAATCCTTCCGGTTCGGATGATGCAGTCCGTCTGCCTCAGGATCGCCGGCATCCGGTTTCCGGAGGTCCTCTGGGTGCTGTCACTCAGCTCGTCCTCCGAGTTTTCCGCCAGATTATGCACCACGCGCAGCCTTCGGGCAAATTCCGCCTCGGTGACCGTCTGCCGGTTCATCAGGTAAACCACCGCCGCGTACAGAAGTACAACCCGTCCCAGCGGAAACATCCTGGACCTCATGCCGTACCCGTCCGTATAATTCTCCAGGCAGTCGCCGAACAGGTCCGGCCGGCTGTCAACGAGGATCTTCCCTGCCTCATGCTCTGTCGAGATAAAGCGCCCCAGGAACTCGTCCGGCTCTGCCCCCAGATTTTCAAAACACCAGACGTCAAAAAACGATTCGAGCGAAAGAAGGTTCTCCTTCGCATCTCTGCATCTCGGTGAGAAAAACTCATTCAGCAGATCAAACTCGCTCATTCTCCTGCCCTGCATGGTGCCGCCGCTGCGGTAGCATAAAATATCGCAGACAAAGCGCAGATATCTCAGGAACTCGTCGTCCGTGATGTTGTTGCTCCCGCGGTACTTCCAGAGCATGTCCGTCCAGTCAATATCGATCTTTCTCATGATCCTCCGGCAGAGCTCCTCGTCCGCCTGCCGGATCTCGTGCTCCAGCTCCGCCTTGAAATGCTCGAAGGCCGTGAGCGGCTTTCCCCGCGAGTTCATTTTTATATACAGCTCATCCGTCAGCCCCATGTCCCGGATCGGAAGGAAGTAAAACTGGATGGCCCGCCCTTTCAGCTTCTCCCAGAGGCCGTCAATATCTGCAAATACATCCTGTATGTCATCCAGCATGACAAGCATCGCGCGGATCGTCGGATCCTTCTGCCAGTCCAGCGGAAACCAGAACTGATCCGTGATCTCATCCGAGATGCTGCCCTCAAAAGACGGGTCGAAGCCGATCAGAAGCGAGCAGAAATCGCGCGCGCTGTACCTCGTCTCGTAGCTGAAATTGTACAGGAAACGGTATTCGTCTTCCCCCGCCCCTCCTTTTTTCGCCGCATACCAGTGCAGCAAAAAGAGCGTGGTCAGGCGCTGCTGCCCGTCCAGAGGTGTCATGGTTCCATCTTCATCGATATCTCCGTATACAAAATCCAGCGTGGCCGGAGAACCCGACACCGCCTCATGCAGCGCCCTCAGAAACCGCGCGCGGATCCTGGCTGAGTCCTCATCCGTCCTCCCCTGGGCGTAGTCCCGCTGGATGATCGGGATGACGATTTTCTTCAGCCGCACCCGCTCCCGCCCCACGGAAAAATCCGTGTCAAAAATATCCATAAACGTATGTGCCCTTGTCTCCATAGCTGTTCACCACCCTGCAGATATGCTCTCCGTCAGATAATTCTTCAATACGGCATTGATCGCGCGCACATACGCGGCGCGGTCCGCCTGTCCCCAGAAGTGAAGCTGGTTTTCCTCAGACGGCGTGTAATATTTCAGGAATACCTTTTTCGTGCAGAACGGGATATACCTTCCGGCCATGTCCATCTCAATGATCTTATTTCTTTTCACATCAAAGGCAGAATTATTAAGCGCGGCGTTATCGCTCGTATTCAGAAGCGCCAGATTGGAGATCGAGTGCAGATATCCTGCGCTCCCCGGCGCAGACAGCGCCTCGGACGCCTCCCTGCAGAGCGTCTCGAATTCCCGTCTTTCCAGCCTCGGCCTGTCCAGGCACTCCTTCATCCTCCCGATCAGCGCCTCCTGCCCTGAGAGAGCGGCCAGCGATCGGATATGCAGCCTCAGCCATTCCTTCCACTCCTCCTGCTTTCGCATTCCCTCCGACTGCTGCGCATGGATGTGCTCCAGGCTCCATGCCCCGCTCTCCTTGTAGCGGTCAAAGGGAAACCGGTGAGTCTTTTCCTCCAGCTGCCGGACCGATTCCACATTGAACAGCAGAAGCAGCCTGGATATCCTGTCATAATCGCCCCGCCGCTCGTAGCTCAGCTCCGCATAATTGCAGCCGATCTCTATGCTGTCCTTTATCTGCGCGTCCAGCTCTTTTATGAAATCGCTCTTCTTTCTGCCCAGCGACATGCTGTAGATCTCCTGCAGGGAGAGCGCGCGGGACGCGATCAGGTATCCGATCTTGTGATACAGCTCATGGTTCTCATACCAGTCCTTCAAAATGAGGAAGGTGTGCTGTACCTGATTCCAGATGTCTGAAAGCGGCTTCGTTTTTCTCAGCTCGTCAAATACAAAAAAAGTATGGTATTTCTCCCGGGTTCCGGCCGGCGTCTGAGCGATGATATTCAGCACAAGGTCGATCCGCGTCTGACAGTCCTCCGCCCCGTCGTTCGTCAGGAAGGCCCACAGCGGCTCACTGTGCAGCTCTCTCTCGATACTGTCCCACTGCAGGGAGATTTCCTCCTGCCTCTCGCGGCTCATGCCCCCGCCGCTGTCCCTGCTCAGAAACATCGCCTTCACGAGCTCCGCGCTGGTCAGCGGGATCTTCCCGATATTCAGCCTCTCGAACAGGGCAGCCGCGTCCTCCGCTTCCCCCACCTCGTACCAGATGACCCTCACATTTTCATCAAAATACTTGTTGATGTTTGTCAGAACGGATCTTTTCTCCTTCTGCGCAAACCATTCCTGAATGGTCTCATACGCGCTGCAGATGAACCAGAAGTCGATGTTGTCCTCCTTCTTCGACAGATCCATCTCAGACAGGAACTCTTCTGACTTCTCTCTCGTCTCATAGGTCAGGGAAAACTTCGGCTCATCAAAAAAGCCCCCGCTCTCATTGTGCATAAAGCGGTAGATCAGATACAGCGTCGTCAGTCTCTGCTGGCCGTCGATCAGCTCATAGCTGTCCCCCTTTTTCCGCACCGCAACCGGCTGCAGGCAATAGCTGTCCGTCCCGTTGGAACAGACGTCGTCCAGCAGCCTGATCACCTCGTCCCTGCCCCATCTGTATCCCCTCTGATAAGAAGGCACAAAAAATGTTCCCTCAATGGAACCAACCAGCTTCGTATCCAAAATGATCTCCGACAAGAGACCGCCTCCTCTTCTGCCTGGCCAATGCATTTGTATCACCCGAACAGCAGCCCGGCCCTCCGGTCGATGGCGAGCAGGAGCCTGAGCGTCTCGTCCGCCTGTCCGCCCTGCCCCGGGCTGTCCTCTCTGCTCTGCCCCGAGCCGGTCTCCCGTATAAATGGCACCCAGGAAAGTTCCTCTATGCGCCCGATCTCGTCCTGCCTCTGCCCGCGCTCTCCCAGAACCCGGCAGTACGGCACGTATGTGTACAGTCCGCTGATCAGCATATCGCTGTGCCGGATATTTAGAACGATGCGCAGGAGAAAGAGCCGCGCCATATCCCTGTTTGGAAAAGCTGCTTCCACACGCTCCACGATCTCCTGGAGGCAGGTTCCCTCCCAGATCTCCCCGGAAATATCCAGGATCCTGCTCACCGCTCTCTCCGTGCTCCCCGAAATGTTCATCAGAAAATCCCGGGACTGATTTTCAAGCATCTTTTTCAGCTCCCGCGCCGCACGGCGCTCAAAGCAAAGGCGCCGCCTTTCCTCCCCGCCAGACGGGGATCCGGCGCGGCCGCCCTGCGCACAGCCTTCGCGTAGTCCTGCACTCCCGGTCTGCGTATGGTCTTCCCAAAGTCCGGTACGGCCACCCGGAGCACGGTTCCCGGCCGCCGAAATGCTCGTGTCTTCCGCGCCGCTTTCAGTCTCCATAAAATCCACCCGCACAATATAGTACAGCTGGAGCATGGCGTCCAGCATACAGACACTCTGCCTGTTCTCCGGAAGCTGCAGGAGCCCTGCCGCCTCCGGGATGCAGAAGGCAACCGCCTCCATCTGCGCTCTCAGAAACGGCATTCTCCTGCGCAGATTTTCCTGCAGCTCTTTCCGGTAGTCCGGGCGCTCCCGGAACATCAGCATCGCACACCTGCGGAGCAGTTCCCCGCATTCCTCCGCCGTCTGTCCCGGCAGGTGGCGGCACGGCAGGATCACCCGTTCCGCACTGTGCAGCCTCTGGATCAGCGCCGCGACGGCAAAGTCCTTTTTCCCATATCCTCCCAGCACGCTGAACACCGGGAGCTGCAGCACCAGGTCGGCCCCTGCGTCCAGCCACATGCCGGCCCTCTGCTCTGCGGAGCGCTTCGCGGGACACCCGTCTGAGCGCAGATCCCCCTCCGCGATCACCGTAAGAAGATCCGTCCCGATCTCCCGGCGGATGCGCTCTGCCATCCGGATTCCCTCCGAAAACGGGAGATCTGAATTTTCAATAAATACAATATTTTTCATAGTCCACCTGTCAAACACCAGAGCAGTCATGGTCTTTCCCATCCTGCCACAGTTTAGTTGTCCGGCCCTCCTGCCTGCTTAGTCGTCCGGTTCTTCCCGGCCTGCCCGGCTTAGTGGTTCGGTTCTTCCCAACCTGCCCGGCTTAGTGGTCCGGTCCTCCCGGCCCTCCTGCCAACTTAGTCGTCCGGTCCTTCCCGGCCTGCCCCGGCTTAGTTTTCCGGTTCTCCCGGCCCTCCTGCCTGCTTAGTCGTCCAGTCCTCCCTTGTCCCTCGGCACCTTCAGGTATGGCCGTTCCGGATGCCAGTATATGTACGGCGTATCGAACCCGACCTCGTCCGCCGGAATGTGTCTGCGGAAGGTTCCCTCCGCCTCGTCCCGGTCGAGCATCACCTCAAAGTTTTTGTGCCGGACGCCCCGATCCCGCTCAAACTGCTGCGGATCCTCCGTGTGGATGGCTCCGAAGGGACAGATCATAAAGCAGTAGGAGCATTCATGGCAGTCGTCGCAGCGGTCGCCCCGGTTCCCGAACACCTGAGGATCTCTGGACAGATCAATATATCCCATCGTGCAGTTGTCCATGCAGACATGGCACTTCGGGTAATGGCACTTCTCCGGATCGCGGATGAACGCGCCCTGCGGGTTGGTCGGGCTCAGCAGCATATTGGAGCAGAGCAGCGCCTGTTCCAGCACCTTATCGTTTATCTCCGGATCGGGATAGATAAGTCCCGTATCGCCTGCGGCGATCTTTGCGCTGTTCTCGGCCATCTCCCTGCCGAACGCAAACGCCTCGTCCAGATCCTGCTGGTCCGGATGTCCCATGGTATAGTAGGGCTTCGGCATGCCCGGCATATTGACGTCGCCGTACCAGCCCTTATATCCGATCGGCAGGAAGCCCCTGGACTTCAGGTTCGGGATCACGATCGGAAAATACAGATGCGGCAGCGTGCCATGCGTGTTGAACGCAAAGCAGTGCTTTCCTCCCTGATCCGGCATTTTGTCGATAAAAGCGTGCATATTCGGCGTATCCGCCTTCCACGTGGGCGAACCGAGGCCGATCAGGTCGTAATCCTTCAGCATCTCATAGTCCGCGTCCTTCAGCCTGACCACTTTAACCTCAGCGCCCGCGTCGCGCGCGCCCCTGCCGATGCATTTTGCGATTTTCATCGTGTTCCCCGACTGTGTGTAATAGATAATCAGTACTTTCACAGAAATTCACATCTCCTTTCCGATTCCGGCATTTTCCGCAGCACCTCCATCCCGCAGGGATCTGAGTTGCGGGGTGCCCTGTGGGTATCGTCATCTTTCCATATGATACCGTATATTTCCTCCCCCTGTCAATACGTGTGCCTCCCTGCATTTTCCCGGTCCCAAGGCTTGTTGAATCACTTTCTTACGGCCTCAGCGGCAGGTGCTTCGGCCTGGTCTGAACAATCCCAGGGCTCCTGAACGTTAATATTCAGCAGCGCAGGGCTGTTTGCTGATCAGATAAAACCAGAGCGCTGTAAAACCAATCTGTGTTTTCCAGCGCTCCGGTCAAAAGCAATTTTAAAATATAGTATCTGTTTATCAGGGAATGCAGTTCACGGTATCAGTATCTGTTTTTCACATAACTCAGGACGGCGTCCTCCAGAGTCACTGTCTTCGCCCCTTTCACACTGCCGTCTTCACCGCGCTCCACGATCACATACAGCCGGTCTTCCTTCGGCGTATCCTCCATATTATTCATGTAGATACCGCCGCCCTCATCCACCATCATACTGATCACCCGTCCGTCATAAAGCCATTCACCTGTGTGCGGATCCTCCGTAATCCCGGCCTCCCTGTACTCCTGCTCCCTTTTCAGATCCTCCTCAGACGGTTCATAGCTGCCGGCTGCCACGGCGGCCTCCGCCTGCAGCATTTCACTTACCGCGGTTTCATCCTTTGAAACATCTTCCCTAGTATTCTCCGAAGCTCCCGCCGGCATCTCTTTCACCGCATCCTCCACAGCTGTCGCCGACATCTCTTCCCCGGCATTCTCTGCGCCTTCCATCGGCATCTCCTCCGTGATATCCTCCGCAGCCGCCTCCAGCGCTCCTCCCGGCACGTCTGCTTCAGCTGTCGTCGGCGCTTCCCCCGTCGTATCCGTATAGACTGTCTCTGTAACCGTCACAGCCTCCGTCTGCACATCCGTTTCACTCTCCCCGGCATCCTCCACAGCCTTCACCGTAAAACTGCTCTGCGCATCACCTTCTGTCATCACGACAAAATACGCGATCTCCCCGTCGTCCCGTTCCACCGTCACGTTCAGCTCGCAGCCATTCGCCGTCCAGAGCTCCCCGCCGTTGTCCTCATCGGCGAAATGGCCGACCGTCCTTCCGTCCATCCGCAGGGTTCCCTCACCCGTCGGATCGTAATGAATCCCATAGCTGCCATACTCCTGTTCAAAGAAGATCAGCTGTTCCATCTTTTCCTGTTCAAGCTGCAGGTAGGATAAGGTCTTATAAAGAGATTCCAGATCGGCGTCGGCCGCACGGACAGTTTCCTCCTGCCCGGCAACTGTATTGCCCGGTTCTCCGGGCGCTGTCTCCGCCGCGCGGATTGCCTCTTCCTGCCCGGCAGTCGTATAGCCCGGTTCTCCGAGCACTGTCTCCGCCGCACGGATCTTCTCTTCCAGCCTGGCAACCGCATGATTCAGTTCCCCGAGCGCTGTCATCGCCGCGCTGATCGCATCCTCCGCGTAAGCTGCCTCTTTCTCATCTGCAGCTGCCGTCTTCGACTGCGCCTCCACAGATGCCTGCGCCGGCTGCTTCATCGCTGACGTCGCAAACAGGCCGCAGATCACCATGATCGTCAGGCAGGCCGTCACAAGCCTTCCCGGCGTGCGTTTCTTCAGTTTCATAATCGCACCAATCCTTTCTTCCATCGCATTTCTGCTGAAATTGCTGAAAAGAGGGGTAAAACTGTCTTTCCTCTCCTCCATCCTGATCAGAGTCATTGCATAGGCAGACTTTGTATTCCCGCCGAGCCTGCAGAGAACCGCCTCATCGCAGGAGAGCTCCATATCGCGGTTGAACAGAATGTACATCATCCAGACAAAGGGGTTGAACCAGTGCAGACACAGCGCCGCCGCCATGAGAATCTTCGTGAGCGCGTCCAGCCGATGAATGTGGACATATTCGTGTTCCAGAATGTACAGCAGAGAATCCGCATAACCTCCTGTCCCGGCTGATTCTCTGTTATCCGCCCTCCCCGGCAGTAAAATCACCGGGCGAAACACTCTGTAGGCGAGCGGCGCACAGATCCGGTCAGAATAACGCACCTCAAGCTTCCGCCTCAGAGGATGCACAGCAAGCCATTCCTGAACCGTACTGTTCTCCACGGGGAGCGAAGTCCCGAATTCTCTGTAGGCCCGGACATAGGCAAGTAAGAAGCAAAACGCCAGAGCAGCGGCCCCGGCAATCCACACGGCCAGACAGACCGGCAGCAGCAGCAAAACGCCTCCAATCCCTCTGCTGCCTGCCAGCGCCGGTTCCACTCCGCCGTTCGCCGGCATAGGATCTTCTGCTCCCACAAATACGGTTGTATCCGCTCCCTGCACGCCTGATATTCCGTCCGCCCCAATCCCCGCAGTCTGCCGCGCAGCCGCACCATTCGTTCCAGCCCCCGCTTTCTGCCGCGCAGCTGAACCATTCGTCCCAGCCCCCGCTTTCTGTCGCGCAGCCGCATCGTCCGCTCCTGTTTCCGCCGACAGAAATTCTGACAGACTGGCCGTCAGCGTTTCCTCAAGCGCTCCCAGTCCCGGAATCCACGTGTATATGCTCGTGGCCGAGCTGAGGGAAAACGGCACAAGCAGGCGGATCAGTGCCGCCATCCACAGGATATGGAAAGTTATCTTGGGAAGATGACTGAGAAAGAGGGCACGCACCACAGTCACTGCCAGTATCAGAACCGCGCCCGAAAGACTCATCTGAAAAAAATCCATATCTGCGCACCTCACTTCCTCTCTTCCGCCGCGGCAGTCCTCCCCTGCATCGGATCAGCCGGGTCTGAGCCATTCTCTTCCACCATCTTCTTCAGTCGCCCGATCTGCTCCGCCGACAGCCGCCTGCTGCCGATCAAAGCCGCAAACAGCTTATCAACCGAGCCGTCATAGATCTTGTTGATCAGCTCATCCGTCTCCGCCGCCTGTACTTCCTCCTGCGTGATCCGCGCGTGGCACAGAAAGTTCGGCTCCGACCGCTCAATCGCCCCCTTACTGATGCACCGCTTGATCAGCGTATAGGTCGTGTTCCTATCCCAGCCGACTTTCTCCTTCAGCACATCCGAGATATGTTTTGCGGTACAGTCGCCCTCTTTCCAGAGCACATGCATGACTTTGAGTTCCGAGTCAAACAGTTTTACATCCATCTTTTTATCCTCCAATACAAAACTACTGCAGTAGTATAATTTTATACTACCACAGTAGTCTATCTTTGTCAATACACTATTCGCCGCCCGGAAATGCTGCCCAGAAGCTGCTGTTCACTCCCAATATCAGGATGTCAGGTCAGATGATGCCGTCCTGAAATGCAAAGACGGACACTGCATATTCCGAAGGCGAGATCCCCGTGATCTGCCGGAACTGTTTTGAAAAATGGTGGATCGAGCTGTAGCAGAGCTTTCTGGAAATCTCTGTAAAATTCATGTCCCCGTACCGGATATAGAATTTTGCCTCGTCGATCCGCATCTGGATAAGGTACTGGATCACACTGACGCCCACCTGCTCGCGGAACAGCTTCTGGAGCTGCGAGCGGCTGAAATTTACGTGCGCACAGATATCCGCCAGCGTGATGGGCTGACTGATATTTTCCTTCATAAACTGAATCGCGTGCTTCACATGGACGTTCGTTATGACCGGCTCCGTACTGTGCTCCCGGCGGCTGCCCTCCCTCCGGACATCGCTGCGGTACAGCTGAATCAGGAGCCATTCCAGCATCATCACCGCCACCTGCTCACAGCACGCGTCCGCATCCCGGCGGCGCTCAACCGAGCTTCGGGGATCTGCAAAATCATGGGAAAAACCTTTCTGCGCCTCATCCAGCAGCACCCCAAGCTGAAACCGCACCTGTCCGTCTGTGTGGAATACCGTATGAGAAAGAAAATAATCCGCAAGCGGCCCGTCCAGCGAAAACGAGAGGTTCAGCATATTAAACGGAGTCACACTGTTTGCGTAAATACGGTGAAATTCGTTCGGCCGGTAGATGACGATATCGCCCTGCTTCAGATGCAGCGGCCCGTCCAGGCCATCCGTCTCCGCCACCACTTCCCCGCGATCCACATAGGCCAGCTCCCAGAAATCATGGCTCTCACCCTCAAAATAAAATTTGCTGTGGTTCTCAAAGTAGTGGAGCGTATACAGCCTTTCTACCCTGACGCCGGAGCGCACCCGGATCGGGCGGTAATGTTCTGACATATCCATACAGGTTATCCTCCTATGATCTGCTTTTTCCCTGCACTGCCTGTCCCGCTCAGGCCGCCAAAGCCGCACGCGAAAGCGAAGCCCTGCGGCCGCCGCGCAGAATGCCGGGATTTTCGGCGCATAATGGCCGCCCCGGCAGAGACCGGGATTTTGCCGCGCATAAAAGCCGCCCCGGCAGAGACCGGGAGGCCAGTTGCTCTAAAGACAGGCGTGAAAACAAGGCCTTTATATTTGCAAAAAAATGAGCATTTCGCACACAAAAAGCATCGTTTTCCACAAATACAGTCATATGTTCCCATGATACACTGAATCCTGTCAACAATTCTGTCTGTTGATTTTAATTATTATAACATTGCGCTGCAGTCAAAAACATAAACAGACCGGCCAGACACTCTTCCCGTCCCGGAAAAACACAGTTAAAAAAGGAGCTTCCATCATGAAACGCAGTCATATTCACAGATCCGTCCGGCGCATGGCGGCCGTCTTTCTCGCACCAGCGCTTCTGTTCTACCTGGTGCTCTTCCTCTATCCGACCGTCAATGCATTCTATATCAGCCTGTTCGAGTGGAACGGGTTTACCAGCAGCAAAGTGTTCATCGGCCTGAAAAACTTTGCCGAGCTGATGGGCGACACCTCCTTCTGGAATATTGCCGCCGGAAATTCCCTGCGGATCACCGTGGCGGGCGGCGCCCTCATCTTTGCGGCCGCCTTCGCTCTGTGCGCGGTGCTCTCCGCCGATATAAAGGGCAAAAAGTTCTTCCGCGCGCTCATCTTTTTCCCGTCGGTCATCAGCCCGATCGCCATCGCGGTCCTGTGGACCTTCATCTACAACAACAAATGGGGGCTCTTAAATAATTTTCTGGCGCTGTTCGGCATACCGGGCGTCGTGTGGATGGAGCCCGGGCGGCTCTTCTGGGCGATCCTGGCCGCAATGGTCTGGATGTACACCGGATTTTACTGCGTGATCCTTCTGGCCGCCCTGGACCGCGTGCCCTCAGACTATATCGAATGCGCAAAGCTGGACGGGGCAAACGGATTCACGATCTTCTTCAAGATCAAGATCCCGCTCATATGGGACGTGCTGATCACGGCCCTTACACTCTGGGGCATCAACTCCATCAAGGAATTTGCCCTCCTGTACGCCTGGGGCGGCGGCGTGGACATCCCGCCGGACGGGGCCACCAACATCGCCGTGCGCATGTATATCACGGCCTTCGGCAAACGGGTCACCATCTACCGCATGGGATACAGCACCGCGATGGGCGTCGTCATGTTTCTCTTCGTCGCGCTCATCGTCGTCATCATCGGCGCCGCAATGAAACGCGACCGTCTGGAATATTAGGGGGCTGCACTTATGAGAGAACGCAAACATTTTCACATCTGCCCGGCGGCAAAAGGCCTGTCACGGATCTTCCTGTACCTCTGGTGCCTGTTTTCCCTGTTTTCCTTTGGCTGGATGATCCTGTGCAGCCTCAAGACAAATAAGGAATTTTTCAGGAATGCCTGGGGTCTTCCGGAAGTGCCGCAGTGGAAAAATTATGCCAAGATCTTTACCTCCTGCCATCTCGGCGTCAATTTTGCGAACAGCATCATCATCGTAACCGCCGCGGTCTTCTTTATCATCCTGATTTCCGCGCCGGCTGCCTATGTGCTCGCGCGCTGCCAGATCCGGGGGATCGCCCTCATCAGCAGACTGTTTGCACTCGGCATGGGCGTCCCCTTCCAGCTGCTTCTGGTGCCGCTGTTCTTTCAGATGTACACCTATGGCATCGTGGGGACAAAGCTGAGCCTGATCCTGATCTACATCGCCCTGTCCATCCCCTTTACCGTCTTCCTGATCCAGGGCTTCTTCCGCTCCCTTCCGGGGGTTCTGGAGGAAGCCGCCTGGATCGACGGCTGCGGCCCCATGCACACCTTTTTCACGATCATGCTGCCGCTCGGGAAGCCGGGCCTGGTCACCGCCGCCATCTTCAATTTTATCAGCCTGTGGAATGAATTTCTGCTGTCGCTGACCTTCCTGAACGACAGCGGCGACTATCCCCTGTCCGTGGGGCTTTACGCGCTGCAGGGCAGCCTGCAGTACACCGGCGACTGGGTGGCGCTGTTTGCGGCGCTCGTCGTCATCGCCCTGCCGACACTGGTCATTTATCTGTTCCTCTCGCGTCAGATCATCGAGGGCCTCACCATGGGGGCCGTCAAGGAATAACAGAGACGACACGTCTTTGCTATAAAAAAATTTCATTAAAAGGAGGCAACCTATGAAAAACCGTTTGAAATCCCTGACTCTCGCCGCCATACTCACGATCGGGAGCACGAATCTCCCCTCCTGCGCGGTATCCGCCGAAGAGGCCCCTTCGTTCGAGGGCGTTACGGTCCAGTATACAAGCTGTTTCAACGAAGCGGAGCAGCAGGCCGTCTGGCTGACCGAAATGGCAGAACAGTGGTCGGATGAGACCGGCGGCGAGATCAGCTTCAGCTTCGCGGGCCGCGACGTCCTCACATCCGTCCGGGCAGACATCCTGATCGGAAATGCACCTGATATCATCGACAACGACGCCAGCGAGATCGCATCCGCACTTCTCTCCGACGAAGAGATCCTGCTCGAGCCGCTGGACGACATCTACGAGCGCTGCGCCCGCGGCGAAAATACGCCGATCAGGGACAACCTGAACGGCGCATATATCCTGTACGAAAAAGAGGGCAGCCAGTACACCGTCCCCTTCATCTACATCACAAGCGGATTCTTCTACGACAGGAAGCTGTTTTCCGGCCTCGGCCTGGAGGTTCCGCAGACATGGGACGAATTTCTGGCAGTCTGCGATGCCATTGAGGAAAGCGGCATCCCGGCCCTCGCCGCAGACGGAAACATCAGCTTCTACAATTGCTATTACTATCAGGCACTCTGCCAGCGCCTGATGGGCAGCGGCAGCTTCCTGGCCGCGGCGCTCGACGAGACCGGCGGCTCCTGGGACGCGCCCGGTTTCCTGGAGGCGGCTCAGAAGGTGAGCGAGCTGAGCGCGGCCGGCCGGGATTATTTCCAGGAGGGCTATGCAGGCTCCGCCTACCCGGCGGCACAGTCTGACTGGGCGATGGGCGGCTCCGGCCTCATCTACTGCGGCACCTGGATCCCGCTCGAGACGGCCGACCTGACCGACGGCGCCTTTGAATACGGCTTCTTCCCGTTCCCCGCCATCGAGGGCGGCACAGGCTCCCCAACGGACATCGAGGCTCAGCTGATGGCCTTCTGTGTGCCGAAGGACGCGGCAAACAAGGAGGCGGCAAAGGACTTTATCGCCTACTGCTCCTCAAAGGCGTCCGCAGACCGCCTGGTCGGGCTGACCGCAAACATGGCCGCGCGCACCGACGCCGTCTATCCGGACGCCCTCGCGGACGTAAAGCCGACGGTCGACAATGCACTCGCATACCATCCGAACTACGACGGCGCCATGGCGGCCGCTCCGGAATGGTGGGCAAATGTCTTCTATCCGGCGGACGACGCGCTCTTCTTCGGCACGATCACACCGGAGGAATTCATCGAGCAGATCAAAACAGAGACGATCGCATTCTACCAGAACAGGCAGTAGCTGCCGGCGCAGAGCCCGCCGCTGAAACACCGAAGCTGAAATCCTGACGGAATCTTCTGCCGCGGATATGCAGGAGAACTGCTGTCGCAGATATGCGGAACTTCTCCTGCAGATATGCGGAATTTTCTGCCGCAGATATACTGAATCTTCTGCCGCGGATATGCGGAACCTCAGACGGAGAGCTTTATGCAGAACAATAAAAACCGCGTTCCGGACTCCGGGACATACTGTTTTACTCTGGACGATAATATCCGCTTTCTGGAGCAGAGTACAAAAGAACATCTGGCCTCCCTGTTCGAGCACCCCTACCTTGCTTTTCTGCAGAAATGCAGCCGGACATACCAGGCCAGATTTCAGCTGAACATGTACTACAGCTATGCGCCCGGGGGCTTTTCCCTCGCGGACGTGCCGGACTGCTGGCGGCAGGAGCTGGAAGAAAATGCCGGCTGGCTGCGCTTTTCCTTCCATGCGCTGCACAACGACCCGCCATTTCCCTATCAGCACGCAGACGCACAGAAGCTCACGGCAGATTTCCGGAAAGTAATGGAGCAGCTGCGGCGGATTGCCGGAAAAGCAGCCACATCACAGACAACCACGATCCATTACATGTGTGCCGCAAAAGAAGCCTGCACCGCGCTTCACCGGGAAGGCGTGCAGGCTCTGATCGGAATGTTTTATCGTTCACCGGAATCCCCCCTGCTCCCTTACTATTTCAGTGAGAGCCAGATTGACGCCATGCAGTTCCCGATATGGCGCGATGAAGAGACCGGGCTGTTCTTCGCAAGCAACGACTGCGTCCTGAACCGCCTGGCGCTGCCGGAAATCACGCCGTATCTGAACCGCCTGGCGTTGCCGGAAATCACGCCGTATCCGGACAGGCAGCGCAGGCAGTTCTATCAGGTGATGATCCACGAACAGTATTTTTATCCGGATTACGCAGACTACCAGCCCGATTTCAGGCAAAAAGTCGAGGCTGCGCTTGAATGGTTCCGGGAGCGGCACATGGAATCCTGCTTTCTGGAGGATTATATCCGCCGGGCGCCGCCCCCGTAATAAAATGTTTCCGGCTCATTGTCCGTCCGGCCCTTCGGGCAATGAGAGCTCCGCAGAAAACCGCAGCCGGAGGGTGTTATTTCTCCAGAACGACCTCACGGTGATAAAGGCTGCAGCCGTCGAGCACCTCCTTCAGCGTCTGGCCGTCCTCGTTCGTCTCATGCTCGTCGAAATAGCTGCCCTTAATCTTCCGGCCCTCAAAATCCTCCCAGGATACCCGGTAAATATCAATTCTGGAGACGTCATGGCCGTCGACCGGCAGCATGTTTTCGCTTCCGCCCCTGCTTCCGGTGCTCATCCGCCTGCCGTCCGCATCCAGCACCTGCAGGATCGCATCGCCGCCGACCGTGACGGCATTGTTCTCTATCAGCAGTTCAAACGGCGTCCGGGTCACTGAGAAAACTGCAAACCCGTCCCCGGCATCCTCATCCACCGGCACGGTGATGGTTCGGTCGTGATCCACCTGCACGCTCAGGTCAAAAGCAAACGGCCCGTCATACCAGTAGTTTTCGTATTTGCTGGGGTAGTCCTCATAGTCCGGCACCTTTTCAGCCAGCTCGTTCTGCCATGCCTGGAACTCTTCATCTGACATCTGTTCGATAGTCTCCTCGTCCGGCACTTCCACCCCCGCAGCTTCATAGATGGAAACCGGATCCTTCCGGTAGCCGACAATCTGATCGATGGAAATCGATACGTCAAACTGCTCCGGCAATTCATTTTTCCGGATCAGATCCCCATACTCCTCAAGGACCTGCGCGTCAACCATCACATCTGTTCCCTGTTCCTCCAGTGTCTTATAAAACTCAGAATAATCCGTAAGTGATTCGGCAAGCTCCAACCGGTACATGCCAAGGTACGTACAGTCGTCGGCCAGCTTTCCGCTCAGCTCACCGGCCATCAGCTGCACCGGCGCATCATTGTAGCCAAACCTCGCCTCTCCCCTCAGATCCAGGATCGGCTCCGCGCCGTCGTTCCACATCGCGAGGTGATCCGTCATCGGTTCCTCCGTCTTCAGCTGCATGGTCACATACAGTGCGGTCTCATTGCAGTACACCTCCGACAGTGTCACAGTCATTCCATTCGCGCTCTGTGTGTACGCGGCGGCCTGCTCACCGCCGTCCGTCTCCGTTTCCGGCACAAGAGGCGTGCCGACGCCGCTGTAATCTCCCGGATAGCTGACGTCGCTCCCGATCTGTTCAAACAGATGGCCGATCAGCGGGATCTGGGCGGCCAGCGCCGGATTGCTCACACAGAAGATGCCGGCCGCCAGCATGGCCGCGGCTGTACCGGCCGCTCCGCACCACAGCCGGCGGCTGTGCGCCCTTCCAGGCTGCCTCTGTGCGCGGATCTGCTGATAGGTCTGTGACAGCCGTTCTTCGACCGTCTCAGATACCTGCATTTCTTTCCCGAGTACTCTGTACATTTCCTGTTCTGTATAATGCCTCATAATGTTTCCTCCTGCACCTATAAACTGTTGACAAGTATGTTCCGAAGCGCACCGCGCGTGCGGTGCAGCTTGCTCTTGACCGTGTTCTCCCTGATCCCCAGGATCCCGGCGATCTCGCGCGTCGTAAACTGCTCCCCGTAGTACAGCAGCAGGATCATCTGGCAGTCCTCCGGGAATGACGAAAGCATCTCCCGGAATTCCACATCAGAAAATTCCCGCTCCAGATAGCGCGCCTCCGGAAGGATCTCCACAACGTCACATTTTCTGTGTTCGCGCAGCATCCGGTTGCAGGAGTTGATCAGGATCCGGATCAGCCATGTCCTGAAAAACTCCGCGCGCCTCAGCTCCGCGATATGCTCCCAGGCAGAGAGGACGGCGTCCGAAATCGCATCCGCAATATCGTCCTCGCTCCGGAAAAATCCCTTTGCGACCCGGTACATACTGCTCTTGCAGGACTCGATCAGCTCCACAAACGCCTCCGCGTCCCCTTTCTGGGCTCTTTTAACTAACATCTGCATCTTACTTGTTCCTCCTTCGGAGAGCGCCCCAATGCCATGCAGTTTTCCATCTGCAGGGCAGCGCGCCCTCCTGTTCCCGGCCGGCCGTATTGTAATTACATCTATTAGATACCACAGAAAGGCATTTTGGTGCAGGAAAAATCATTTTTATCGCGCAAAAAGGCTGCCTGCGGATATGACAGATTCCCGACAGACAGCCAGAGGAAGCTATTTCCAGACTGCGGAGTATGTATTTTTGATTCTCAGTACCTGTGCGTCCGTCACTTTAGACAGTGCGTCCTGCACGACCGCACAGGTCTGCGGTCTCTCATTCAGAAGCGCGGCGCGGTCAAGCACATAACATCTGTATGCTTCCGCAAAGTACTCGCTTACACTTACATTTGAATATCCGCTGCTGACGGATGTGGCAAGATCCTTCTCTGCAAGATAGACCGCATTCGCGGCAGGCAGCCTGTCCGTCCTTCCCGCAACAAAGAAAAGAAAATGGCCAAGCTCATGGTAAATGCATGAATCCTGTCTTTTCAGTATGATCTGCCTCTCTTCCATCCTGAAGGTGCCCAGCGCATCCGCCGATCCGTCTATGATCAGCGTCATCCCGAACTCATCGAAAGCCCTGAGCAGATTTGCGTCTACCCGGTCTGCCAGGTCTGTGATATTATAAACAACAGGCGGAGCAGCCGGGAGAAGCGTCAGGGCCGTCCTGTCCGCAGAGAGTTCTTTTAACGCATTTACTGTCATATATTTATATGTCGTCGTCACCGTCCTGGTCACAGTTGATACACTGACTTTTCTTGAGCCTTTTTTATACTTTGAAGTTGTCGTGACGGTCGTATCGATCACGGTCTTTGTCTTCGTCTCTTCCTCAGTTTCGATATTTGTATCTTTCGATTTCGTTTCCTTCTTCTTTGTATAGGTCTTTTCTGCTTTTTTCTTCAGCGTCTTCACCGATTTTTTCGTCCTGGTCCTGACAGAAATTCTTTTCTCCGGTATGGACCACACTGCGGCAGGCCTTAACGTCTCAGAATCAGCAGACACTTCCGGAACCACAATGCAGAGTCTCATCAGAAGCATAGTTACTATAAACCTTTTCCTGTTTATGATCGTCGAGCGCCCCCTTTTCCATTTTCTTTCTGTTTCATTTCAGTTCTTGTCTGTGTTCGTATTTGTGTTTTCATTTGTGTTTATATTTTTATACCATATTAACATTTTTAACATAATTTTGCAACTATTTTCATTATATTCTATAAATTTTTGGTATTATTTTATAATTATCTTATTAATACTGCATAAATTATTTTCATTTCTCTTTTTTCAGAAAATACGCGACAGCTTTTGAAATTCCTCCCGAAAGAATAATCTTGTTTCTTAATCTCATCGCTGCACACAAAAAAGACATTCCCTGAAAGCAGTGTTATTGATGTCATAAATGGTGCCACTGATGTCATGAATGGCACCATTGGTGCCATGAATGGTGTCACTGGTGTCATGAATGGTGTCATTAGTATCATTCATATCACTGGAGGTAAAATCATAAGAATAAGAATCATCCAGCGGCACGATGATTCGAAATACATCTCCTTCTTTAAATTCCGGATTTTTTCCGGAATAAAATTTTGTATATTTAAATAAATTTCTCACACCGGAACCCAGCTGATCTGCATATCCGATATTTCGGAAAATTACATTATTCCGCTATAGAGTGTATCCATCTGCTTTATAAAACTCCCCCAATCTGGATTTATTCGTTTATCTCCACGTGTCAAATAATACTGATACTTAAAATCTGTAAATGAATAAGCCCTTACCTTTGCCATTTCACTCCTGTCTGGTGGAATAAAGAAATTGGCATCCAAAAATACCTTCTGATTTGGGTTTTGCATGATACTTTGAAATGCCGGATTGACCACTTCTATATCTGCTTTCATTAGTCATCCTCGCTTTCGAAGGAGTCCTTTAAGTCATCATCCATCCCTGCATTCATACCTGATTCTATAAGGTATTATATCTTTATATACCGTGCCGATCTTGATGCTCCGATACGTTTAATTGAACCACTTTTCACCATCGCACCCAGTACGGCTTCCACGGTGGTAGGACTGACATCCGGCAGGATCCTGCAGATTTCTGCTTTGGAAAGCGGCGTCAGGCTGTTTAAAACAGTTGCCTCTATCCGTGCCTTTTTGGTAATTTTCTTTCCATGTACTACTGTGAACCGTTTGCCCAGTTCCTTATAGCACATATACAGAGTTGACAGGAAGTTTTCGATGAATGGGAAGTAGGAATTTTCATTTGTCTCCCAACCTGCAGATGACTGCCGCAGAGCTTCATAATACCACGCCTTATAGTTATTGATCTGCTCTTCAAAAGAAACATACTTTCCTGCATCATAGCCGTTTTTATACAGCAAAAGCAGAGAAAGCAGACGGGACATTCTTCCGTTACCGTCACGGAACGGATGAATACAGAGGAAGTCCAGAATAACGCATGGAATTAAAAGAAGCTGATTGATACCTGCGTCATTTCTTGCCTCCATATATGCAAGTTCCAGCTGTTCCATGGCCTGCTTCGTTTCAGCAGCCGGTGTAGGACGAAACCGCACTCGCCTGTTTCCATCTGCATCAACTTCCAGAATTACATTGTCATCTGTTTTGTATTGCCCGCCGTATTCGTATCCGGCGATTGACATCAACATCTCGTGCAGATGCAGAATGTCCGCTTCCCGAAAATCAATGAAGTCATATCCCAAATGGATTGCGTTCAGAGCATCTCTGTATCCTGCAATCTCCGCCTCGTT
Organism: uncultured Lachnospiraceae bacterium; assembly: GCA_947628955.1. Classification (GTDB taxonomy): domain Bacteria; phylum Bacillota; class Clostridia; order Lachnospirales; family Lachnospiraceae; genus Choladousia. Next base: position 579 of record CANRBX010000028.1, on the reverse strand, counting down.
ATGATTGAGCGGTGCACTATTCTGATTGACAATCGCTGCAATACGCTCATCGCTTGTTACGATTCCCTCAATGGCGTTAGAGCTTTTAATAGACTGAATCTTTGCTGCAGCTTCTAATTTCATGAAAACTGCCTGATGCATCTCTTTACGAACACCAGCCATTGTCTTTAGCGATGCAATATTAGAAGTCAAGGTCACAAGATTTGCAGGCAGCAAACCGTTATTCAAAAAAGAGTAATCAAATTTTCTCATATCACGCCTTCCTTTCTGCATATATTTTATCTTTTTATATGCAGAAAGTCAATATCGCAGGGACGCTTTTCTGCATATTGTAATAGCAGATTATGTACAGAAAGCAGGGCAAATATGCATAAACGACGATACGCTGATTATTCCGGGCGATCAGCCTGGATACAAATTCGTTGTATCAGACTTCAGTGCAATCGAAGCAAGAGTCTTATCAATCTGGCTGGAGAACAGTGGCGTATAGATGTATTCGCAAATAGTGTGACACGTTCTACGCCCAAAACGGTGGGAATAACCGACAAAAGCGTAGCCTAAAGTCACAAACAATTAAAT
>CANRBX010000027.1 GCA_947628955.1 uncultured Lachnospiraceae bacterium | reverse complement strand
GCTATTGACAGCGTGGGCGCGGATTTCCTGATGAACGAGCCGACGGTTACGGAGAATAACGGAGCGCTGCGCGGCGACCCCACGGTCGAAAACTATCTCCACGAAGCCGGGCTTGTCGGGAATGCGCCGTCCGGCACAATCTACACGGACAGTCAGGGGCATACCGTCACGAACCTGGGTGTCCATGAGCATTGGTGCAGCTCCACGGAAAAGTTGTACAGCCGTAACCTCGGAAAAGACGAGGGGATCGAGCTTATCAGCATCATGAAATAACGAAAACCTTGTATACAGGGGCGGGCGTGGTAAAACCATGCCCGCCTTTTCCCGTGAAGAATAATCTGAAGGCATGACAAACCCTTATACTGTCCATTCTCCGAAATCTAAGATCCTCGGCAACGGCACTCCCGCCTATTATGACGACAGGCGATGCCCTGTTTTTTGCTGCCGGGAAAATGTGCGTCTTACTTTTTGGGCATGGATATGATATAATCTCGCCAGAGATTATATCTGCGCCGGTTCGGAGTCGAGCAGAGCGAGACAGAACACGGCCCGAACCGTGCGCATCCCCCGGAGGGTATCGTGTCCGGAGGACACGATATAATCTCGCCAGAGATTATATCTGCGCCGGTTCGGAGTCGAGCAGAGCGAGACAGAATACGGCCCGAACCGTGCGCATCCCCCGGAGGGTATCGTGTCCGGAGGACACGATATAATCTCGCCAGAGATTATATCAGCTTGAAAATGCCGCTGCGACCGAGTTGGAGCTGAACAGCGAGGAAATTGAAAAGATTGACGAACTTGCTGCGGCAGCGGGAGAAATTTAATTAAATAGGCTCTCGGAATCCTGAGCCTGCCGACCAGATCCATCGGTCGGATGACCTTGAAAAGTAGATATTGTCCAGAATGGAACAGACATGTAATGATGTTGGGGTCAAATGATGCCATACGGATTGTTCCGTGCTGCGCACTCCCACAATCCTGCCCAACATTCGGAATTCATGGGGCCCCTGCCCCACTTCTTCCTCATGTTTGGGCGGGTCATTAAGTCATAAAACCACTTCTGCGCAAGCGCATCGTGGTTTATGACTTTTGACCCTGGCATCATGTAATAGTTTTTTGAAAAAAGTGGGGGAATTTATTAAAAGGGCATCTCAGAAGCCGCATAAAATGAGGCTTAGAGATTCCGAGAGTCTATTAGATACATAAGGAGGGCTGCATGATGCCGGGATATCTGATAAAGGACACGACTATAGAAGAGCGCAGGAAAATCGTGGAGGAATCGCTTGGAAATATTGAGGCCGCCTGCGACGGCTGTTCGCAGAGGGTTGTCGATATGTACGATGCCTACATTCGCGGGGAAAAAGAGCTGCGCGAGATCAACATGGAATTCAACGCCCGCTATGTGCGGGGCGACATGGAGCAGGAAGAGCGCAGGCACTGCCCGATGTAAAGACGCATCGGGCATCTGAGAGGAGGAAAGCAGATATGATAAAGAAGGAGCCTGCCCGGGAAAACCGCGCATTTCTGGAAATGCTGAAGGCGGCCAGGGAATGGCTGGCCGGCAGGGATCCGGCGCAGATCGCAAAAAGGGCTGGCATTGCGTATAATGAGAAGTCAAAGGAGTTTTCCCTTGGGAGCCTTGGCACGGAACTGCGTGTCCGCTATCCGGATTACGAGACAGAGCCGTATGTCAATGAATGGCAGCAGCTTGTGATCCTGCACTATATGAAGCTGGCGGACGGTACACCGCTTAACGGACAGTGGATGACGATGGGAGAGATAAAGGACGGCCTGATCCGCGGAGGAGATTTTGACCGGCGGTGTGAAAATGTGATCCGCACCCGCCTGAGCCGGATCCCGGAAGAAGAGCTGAAGGAAAAGTGCCGGGCCATCGGTGGGCAGGTAACGGAGAGCAATGCGGATTTCACGGTACGGTTTGACTTCCTGCCGCGTTACCCGCTGCTGCTGAAGCTGTGGTTTGCGGACGAGGAATTTCCGGCATCCGGGAAACTGCTTCTGGATACCAGCGCGGATCATTACCTGATGATCGAAGACGCGGTGACCGTGGGACAGATCATCATGGAGAAGCTGGCGGGAGTCTTTTAAACAGGAGAATCTGAATGGATGATCTATCCCGCCTGTCCTTTCAAAAAGCCGAACAGTCCTTTTTTCTCATAAGGCCTGCTTTCCACGGACAGCACCCTGTACCCCGTGGCGTCGATGACCGCCCGGAGAGAAGCTTCGTCGATGGTTTCTTCTGTCAGGATCACTGTCTCTCCTTTTGTATGGGAAGATGTGACCTTCTTTGCGGGGAACGCCCTTCTGACGGCATCGTTGATGTGGGATTCGCACATCCCGCACATCATGCCGTCGATTTTAACTGTGATCTGATTCATGAAATGCACCTTCTTTCACACATTCACATAATTTTTCCAGGAACTCCAGCATTAAACACTTTTCGCGCGACTGCAAGCAAGCAGTTTTCGAACAAATACATGCGGTGCTTTTCAGGCAAATCCATGCAGGAAACCTGCCGGAGGACGCGCTGGAAAGTAGCTGAGAGCTGGGTTAGCAATAACTAACTAAAATATACCACAATCTATTTTGATCTGTCAAGAGCTGCGGACAATATACAATAATGAAAGGATGTAGTCATTTCTGTGTTGATAATTTGCACAATGCAGATTATAATTACGGTAAATAACATGAAAAGCTGCTATTAACCACAAATTGTGAGAGCTGCGGCAAAGGAGGTAAGGTATGAGTCAACATCAAATTGACGTTGCCGATATGCAGTGTTGGATTTTTCGGATGGCACAGCTCAGATGGCGTATGTCTTCGAAAGAGTGTGCCGCTGTTTTCAAACAGCATGATGTTCTTGGCTTTATCTCCAGATGTTATGATATCCTCCATCTCAGCAGCTATGAGTGTGCGTTAAATGACGTAGAAGAGATGCTACGGAATCGTGGGGTGATTTTAAGATGACGCTTCAGGACGGAATGCTTTTGTATCATGGAAGCTATACAGAGATTTCCACTGTTGATCTTTCAAAATGTAAACCCGGAAAGGATTTTGGACGGGGGTTTTATCTGACGGCTTCATTTGAGCAGGCTCAAAATTTTGTTCCTCTTTCTATAAAAAAGCAAATCAATGAAGGCAATCTTTCCGAGAATGAAACGATCGGATATATTTCTATTTTTGAATTAAATATGACTGCGGATATTAAAATTCATTATTTTGACGCTGCAGATGAGGAATGGCTTCACTTTGTCGCCGCAAACAGACGGAGATCGCTTTTTCCGATTGTCAGGCAGAATTATCTCTCTTGTGATATTATCGGTGGAAAGATTGCGAACGATCAGACCGCTCGGACTCTGCAGCTTTATACTTCCGGCGGGTATGGTGCACCTGGTTCTGATGACGCTGACCGTATTGCCATCATGACGCTTCTGCCAAATCGGCTGGAGAATCAATTTTGCTTTTGCACTGAGAAAGCCATCCGTGCGCTACGTTTTATGGGGAGTGAGAGATATGACATCGGCAACAGAAGTATTTGATGACCAGCAAAAGGAATTATGCGCGATCGTTGTCATGCGCGCTATGCTTGAGGATTATTGCGCTGAAAAGGATATTTCTTTCGAGGAAGCTTTCCTTGAGTTTGCCGCATCAAAGGCCTATTTTATGCTGTTTGATTTTTCAACTGGATTATGGAGAGAAGGGCCCGATTATCTGCGGAATGTATTTGTGGAGAATTTTCACTAACAACCAAAAGAAAAGCCGAAAGGCTCCTTTTTTGGACAGATGGTTAGCCATAACTAACCAAAATATACCACAATCTTTTTTCATCTGTCAAGAGCTGCGGACAATATACAATAATTTCTTTCTTTTTTACTTTTATCTTTTTGAGTACCTTTGAGCAGCGTATTGCAATATGTGCAGGGCTCTGATACAATAGGAAGAACGTACGTTTGCGGTTCCGGGATCTGATTTGCAGCCTCGTGATGCCGGATCAGGTGGTTTAACCGAGTCAAGTCAGATCAAGTGAATCAAATGGCGGATTCAGGCCCGGATCAAAAGAAAACTAAAAGGGGAAAAGTGCGTAAAAATGATAATTAGTGCCAGCCGCAGGACTGATATTCCGGCCTGTTATTCAGATTGGCTGTTCAATCGTTTAAGAGAGGGATATGTTCTGGTAAGAAATCCGATGAATATTCATCAAATTGGGAAGATAGATCTTTCGCCGGAGGTTGTTGACGGGATAGTATTCTGGACAAAGAATCCGGTTCCGATGCTTGCCCGGTTAAATGAACTTGAAAAATATAATTTCTATTTTCAGTTTACGCTCAATCCATATGACCATGATGTGGAGCCGGGTATTCCGTCCAAAAATTCCATAATTATTCCGGCATTCCGTCAGCTGTCAAAAGCGATCGGGAGAAAAAGAGTTGTCTGGCGCTATGATCCCATTTTTTTTAATGCACGCTATACAATGGAATACCACTGCAGATATTTTCGGGTTTTGGCTGCGAAGCTGGGAGAATATACGGAGAAATGTACGGTAAGCTTTCTTGATCTGTACAGAAATACTGCCCGGAATATGCAGCCGCTCCATATTCAACAGGAAACAACTGAGCAGCAGATGGAGATCATGCAAAGGTTTTCGGAGACAGCCAGAGAATACGGATTATATGTAGATACCTGCGCTGAAAAAATAGACCTTCAGAAATTTGGCATTCCCCATGCTCATTGCATTGACAAAGATCGATTTGAGGAAACGGGAAAATACAGACTGTCTGTCAGCAAGGATCCGAATCAGCGCCGGGAGTGTGGATGCATTGCCAGTATCGATATTGGAGCGTATGATACATGCAGAAATGGATGCCTGTATTGTTATGCGAACCATAGTTACAGGACTATGATGCGAAACACACAGATACATGATCCGGCGTCGCCGCTGCTGTTTGGAGAAGCAGGCCCGGATGACGTGATTAAGGAAAGAAAAATGAAGTCGTGTAAGGAATGTCAGCTGAGCCTGTTCGATCTGAGAGAGGAAATATCTGACTGATTCCTGCGCTGATTTCGGTTTTTTGCTAAGGATACTGATAATTGAATAAAGGCTTTACACTGATGAATCAATTTGTTATAATAAATATGTCATAGCAGTTGAGGATTCAGAAAGTAGGTGAGTGTATGCTGATAAATGAAAAAGAATATAACGGTTATCTTTTCGATCAGCTGACCTTGCTCGAGCGGTTGGAAATTGAAGCGCAAAAAGATAATGCGATGAATGTTTTAAACCAGATTGCATTCGAGAAAAAAGCAATTGAAAGAAAACTCTATCAACAGCCACCACTTATAAAGGAGCAATAACAATCAAGCAGCAGATATTTCAAAGGTGTAAAGTCTCCAGACCGGAGAAGGTTCCTTTCATTCAGAGAATACATCTGGAAATGTATGTTTTTACGTGTCTGGAGGAAAACGGCATGGATCTCTCCTATCAGGTGATGGTCTGTAACAGCACGGCGGAGGAAAACCTTATGTCCGGGTCAAGCGGAGGACACTCATGAGGAAATACAACTATAAGAGATTATCCCCTGTACTGACGGAGCATCTGCACCAATGCATCTATTTTTATCATCTGCAGCCTTATGTAAAGGACTATATGGAATGCCGGATTGAAGATGTGGGGATAGACGAGATGATCGTATTCCGCGTTGTCTGGCGGTGCAGCTCTTCCTGCACATTCTTCAATTCGGCAATCCTGTCTTTATTAAGGCAACTGCCCATATGATCATAGAATTATAAAACACTTCGGGCGCCGTGCTGTCTTATGCATACATCAGGCGCCCTTTTGGTTCTGGTATGGCAACGCCCCTTTCTTTATTAACTTCAATCCATACTTTTATAGATTCCTCGATTTCTTTTGTTACTTCCGCCAGTGTTTCACCATCCGCCATGCATCCGGGAAGTTCTGGAACCTCTGCCAGATAGCAGTTATCTTCCTTACTCCACCAGATTACAATTTCATACTTTGCCATGTCTCATACCTCCAAATATTTTGTTATGAATTTTCGTACTTGTTTAACTTGATAGTTTTTTGCTTTTGAGTGGTCTTTCTTATCCGGCTGCAGGTCTATAAGCTCCACAACTCCCGGATATGCAAAAACGTGATGACTTCCGGCAATCCTTTGCAGCTTCCCTCTGGTCTTAAGGAAATCTTAACAAATTCTCATTCAAATATCTATAAAAACTTCCTGTGGATTTGATAAAATAAGGGCATCTGTCTGCGGCGGGTGCGGACGGATGACTTAACATCAGCGGGGTGTGCGGTATGTCAGACAAAATACTGATCGTGGACGATGAAAAGGAGATCGCGGATCTGGTCGCGCTTTACCTTGAGAACGAGAATTTCACTGTTTTTAAGTTTTATACGGCAGAAGAGGCTCTGGCCTGTATCCAGCGGGAGACGCTTGATCTGGCAATCCTGGACATTATGCTTCCGGGAACGGACGGACTGCAGATCTGCCGGAGGATCAGGGAAAAGTACCGGTATCCGGTCATTATGCTCACGGCCAGGGGAGAAGAGACGGACAAGATCACCGGGCTGATGCTGGGAGCGGACGATTATATTACGAAGCCGTTTCTGCCTCTGGAGCTGGTGGCGCGGGTGAAGGCGCAGCTGCGGCGTTATAAGAGATATAACACGCCGGAAGAAGAGAAGCAGGAGAAGATTCTGGAACACGCCGGGCTTGTCATGAATATCGAGACTCATGAATGTATTCTGAACGAGAAGCCGCTGCCGCTTACCCCTACCGAATTTTCCATTCTCCGCATTTTATGCGAACAGAAAGGAAAAGTGGTCAGCTCGGAAGAACTGTTTCATCAGATATGGGGGAACGAGTATTTCAGCAAAAACAGCAATACGATCACCGTCCATATCCGGCATCTGAGAGAGAAGATGGGGGACTCTTTTGAAGAGCCGAAATACATAAAGACAGTCTGGGGGTGCGGATATAAAATTGAAATCTGAGAGAGGGGCAGTAAGAAAGCTTATCCTGGCGTGTGTATGCGGCATTCTGTTTTGCGACGCGGTCTATTATTTTGTGGATCATGTGCTCAACGGAGTTTTTGTCGACTGGTTTACAGAGAGCTGCATGTATGAGTACTATGATATTTATGAAGGGAAAGAGGTATTGGTACGGGGGCTTTTCTGGCCCCGCATCAAAAGCCTGCTTCTTGTGTCTTTGGGCGCGGCCGTCGTGATCCTGGCGGTTCTTGTGTTTGCGGCCTTTCATTTTTATGCGAAGGCGGAGCGCAGAAAGGCGGCTATGGAGATAAGCCATGAAATCAGCATGGAAATACAGGATTACATGCGTCAGGACAGGCCGGAGGGAGAAAAGCAGGATCCGTTCAAAAAGGAGTATGCGGAGGTTTCCGCGCAGATGGCGGAGATCAAATCCACGATGCAGCGCCATGAACAGATACTGAAGGAGGAAGCGGCGCGAAAAAATGACCTGATCACCTACCTGGCGCATGACCTGAGAACGCCGCTTACATCGGTGCTCGGCTATCTGAACCTGCTGTCGGAGGTGCCGGACATGCCCTCGGAGCAGAAAATGAAGTATGTAAATATTGCCCTGGATAAGGCGCAGCGCCTGGAAAAGCTGATCAATGAATTTTTCGATATTACAAGATACAACCTGCAGCAGATCGAGCTGGAAGAGGAGACCATCGATCTGTCGTATATGCTGGTGCAGATGACGGACGAATTTTATCCGCTATTAAGTGCTCATGGGAACACGATAAACCTGCAGACAGAGGAGGGCGTGACCATTCACGGCGACCCGGTCCGGCTGGCGCGGGTGTTCAGCAACATCCTGAAAAATGCGATCGCGTACAGTTACCGGGATACGGCGATCAATGTCTGGACGGAGCGCGCAGAGAAGGAAGTCCGGATTTTCTTTCGCAACAGCGGAAAAACGATCCCGACCCGGAAGCTGGATTCCATATTTGAAAAATTCTTCCGTCTGGATGAAGCCCGGACGAGCGATACGGGCGGCGCAGGGCTGGGACTTGCCATTGCAAAAGAGATTGTTGCGCTGCACGGGGGAACGATAACGGCCTCAAGCGAACAGGAGAAGACGACCTTCTGCGTATCGCTGCCGGCCGGGGAAGCGGAGCGTGCGGATGCGCTTTGCACGGCCTTAGCCTGATCTCTATGGTTCCTTAACGTTTCCTTAGGATTTAAACAACAGAATATTAAAGTACAGGCGGCTCCTGTTCAGTAGAATAATTGCTGAACAGGAGCTGAATTTTTCTGTTGTGCACCCGGCAGCGCACGTTTCTAACGGGTGAAAGTCCAGAATCCGCCCGGCAGCCAGGCGGGAAGCAGTCATACCATTACCCCCTTCATTCTAACAGCTTGAGAAATAAGAAGGATACAGCCGAAAGCAGGGGCGTCCGGCGCGGGAAACAATGCTTCCCGACAATTATGGAAGCGAAGCTGCAGGGGCGGACGGTACAGGGATGAAGATGTGCGGATTAAAATAAGGATGGTGAAGATTATGATCAGAAACAGGGAGTATGAAAGAGAGATCAGACACAGGAGAAGAAAGAAGAGGCATAAGAGAGGCGTTTTTCTTCTGACAGCATCTGTTGTGCTTCTTGCCCTGGGCGGAGGGGTGTTCCTGTATTCTCTGCTGAATCAGCCTCCGGCTGTTCTGTCTGTGCCGGGCGGCAGGGCGGAAGGGGAGGACACTTTTTCAGAAGGCCGGGCCCGGATCAGGAGCGCCTGGGAAGATACTGGTGAAGAAAACCGGGACGGCTCTCTGCCGGACCGGGAGCTGATAACCGGAATAACAGAGCGGGACTCTGAGCGTGAGAACCCCGGTGAGGGAGCCGCGGACATTGAGGTGGACCTGTCGCATCTGTACAGCCGCTGTGCGGTTTTGACTGATTTTGCCTCCGGGGATCTTCTTGCGGAGCACGACGCGCGGGCGAGGATCTATCCGGCGTCGCTTACAAAGATCATGACGGCGGTTCTGGCGGTGGAAAATACGGCGGATATGGACGAGGTGGTCACGGTTCCCGAGGATATTTTTGAACAGCTGTATGCGGAAGACGCGTCAATGGCGGGGTTCCTGCCGGGAGAGAGCGCGGCACTGCGCGACTTGCTCTACGGGATCCTTCTGCCGTCCGGCGCGGAGTGCTGCATGACGTTCGCGCGCCGGATTGCCGGGTCGGAGGCCGCTTTCGCGGAGCTGATGAATCAGAAGGCGGAAGAGCTGGGCCTCGCGGATACGCATTTCTGCAACGCGACGGGACTGCATGACCCGGATCATTATTCCACGGCGGAGGATATCGCGGCGCTTCTGCGGTACGCCCTGCAGAGCCAGACCTTCCGGGAAGCGTTTACAGGCAGCCGACACAGCGTCCCGCCTTCTGAAAAGCATCCGGACGGTTTCACGTTTGTCAGCACAATGTTTTCGTACATGGACAGCGCGGAGGTCACCGGCGGGAGGATCCTCGGCGGAAAGACCGGGTACACCGAGGAAGCAGGGCAGTGCCTGGCAAGCCTGGCGGAGGTGGGAGGAAGAGAATATATCCTGGTGACGGCCGGGGCGGTGGGAAGCCATGAGACCGAGCAGTTTCACATTCTGGATGCAGTGAACGTATACAGCCAGATCGGTGCGGGCACGGCGGGGGTGGATGGATCATACCCGACCGGCGCGGACACTGCCGGGACGGGAGTCGGGACAGACACTGCCGGGGCAGGCGGCACATACCCGACCGGCGCGGATACTGCCGGGACGGGAGCAGGGGCGGACACTGCCGGGGCAGGCGGCACATACCCGACCGGCGCGGACACTGCCGGGACGGGGGCCGGGACAGACACTGCCGGGGCAGGCGGCACATACCCGATCGGCGCAGATACTGCCGGGACGGGAGCAGGGGCGGACGGTGCGGAAGACAGGACGGAATACTGGTGGGAGGAAGAACAGAATGGATGAGAGAAAGACAATCGCGGTATTTTTTGGAGGGTGCTCCGCGGAGTATCGGGTTTCCCTTCAGTCTGCCGGCGCGGTGATCCGAAGCGCGGACCGGAACAGATATCATCTGATTTTGATCGGAATGAACCGCTCTTCAGGGACGTGGTTCTGGTACCGCGGGGATGCCGGGAGCATAGAGGACGACAGATGGGAGCAGGAGGCAGAGTGTGTGCCGGTGTTCGCTTCCTTTGACAAAAGGGTGCATGGACTGTGCTATCTGGAACAGGGGGAGATGCGAACGATATCCCTGGACGCTGCACTGCCGGTCCTGCACGGAAAAAACGGGGAGGACGGCACGCTTCAGGGGACGCTGGAGCTGATGGGCGTGCCGGTGATCGGATGCGGCTTTTTGTCCTCAGCCGTGTGTATGGACAAGGAGCTGGCACACCGCATTGCGGCAATGAGCGGAATCAAAGTGCCGAAATCTGTTGTCATCCGGAAGGATGATTTTACGGCGGTTACGGGGGATGGCTCCGCGGCAGCCGCGGGAGGCGCACTGAAAATATCCGAGGGTTTTGCAGTTACGGAGGATGGCTCCGCAGCAGCCGCGGGAGGCGAGGTGAAAATATCCGAGAGTTTTGCGGCCGCGGGGGATGATTCAACGGCGGCCGCGGGAGGCAGGAGAAAAATAGCCGGTGGTTTTGCGCCTGCGGGAGGGGCGCAGAAAATATCCGGCAGTGAACTCCTGCCTGCGGAAATAAAAAGGGCGGCGGCAGAGCTCGGCTATCCTCTGTTTGTAAAGCCGGTCCGATCCGGTTCTTCTCTCGGGATCACAAAGGTATCGGGGGAGGCGGAGCTGCCCTGCGCACTTGCGGCCGCATTTATGTATGACTCCCGGGTTATCCTGGAGGAAATGATCGATGGATCTGAGGTTGGCTGCGCGGTGCTTGGAACAGAGCGTCCGGTCACGGGGGAGGTGGATGAGATCGAGCTTTCCGAGGGATTTTTTGATTACACGGAAAAGTATACCCTGAAGACCTCGAAAATCCATGTGCCTGCGCGCATTACACCTGAAAAGGCAGAGGAGGTCAGGCGCACGGCGCTTACCATTTACAGGACGCTTGGCTGCAGGCATTTTGCGAGAGTGGACATGTTTCTGACTCCCGGAGGCGAGATCTTTTTTAATGAGGTGAATACGATCCCGGGTTTTACTTCGCACAGCCGCTACCCGAATATGCTGAAAGCCGCAGGTTTCACCTTTGAAGAGATCGTAAATTCCCTGCTTGCAATGGGAGAAGAGGCGGGGAGACTATGAAAAAGGCTTATGCGGGGGTGGATCGTTTCCGCCTGGCGGCGGCTTTTCTGGTGATTGGGATCCATATCGGTCCGTTTTCCGTCTGGAGCAGGGAGGCGGACTATCTGCTCACCTGCTGCGCAGGGAGGATTGCGGTACCGTTTTTTCTTGTGACTACGGGATATTTTGTGCTGGCGCCGTACGTAAAGAGCGGATTCAGGAAGAAGCAGGCTGTCCGCAGATATCTTGCAAAAAACGGGATTCTATACCTGGCGGCGACGCTCTTTTATACGCCGCTTGCCCTGTACTCGGGAAACGTGCCGCACAGCGCGCCGGATGCGGTAAGGACTTTGCTGTTTGACGGGACATTTTACCATTTATGGTATTTTCCGGCCGCGATGACCGGCGTCATAATACTGGCGATTCTTCTGCGTGTGCTGTGCCGGCTGCGGGGGTCTGTGCAGGCGGCCATACGGGCGGCAGCTCTCTTTTCCCTGGCAGCATATACTGTGGGCCTGTTCGGCGACAGCTATTATGGACTGGCAGAGCGGATCCCTCTGCTCTGCCGGATTTACAGCCGGATCTTTTCTGTCAGCAGTTACACGAGAAACGGGATCTTTTATGCCCCGGTTTTTCTTCTGCTCGGGGTGCTGATCAATCTTCGGGATGAGACGGAGACGTGCCGGGAGAGCGGATGCGGCGGATATGGCGGATGCAGGGGACATAGCAGGGGAGACCGCGATGGAGGCGGCAGGCCTGACAGGAACGAGCGGCCACTCAGCGGGAACAGGAACGAGCAGCCACTCAGCGGGAACAGGAACGAGCAGCCACTCAGCGGGAACAGGAACGAGCGGCCACTCAGCGGGAACAGGAACGAGCAGCCGCTCAGCGGGAACAGGAACGGGCGGCCACTCAGCGGGAACTTCGGGCCGGCTGTGGGCCACAGGCGGGACAGCGCTGGCTGTGCGAAGGGCCTGCTCCTGTCTTTTGCGGCCATGCTTGCGGAGGGATATGCTACGTACAGCCTGCATCTGCAGAGACACAACAGCATGTATCTGTTTTTGCTTCCTGTGATGTATTTTCTGTTCCGGCTCCTGCTTATGATGCGGGGAGAGGCGCCCGGATGGATTCGGAACTGCTCCATGCTGCTTTACGTTCTGCATCCTGCAGTGATCGCTGTGCTGCACAAAGCTGCAAAGGCCGCCGGACTGGAAGAGCTGCTGATCAGGAATACATTTGTGCAGTATCTGACTGTCTGTGCGGCGTCGCTGGCGGTCACGTATGTGATCCGGTCTGTTGTGAGGGCAGGGGCTTTCTGCAGAGACGAAAACGGAAGCGAAAACAGGACAAAAGCAAAGAGAAGAGCGGAACGAAAACAGAACAAAAAACAGGACAAAAGCAAAGAGATGAGCGAAGCGAAAACAGAACAAAAAACAGGACAAAAACAAAGAGAAAGCGGAGCGAAAACAGAACGAAAAACAGACAAAAGCAAAGAGAAAAGCGGAACGAAAACAGGGCAGAAGCAAAGAGAAAAGCGGAACGAAAACAGAACAAAACAGGGAGAAAAATACAGAAAAAGCAGATGCAAAAGAGAGGGGGTGACGGGATGTACCAGAAAGGCCGGGCGTGGATCGAGCTCGATATGAAGAACCTGGCGTCGAATCTGAGGCAGCTGCAGAGCCTTCTACCGGAAGACTGCCTGCTCATGCCGGCGGTGAAGGCAAATGCGTATGGGCATGGGGCAGCGCTGATCGGAAAGGCCCTGCAGGATATGGGGATACGGGATTTTTGCGTGGCCTCCGTGGGGGAGGCGGTCCTGTTGAGGGAGGCAGGGATCACAGGGCAGATCCTGATCCTGGACTATACCTCTGCGGAGGATTTTCCGGAGCTGTAGCGTTATGATCTGACGCAGACTGTGATAGACTTTGCCTATGCAAAGCAGCTGCAGTCCTGCGGGCGCGTGCTGAAGGTGCACGTCGGCGTAGACACGGGAATGCACCGGCTGGGGGAGCGGTGTGAGAATATCGGAAAAATCTGCAGGATATGGCAGTTTGGATGCCTGAAGGTCACGGGCGTGTTTTCCCATTTGTGTGTTTCAGACGGAGTCTCTGATGAGGAAAAGGTGTTTACCCGCAGGCAGATCGCAGATTTCCGTTCGGTGATCCGGCAGCTGAAGGAAAAAGGGATCACCGGCTTTAAGACGCATATTCAGGGGAGCTATGGGATACTGAATTATCCGGATCTGCGCTGTGATTATGCCAGGCCCGGGATTGCCCTTTACGGTGCGCTGAGTTCGCCCGGGGACAAAACGGCGGCCGGCATCTGCCTGAAGCCGGTTCTGTCGCTGAAGGCGAGGATCGCGTGCGTCAGACGGCTGCATGCCGGGGAGAGTGCCGGATACGGACGGGCTTATACGGCCGGGAGGGAGAGGAAAATTGCGGCGGTTTCGATCGGATACGCGGACGGCGTCCCGCGGGAGCTGTCAGACAGAGGAAAGGTGCTGGTGAACGGCTGCAGCGCGCCCATGATCGGACGCATCTGTATGGATCAGCTTCTGATCGACGTCTCGGAGATCCCCGGGGTATTGCCGGGAGATGAGGCGGTGCTGATCGGAAAGTGCGGGAACATGCAGATTACGGCAGATGAATTTGCGGATATGGCGGGGACGATTTCCAATGAAATACTGAGCAGACTGGGGAGCAGGCTGGAGAGGATAAGCGTTCCCTGACGATCCGCGCGGGGGCATCTGCCCCGGCATCATCGCGTCACTGCTGCAGAAGAAACAAAAAGGGAGTTCCGCGGATTTTTTATATTTCTATTTCCGGAGAATCGCGGTATAATACAACTTATCGGAAGCTGCAGCAGCAGATTCCGATAAAAGGCGCGTCTGCGCGCCGCAAATGGATTACGGGGTTCGCGGAGCGCTTCCTGTAATATAACTTATCGGAATGTGCGAAGCAGATTCCGATAAAAGGCACGGATACGCGCCGTAAATGGATTACAGGGTTCTGCGGCGGGGATTTCCGCGAAGCAGGAAAAGGAGGTTTTTTTATGGCAGCAACAGATTTTGTGACAGGGTATCAGCATGTGGGGATTCCGACGAACGACATGGAGAAGACGATCGCGTTTTACCAGGCGCTCGGATTTACATTCAGGTACGAGACGGAGAACAACGGCAGGGTCGTGTTTTTCTCCTGCGGGGACATCCTGATCGAGACTTATGAGAAGAACGGGCAGGCGACCGGGAAGCGCGGCGCGATCGACCATATCGCGCTGGCAGTTTCCGATCTTGACAAAACGCTGGAGGAGGTGCAGAAGACCGGCTATCCGGTCGTGGAAGGGCCGCAGTTCCTGCCATACTGGGAGAACGGCGTAAGGTATATCTGCGTGCAGGGCCCGAACAATGAGATTGTGGAGTTCCTGCAGAAGCTGTAGGGCGCACAGAAAGTACACGGAGGGCCGGAGATCAGCCGGCCTGGGATTTCAGGAAGCGGCAGGACCGGAGATCAGCTGCCCGGGGATTTCGGGAAGCGGCAGGGCCGGAGATCAGCCGGTCCGGGGATTCCGGAAAGCGGCAGGCCGGAGACGCGCTCCGGTGAAGCCGCCTGTCTGGCAGAAGGAGATTACAGATGGATATTCAGTATTTACTGTTCCTGCAGGATCTGCGCGAGGCCACGGGCGGTGTGCTCAACGGCGCGTTCGGGTTGGTCACAAAGCTGGGCGAGGCGTCGGTCGTCACGCTTCTCGCCGCCTTCGTCTACTGGTGCATCGACAAGCGCGAAGGGATCTTTCTGATGATGACCCTTTATTACAACCGCGTGGTCAACGGCTTTCTGAAGATCACGGCCTGCGTGTACCGCCCATGGATCCGGGATGCGCGCGTGATGCCCGTTCCGGAGGCGATGGGGGATGCCACGGGCTATTCTTTCCCGAGCGGGCATTCTGCGAATGCCTCCAGCTTTTTCGGCGGGCTCGCATCCGAAAAAAAATATCCGAAGCTTTTCCGGGGGCTTATGGCGGCCCTGGTTCTGCTGGTCGGCTTTTCGCGGAACTATCTGGGAGTGCACACGCCGCAGGACGTTATTGTCTCTATTGTCCTGGCGGCCGCGCTGCTGCTCGTTTTGGGCAGAGTGCTTGACTGGGTGGACAGGAATCCGCAGAAGGACTGGATCGTCCTCCTGGCCGGCGCGGCGCTGTGCCTCCTGCTGATCGTCTATGCCTCTGTGAAGGGTTATCCGGTTGACTATGACGCGGTCGGCGAGGTGATCGTGGATCCGGCCAAAATGTCGGCTGATTCCTTCAAAAACGCCGGCATGGGCCTCGGCTTTATTGTGGGATGGTTTCTGGAACGGAGATTTGTGAATTTCAGGACGGACGGCAAATGGTATTTCCGCGCGCTCCGCTTTGCCGTCTGCATCGCGGTCTACGAGGCGCTGAAGCTTTACGCGGCCCCGCTGATCTCGGGCGCGGTCGCCGGCGGACCCGGGAAAGCGCTGGAACAGTTTGCGCTGATCCTTTACATTACGGCAGGCGCGCCTGTCATCATAAAGCTGCTGGGAAAAATTGGGCTTTCGTAAGCGCCTGCGAGCGGGCCGGACGGCACGAAGTGCGGCCGGCAGACACATGGCGGGGACAGCAGCAGAGCGGCAGCAGGACAGCAGCGAAATGACAGCAGGAAAGCAGCAAACCAGCAGAAAAACAACAGCAGAACAGCAAAACAGCAAAACAGCAAAACAGCAAAACAGCAAAACAGCAAAACAGCAAAACAGCAAAACAGCAAAACAGCCTGCCTGGCATCCTCTCGGGCGCCGGACAGGCCGTTTTGCGGTTATTTTAAAATGTTAAGGTATACCGGAATTTATCTTTCCTCAGATGTTCGGGTGATCGCCGCTGCGATAGCGTGACCGTTGTTCCGAAAGTACCTTTTCAGACGGTTCCACAGCGTGAGTTCCTTCAGCGCAGATTCATATGCAGCCAGGTCCGTCGTCAAAATATACTGTTTCATATTTTTTCCTCCTTATCCTGTTTTGGTTGTTGTTGATTTCGCAGTTCCCTGTGAAAAAGGGGATTGCTTTTTACGTTTCCTATGATATCATTGTTTTTGGAGAACTATTAGTCATTTAATTGACTTTCAAATAGGTCAAAATTGACATCGGAGGGATGAAAATGAACAATGAACCGCTATTTGATCCGGAGCAGACAGGCATACAGATGTTCTTTCACACAAGCCAGAACACGTCCACGAGCAAGAGCCATCCGGTGCACTGGCACCCGATGATCGAGCTCGTCTATGTGCTGAATGGAAGCGGGAACATCCTGATCGACGGAAAGTCCTACAGCCTTGTGCCGGGGGAGTTTATCGTCATTGACTCCGACCAGCTGCACGAGTGCTGGTACAGGCGGGACGCGATGCTTGCGGTGATCCAGTACTCGCGCAAGGTGCTGAAAAATTTTGTCCCGGAGGTAGAGCGCTGCACCTTTCAGTGCGCCAAGGGGACGCTGCGGCCGGAGCAGCTGGATGCGTATCTGCGCATCTGTGATATGCTGAAGGTGCTTCCGCCGCTCTGCATCCTGTCGCAGATGGGGTACAAAGTGAAGAGCTTCGCTGTCGCGATGGACATTTTTTATGAGCTTCTGAATCACTTTTCCACCGACCGGGGGATCGTCAGGCGGACGGATCAGGAGGAGATCCTCAGGCGGCTGGAAGAGATCACGGATTATATTGAAGAGCACCATGCGGAGCCGGTTTCCCTGCAGGACATTTCCTCCCATTTTTATCTGAGCCGCGAATATTTCAGCCGTTTTTTCCGGAAGAATATGGGAGTGTCCTTTCTGAGGTATCTGAACGAGGTGCGGCTGGTGCACATTTATCAGGATATCTGCAGCATGACGATCGGGATCATGGAGGCGGCCGAGAAACACGGCTTTACCAATTATAAGCTGTTTAACAGGATGTTCCGCGAGGTCTACGGCTGCACGCCGCGGGAGGTGCGGATCCGAAGATCGGAGGCCGCGGAGCTGGGCCAGATCTGATCCCGACTCTCCGCTCCGCTTCGGGCGGTGCTAAACGAGTGCCACTGGCGCTCAGCACCCCGACCCCGCTTCTTCCTCATGCCTGGGCGGGTCATTAAGTCATAAAACCACTTCTGCGCAAGCGTATTGTGGTTGATGATTTTTGCCTCTGGCATTATCAGGAAGGGGTTGAAAAAAGCCATGCGGCGTGGTAGGATGGATTCGCAAAACCGGGGGCCCGCGGCGGTCGCCGGTTCTGCAAAAAGCACAGCTTTGAAGAAAAGAGGAGATTGTTATGGAACAATTATTCAGTCTGAGTGTCGCGATGATGGCGGGACTTCTGATGTCGCGTGTGGCGAAGCTTCTGAAGCTTCCGGCGGTGACCGCTTATCTGGTGGCGGGGATTCTGGTCGGCCCGTATGTGCTGGGGCAGCTCGGCGTTGCCGGGCTCGGCTTTCTGAGCGCGGCGAATGTGAAGGAGTACTCGATCTTCTGCGATGTGGCGCTCGGCTTTATCGCATTTGATATCGGAAATGAGTTCCGGATCCCGCAGCTGAAAAAGATCGGGCGGCAGGCGACCGTGATCGCATTTACGCAGGCGCTGACCGCGACCGTCCTGGTCGATCTGGCGATGATCGTCCTGCATCTGCTCATGCCGGATGTGATCAGCATGTCCATGGCGCTGGTGCTGGGAGCGATCGCGACGGCGACGGCCCCGGCCGCGACTCTGATGGTTGTGCGCCAGTACAAGGCGGACGGCCCGCTGACCAGGATCCTTCTGCCGATCGTCGCCCTGGACGACGCGATCGGGCTTGTCGTTTTTGCGGTCTCGACCGGGATCGCCTCGGCGCTTGACAGCGGTTCTGTCAGTGTCGTCTCGGTGCTCGTGGAGCCGCTTCTCGAGGTGGTTCTGTCGCTGGTGCTCGGCGCCGTAATGGGCGTCCTGCTGACGATTGCGGAGCGGTACTTCGAGTCGAACAGCCGCCGTCTGTCGATCATCATCACGTTTGTGCTCTTTACGGTGGCGGTGGCAATGATGAAGTTTAAGATAGGCGGTGTGACGATCGGCTTTTCCTCCCTGCTGGTCTGCATGATGCTCGGCACCGTGTTCTGCAATATCTGTGATTTTTCTGAGGATATGATGGCGAGGGCGGACAAGTGGACCGCGCCCCTGTTTGTACTGTTTTTCGTGCTCAGCGGCGCGGAGCTGGAGCTCGGCGTGTTCGCGAATATCGCGATCGTGGGCTGCGGCATTACATACATCGTGTTCCGCTCGCTCGGAAAATATATCGGGGCCTATGCCGGAGCCAGATGGATGAAGTGCAGCGACGAGATCCGGAAGTACCTGGGGATCACGCTGCTGCCGCAGGCGGGCGTGGCGCTGGGCATGTCGATGACGGTGACGGAGACGATGGGAGAGGCCGGGCGGCTGATCCGCAATATCACGCTGTTTTCCGTGCTGATCTATGAGCTGGCCGGACCGCTGATGACAAAGATCGCCCTGATGAAGGCAGGAGAGATCTCGCCGCGGCCGGAGATCGTCAAGAAACCGAACCAGAAAGGAGCATGATATTGGAGAAGACCAGGGGAGGAAAGCTGTTTATTGATATTCTCGCGGATCTTTGCAGCGGCATTCTGCTTGCCGCTGCAATTTACAGTTTTGCGGTCCCGGCCGGCTTTCCGATGTCCGGCGTGTCCGGGCTGGCGCTGATCCTGTACCGGCAGTTCGGGCTTCCGGTCGGCGCCATGACGGTTCTTCTGAACATCCCGATCGCGCTCGCCTGCTACCGGACGCTCGGGCGCATGTTTTACCTGCGCTCGCTGAAGACGGTGGTGATCACATCGCTGATCATGGACCTGCTCGGCCCGCAGCTCCCGGTTTACAAAGGAGAGCTGATGCTCGCCGCGATCTGTGCGGGCGTGCTCTGCGGCGTCGGATACGGGATCGTGTTCGTGCGCGGCTCGTCGACCGGCGGCTTTGATTTTGTCATCATGGCGGTCCGCTGCCACCATCCGCACCTGTCCGTCGGCAGGATCGCCCTGGTGCAGGACGCGGTGGTGATTGCGATCGGCGGCCTGCAGGTCGGCAGCTTTGACGCGTGCGTCTATGGGCTGATCCTGGCGTACCTCTATTCCTGTGTCCTTGACAAGGTGCTGTACGGCGGGGGAGGAAAGCTGACGATGATCATCACGGACTATCCGCAGGAGATCGTGCGTGCCGTGGACGAGCTTGTGGGGCGTGGGGCGACGATCCTGCGGGCCAGGGGCGGCTATTCCGGGGCGGACCGGCAGGTGGTCCTCTGCGCCAGCAGCGACAAGGAGATGTACGCGATCCGCAGGCGCGCCCATGAGCTCGATCCGGCCGCCTTTGTGATCATCGTGGATTCCAATGAGGTGATCGGGGAGGGCTTTCAGCCGCCGGACAATTAAATTTATTAAGAATTGTTTCCTTTATTAAATCTCCGTTTTGTTGTATAGTAGGAGTGTACGCGCCGGTGAAACGGCCGCAGAGAAAAAGACAGACAGAACGGGGAGTTTCTCAGATGATAAGGATTTTGATTGTGGACGATGAAGAGGCGATCGCGAACCTGATCCGCATGAACCTGGTAAAGGCCGGATATCAGTGCGAGGTCGCGTCGGACGGGGAGGAAGCGGCCGATGCGATCCAGGAGCGCGCCTTTGATCTGATCCTGCTGGATATCATGCTGCCGAAGCTGAACGGGTATGAGGTGCTGGAGTATGCGAAGACGATGGATACGCCGGTTATCTTTCTGACCGCAATGGGCGAGACGCAGCAGAAGGTGAAGGGGCTGAAGCTCGGGGCCGAGGACTATATCGCGAAGCCGTTTGAGATCGCGGAGCTCCTGGCGCGTGTGGAGACGGTGCTGCGCCGGTACAAAAAGACGGAGAGCAGGCTGCATTTCCTGGATATCGAGATCGACACGGATTCCAGGACTGTGCTGCAGGGCGGCCGGGTCGTCGACCTGACGACGAAGGAGTACGAGCTGCTTTTGCTGTTCCTGCGCAACAAAAACCGCGCTCTCTACCGCGAGACGATCTACGAGAACGTCTGGGGCGGCGAGTACAGCGGCACGGGCCGGACGGTCGACCTGCATGTGCAGCGGCTGAAGAAAAAGCTTGGCCTGGAGGAGCACATTGTGGCGATCTACAAGGTGGGGTACCGCCTGGTAAGCGGGTAGTATAGCGTTCGGCAGATAACCGGATCAGCCGCTGCACCGGGGGCGCTGCCCCTGACGCGGGAGAATGTCTGTGCAGACAGGCGGCCGGACGGGCCTGCCGCTCCCGGCGGAGGATATGATGAGACTTTCCTGGAAAATATTTTTTATCACTACACCGGTTTTTATCCTGGTTCTGACCGCCTTCGGCCTGTGGATGATCCAGGACAGCTTCAGCAGCAGCCTGGACCGTGAGGTGGAGCGCTGCATGCTGGAAAACCAGATGTTCCAGAATTCCTACGAGCTGACGCTGCACAGCCTTTCAGAGGAGCAGAAGGAGCAGGCGTCTGTGAAGCAGATCGCCGAGAGCTTCAGCCAGAGGCGCGACGAGACGAGCGGGAACGTCAGGATCTGCAGCGAGGACGGCGAGACGCTGTACCAGGACAATGGGCTGCGCGTGGAGAGCTCGATCGCGGGCGAGCTGGACGAGGAGAAGAATGCCGGGTATGAGATCGTGCGCCAGGGGGACGAGACATTTATCGTTGTGCTCGCAAAGAGCAGCTCCGGCGTCCTGATCGAGACGACAAAGAACATCACGGACATTTTTGAGAACCGGTCGGGCATGTATTCCAGATACCAGACCGGGGTTTTGCTTTTGTCGGTGCTGGTGGGCGGCCTGATCCTGCTGGTGCTGTTTCTGGTGATGCGCAATATGCAGAAGCTCTCCCGGGCGACAAGGAGATTCGCGATGGGGCGCTATGACACGCGCGTGAAGATCCGCAGCGCCGACGAGATCGGGCGTCTGGCGGATGATTTTAACTGGATGGCGAACACGATGAACACGCAGATGGAGCAGCTGCAGAACGAGGTGCGCAGGCAGGAGGAATTTACGGCCGCCTTTGCGCACGAGCTGAAGACGCCCCTGACCTCGATCATCGGCTACGCGGATACGATCCGCCAGATGGAGCTCTCGCAGGAGGAGACGGACATGTGCGCGGACTACATATTCCGGCAGGGAAAGCGCCTGCAGTCTCTCTCGCACAAGCTTCTGGAGCTGACGCTTGCGGACCGGCAGGATATCCTGTTCCGCGAGATCCGCCCGAAGGAGCTGCTGCGCGAGGTGGAGCGGACCGTGCTCCCGTCGCTGACGGAGAAGCAGATCCGCCTCCAGACGGACGCGCAGGAGGGCTGGATCTACGGGGACCGCGACCTGCTGATCTCGCTGTTCACAAACCTGATCGACAATGCGAGGAAGGCCTCTGAGCCGGGCAGCCGGATCCGCGTCAGCGGGCTTCTGCTCCCGGAGGGTTATTCGATCGCGGTGGAGGACGAGGGCAGGGGGATCCCGCCGGAGGAACTCTCGAGGATCACGGAGGCATTTTATATGGTAGACAAGTCCCGTGCGCGCAAGGAGGGCGGCGCGGGCCTTGGGCTGGCGCTCTGCCAGAAGATCGTGGAGCTGCATCACGCAGGATGGCAGATGGAGAGCGAGCCGGGGGCCGGGCTGAAGGTCACGGTGCTGTTTTCGGCGCCGGAGCCTGAAGGACGCGGGCGCAGAAGAAGCAGGACTGCCGGCCGGGCGGGCGGCAGGAAGGGGCGCGCCGGGGCAAAGACGCAGTGAGGCAGAGCAGTGCCCGCGCCCGCGGCGGGAAGAAAACGCGCCGGGGCAAAGACGCAGTGAGGCAGGGCAGTGCCCGCGCCCGCGGCGGGAAGAAAACGCGCCGGGGCAAAGACGCAGTGAGGCAGGGCAGTGCCCGCGCTCGCGGCGGGAAGAAAACGCGCCGGGGCAAAGACGCAGTGAGGCAGAGCAGTGCCTGCAAAGCGCGGGCGGCATGAAATGACACCGGGGATGGCCTGCGGGCAGCAGGATCCCGGAAAACGAAGGGAGGAAACCGGATGCCGGGACGCGGAGGCTGGAAGACAGCCCTGAAATATACGGTGGGGATCGCGGTGCTTGCGGTCTCTGTGGCGGCGGCCTGGTTCCTTCCCGGCCTGTATGCCGACTGGCAGGACGCCAGGCTGGAGGGGCGTCCCGTGCTCTCGCACAGGGACAGCATCACATTTCTGGATACGGCCTCTCTGGACAGCGCCGGGCGTCTGCAGATACTGGAGGAGCAGTCGGGGATTTTCCAGTGGGACACGGCTTTTTATAATCGGGGTGTTGAAATTTCTGATGTGAGCTCTGAGAAGATGCTGGAGAGGTGCCGCGATATCATGGGAAAATGGTGCGATGCCGGGCTGTTTCCGGAGAGATGCCTGTCGTGCATCTCGCAGGAGGCGCTCTTCCTGTTTGAGCCGGTCTCCGTTTACCTGGATAATACGGCGCTCCCGG
The DNA here is from genome assembly GCA_947628955.1 of uncultured Lachnospiraceae bacterium. Taxonomy (GTDB): domain Bacteria; phylum Bacillota; class Clostridia; order Lachnospirales; family Lachnospiraceae; genus Choladousia. Next base: position 13,068 of record CANRBX010000027.1, on the reverse strand, counting down.
TCTGTCTGCTGCATTTCTATGAGGTGGACGGCTGCTCGGCCACGATTGTGGCGGATGTAAACGTGGACCTGATCTATTACGCGGCTGTATGCGGGCCGGGCATGCTGGATGCGGCGGCATCTGCCATGGGATTTGATTCCTTTGGCACGATGGCGGAATATGAGAAGGAGATCCTGGAAGAGAAGGGCATTGATCCGGAGAAAGCTCTGGATATGCTGGAGGAAGAGACCGTGTGGGGGATAGGGCAGGAGTGTACAGAGCGCGTGACTCCGGAGGATCCCTCAAAGTGTGATTTTGCCTCGGTCTGCGGAGCGCAGGGGGCGAAGCCGGATCTCGCGGGAGATCTTGGCCTGTCGCTGGATGCACAGCTTCAGTTTGAACGCTTTACCGGCCATGCCTGGCGCCGCCCGGCGGTGATGTACAATTATGAATATATAGAAACTTATGCCTTCGGATTCGCAGTCATGTACGGCACGTGGAAATGGCAGGACTTTGTCAGAAGCATTGCCGAGTCTTACGGATGCGGTGAAACTGTGCTGGAAGAGGACAGTGACTGGACGATAGGATGGTACGGCCTCGGGATCATGTATGCCTGCGGGGATTACGAGATGCGCAGTGAGATCGGGTATCCGGCGTGGCCGGCGGCGGAGGCCTATCAGGAGCCGTTTGACGCAGATGACGGGATCGCGGCGGCCGCTGGCGGGTATGGGAAAACAGGGACAGGAGAGGTGTCTGAAGCTGACGCCGAAGAAATTTTTATGGAAAATTCTGAATGATACAACTTTGATACAATTTTGAGAAAAATCTGATACATGTGAGTTTTATCCTCTTCGCAGGTGTGAGGGGAACGGCGGGGCCTGATGGCGCGCGGCCGTTCCCGGGAAATACAGCTTCGGAGGGGATTTTTTTAATGTATACATATGAATATGCAGAATCCAGGTCGACAAACAGGGCCCAGCTGGACGGGGAGAAAAAACAAAGGAGGCAGCAGGAGCTCGCGGGAAACCGCGAACGGCTGAGGGAGAGCGCCGGGAGACAGAAGCGCGCGCTGCGGCGCAGACGTATCTGCCTCGGCGCGGCCGCGGCCCTGGCGTGTGTGCTGGCGGTGGGCGCCGTGCGGTACAGGGAGGCCGGCGAGACAGGCGGAAGGCAGTTTAAGATCCGGGAGAGCGGGGAAGGCCGGATCCCGGGGACAGAGGGACAGGGGAGAGAAGGACAGAAGACAGATCTTCTGATGCTGGTCAATAAGGACCATGCGCTTCCGGAGGGATATTCACCGCAGCTGCACTGGCTGAACAACCGATCCTGCGCGGTGGCGGAGGAAATGTACGGCGCGCTGAAGGAAATGCTGACGGACGGGTCGGACGAGGGGCTGCAGTTTGTAGTGGCCTCCGGCTACCGGGATACAGAGTACCAGCAGAAGCTGCTCGATGAAGATATCGAGGCGTCGATGGAGAGTGAGGGGCTGACCTGGCAGCAGGCATATGAAAAGGAGACGCGGGAGACGATGCCGCCGGGACACAGCGAGCATGAGACCGGCCTGGCGGCAGATATTGTCTCGCTCGGCTATCAGATGCTGGACGCGCAGCAGGAGACCACTGCCGAGAACCAGTGGCTCCGCGAAAACTGCAGCCGGTATGGATTTATCCTGCGCTACCCGCGCGGCAAGGAAGAGATCACGCAGGTGGACTATGAATCGTGGCATTTCCGGTACGTCGGCGTGGAAGCCGCGCAGGAGATCATGAGCAGGGGCATTACGCTGGAAGAATATCTGGGGGAAGAGTGAGGGAATTATGATTACGATCGGAGATCTGGAGACGGCTCTGCGGCAGCGCGGACTGCTGTGCGGGCCGGCAGGGGCGGAAAATGCGGAAAGCGCGAAAAATGCGGAAAGTGCGAAAAATGCGGAAAGTGCGGAAAGTGCGGAGAAAAGACAGCCGGTGCGCTGGCTGACCTGCGATTCGCGGGCGGCCGTGCCGGGAACCGTATTTATCTGCAAGGGAAACGCGTTTCGTGAGGAGTATCTGCAGCAGGCGGCTGACAGGGGGAGTATTGCATATATCAGTGAGCGGAGGATCGCAGCCCGTCAGAATCTACCGTGCCTGTTGGTGAAGGACGTGCGGAAAGCGATGGCGGCCGCTTCCGCACTGTTTTTTGGGTATGTGCCGGGCAGGCCTGCGCTGACGGGGATCACGGGGACGAAGGGCAAGACGACGACCGCCTGGTATCTGAAGGCGATGCTGGATGCATGGGAGCGCGGACAGGGGATGCCGGAGACCGGGCTGATTTCCACCGTCAGCAATTACGACGGGAAGCGGCGGCAGGACGCGGTGATGACGACGCCGGAGTCGCCGGTGCTCCACGAACTGCTGGCGAACGCCAGACAGTCCGGGCTGCGCTACATGACGATGGAGGTCTCCAGCCAGGCGCTGAAATATAAGCGCGTCCGGGAGCTCCGGTTTGACGTCGGGATTTTTCTGAACATCTCAGAGGACCACATCAGCCCGCAGGAGCACCGGGATTTTGAGGATTATTTCAGCGCGAAGCTGTCCATGTTCCGGCAGGTGCGCACGGCCTGCGTCAATCTGGATGCGGATCATGTGCAGCAGATCCTGAGCGCTGCCAGAAAGGCGGAAAGGATCGTCACATTCGGACGCCATCCGCGCGCGGACATCCGGTACAGCGACGTATGCACGGAAGGGGAGCATATCACGTTCCGGGTGAGCTGCGAAGCATTCAGCGAGCGTTTTTCGCTCGCGATGAGGGGGAGCTTTAATATAGAGAACGCGGTGGCCGCGATCGCGGCCGCCAGTGTCTACGGAGTGCCGGTATCCTGCATGCAGAAGGCCCTGCGGGAGACCATGGTTCCGGGACGCATGGAGACCTTTTTCAGCAGCGACGGAAGGATCTGCGGTATAGTTGATTTTGCGCACAACCGGCTGAGCTTTGAAAAGCTGTTCGACGCGGTCTACCAGGAATACAGCCAGTACAGGCGGATCATCACGATCTTCGGCTGCCCGGGCGGCAAGGCGCTGAACCGCAGGCGCGAGCTCGGGATCATTGCCGGGCTGTTCTCGGATTTTGTCTGTGTGACATCGGATGATCCGGGAACGGAGTGCGGGGACGAGATCGCGGCGGAGGTGTGCGCCTATGTGGAGATGGCGGGCTGCATGTGTACCTGTATTTCGGAGCGCGCCGACGCAGTCCGAGAGATGGCCGCATACGCAGGGCGGGAGGAGGGGAAGAGCCTGATCCTCCTGCTCGGGCGCGGGAGTGAAAAGTACCAGAGGATCGGCAGCGGACTGCGCGAGTACCCGACAGATTCCTGCCTGATGCGGGAGGCGCTGGCGGAGTGCGGCGCGCGGGAAACGGATCGGGGTGAAAAAATTCAAATATCCGTCTGAAATGATTGATATTGTCCGGCAGATAAGATATACTTCTGATTAAAAAGGAGACGGACATATGATCAAAGATCTGGTTAGAAAAAACAGGAGTTACCGCGGCTATGATGAGAGCCGCCGCGTGACGGAGGCGGAGCTGCGCGAGCTGGCAGACTGCGCGAGGCTTACCGCGTCGAGCGTAAATATGCAGCCGCTGAAATATTATCTGGCGTGGGAGAAGGAAGAGGTGGACCGGATCCAGGAGCTGACCGCATGGGCGCGCGCTCTTCCGGATATGACGCTCCCGCATGAGGGGATGCGGCCGACTGCGTTTATCGTGATCTGCCAGGACACGGACATCCAGGAATCGCTCGCGCGCTTCCAGAAGGATGTCGGGATCGCAGCGCAGACGATGCTGCTGGCGGCCGTGGAGATGGGGCTCGGAGGCTGCATGATCGGCAATTTCAGGGCAGATTCCGTGAAAAAGGAGCTTGGCCTGGCCGAAAATCTGGCCCCGCTTCTGATCGTGGCGGTCGGAAAGCCGGCGGAGAAGGTTGTCCTCACGGAGGTGCAGGAGGGAGAGCCGGTCGCCTACTACCGCGATGAGAATGATGTGCATTATGTGCCGAAGCGGAGACTGGAGGATGTGATCATCCGGCACTGAGAAACAGGAAAAATCTGCCGGACTTGCACATGCAGGATACGGAAAGGATATACTATCCGTGAAGGGCAGGGCTATGCGGCGGGAAGGAATGCGATTACAGGGAGAGTTTTGAAATGAAAGAGATCTTGGCGGGGCTGCTGCTTCCGTTTGCCGGCACGTCGGCGGGTGCAGCCTGTGTATTTTTTCTGAGAGGAGAACTGAATACAAAAGTGCAGAAAGCGCTTCTGGGCTTTGCGTCCGGTGTTATGGTGGCGGCCTCCGTGTGGTCGCTCCTGATTCCGGCGATGGATATGTCGGAGGGAATGGGGCGCCTGGCGTTTCTGCCGGCGGCGGCCGGCCTGGCCCTGGGCTTCGTTTTTTTACTTGCAATGGATAAACTCGTTCCGCACCTGCATATGGGGTGTACCGAGGCCGAAGGACCGCATGTCGGACTGAAAAAAACGACGATGCTTCTGCTGGCCGTGACCCTTCACAATATTCCGGAGGGCATGGCGGTAGGCGTCATCTTCTCCGGTATGCTTGCAGATCAGGCGGGGATCACGCTGGCCGGCGCGTTCGCCCTGTCTCTCGGAATTGCGATCCAGAATTTCCCGGAGGGGGCGATCATCAGCCTGCCCCTTGTGAGCGAGGAAAACATGACGCGCAGGCGGGCGTTCGCCATGGGCGTGGCCTCCGGCGTGGTTGAACCGGCCGCCGGAGCGGCGACGATCCTGCTCTCGCGTTTTATTATGCCGCTTCTGCCGTATCTGCTGGCATTTGCAGCCGGGGCCATGCTGTATGTAGTCGTTGAGGAGCTGATCCCGGAGACGTCGCAGGGACATCACAGCAATCTGGGAACGATCGGCTTCGCAGCCGGATTCATGGTGATGATGGTGCTGGACGTGGCGCTCGGCTGATGCTGCAGACGCAGGAAAAATAAGTATTGACGGGCGTTTCGCGCCAGCACCCATATTTTATATTCTGAATCATCTGTACCAAACCGGACACTTCTGGCCGGCCCTGACGGATCTGTACCGAACCGGACGTTTATGCCCGGTTCTATTCATCTGCCCTGCGGCCGGAAAATCAAATTTCAGATCCATGCATGACAGGGTCGCCGGAACTCCGCGTCCGTACATTCGGACGGAGCCGCTCAGAACTCCACATCCGTGCATTTGGACAGGGCCGCCTCGTCCGCGACGATCGTGACGTCGTTGTGAAGCTGCAGGATCGAGGCCGGGATCGGCGGCGTCACCGGTCCGAAGAAGGCCTGCCGCACGATATCGGCTTTGTCCTCGCCGGAGACGACGACCAGGATCTTGTGGGCGGACATGATCGTCTTGATCCCCATCGTGTAGGCCTGGCGCGGGACATGCTCCTCGGAGAGGAAAAAGCGCATGTTTGCCTTGATCGTCCGGGACGAGAGGGATACGCAGTGCGTCTCCTTCTCGAATGCGATGCCGGGTTCGTTGAATCCGATGTGGCCGTTGTGGCCGAGACCCAGCAGCTGCAGATCGATCCCTCCGAGAGAATGGATGATCTCATTGTACCTCTGGCATGCGACTTCGCTGTTTTCCTCCATGCCGTCCGGAAGATAGGTCCGGTTCTTGTCAATGTTGACCTTGCTGAACAGGTTTTCATTCATAAAATAGTAGTAGCTCTGTTCATTGTCGGGGGTCAGCCCCTTGTATTCGTCCAGATTTACCGTAGTCACCTCGGAAAAGTCCAGGTCGCCCTTGCGGTACCACTCGACGAGCTGCTTATAGGCGCCGATCGGCGTGGAGCCTGTGGCCAGGCCGAGCACACAGTTTGGCTTCATGATGATCTGTGCAGAGATGATATTTGCGGCCTTGCGGCTCATGTCGTTGTAATCTTTTGCTCTGTAAATTTTCATACGTACCTCCCACTTTGCTGAAAACAAAAAGAAATAAACAGATTTTGTGAGATGATTCTAACATATAATACTGCCGGGGTCAAAGGTATTTTGTCCCCGGCAGCATCATCAGGCCGTATGTGGGGCTGCCGCAAAAGATACAGCAACACCTTCCCTATTTTACTTTGATCCTGCTTCCTGCGCCGCTCGAGCGGAACAGGGATTTGTAGGATTTCACTTTGGAAGACGGAACCTTAAATGTGCAGGTTGATCTGATCTTCCCGAACGCGTTTGCGCCGATCCCTTTCTTTGTCAGCTTCTTTGTCTTCAGTGTGACCGAAGAGAGCTTTTTGCAGCCGTAGAAGGCCTTCTTTCCGATCGCAGTCAGCTTTGCGGAGGATGCTGAGAATGATGTCATCGCGGAGCAGCTCTGGAACGCGGACGCGTCGATTCCGGTCAGCGATTTTGAAGCGATGCTTACCTTTTTGACTCCGCTGCAGCCTGCAAAGGCATAGCTTCCTATGGAGACCGCCTTGTTCAATGTCACTCTGCCGGACACAGAGCCGATGGTGGTCAGCTTTTTGCACTTATAAAAGGCCTTGCTGCCGATGGACTTGATGCCGGAGCAGCCAGTCACCTTTGTCAGGCGGGTGCAGCCGTAAAAAGCATTTTTCCCGATCGACGTGACATTTTTCCCGATGCTCACATTTCTGAGCGAGGTCATATTCCGGAAAGCTCCGTCTGCGACCGCTGTGACCTTCAGCGTGGTGCTTCCGACCTTCATGGTCGCCGGTATGGAGACAGAGGTCTTATTCCGGGAGGCCGGGGCCTGGATCGTGACGCCTGTCGTACTCGATATTTTGCAGTTGAATCCGTTTGCCGTGAATACTGTGCCCTCGGCAATCCCGCCGGGAGCGGTGTCAGCGGAACCCTCCGTGCTGCCGCCTGGATTTTCACCGGAGCCGCCGGAAGTGGGATCCCCTGCGGTTTCACCTGGATTTTCTGCAGCGCCGCCTGAATCCCCTGCAGTTTCACCTGGATTTCCTGCGGTTGTGCCGGAACCACCCGTGACACCGCCTGAATCCCCTGCGGTTGTGCCGGAACCACCCGTGACACCGCCTGAATCCCCTGAAGCACCGCCGGAATCTCCTGTGCTGCCGCCGGGATCTCCTGTTGTTCCGGGGTCAGCGGGGGCTTCCGTCTCAACAGCCACTTTCTTTGTGTCTGTATAGTCTTTGCCGTCCAGAGAAGCCTTCGCGGTGTATATGATTTCCGTGCTGGTTGTCTCCGTGGTCACGGTCGCGTTCACTTCCATTTTCTCCCCTCCGGAAGCGCAGGTAAAGGAAGCGGACGCGGTCTTGTAGTCGGACGACCAGGAGAACACTGGGGCGCCGTACTCATGTATGCCTGTTTTTGGCACGGTTTCCGTTTTGCTGTCGCCGCAGATGCTGCAGGTAAGCGTATTCAGCCCGTCCGCACTGCAGGTCGGCTCTTTGGTTGTCTGTGTCTGGTAGCTGTGCACGCAGACGATTGTAAATGATGCGGATACCGTACCGGTATAATTTCCTTTTCCGGTAACGGTAACTTTCGCCGTCCCCGGCTTTGTATTGTTCGAGTATGCGGCTGTATAGTCTGTTCCCGCTGCAAGGGTTTTTCCGCCGAGCGAGACGGTCACGGATGGGGTAACGGCGCTGCCGGCATATGTCGGGACACTGCCGACTGTGACGGCAGCGGATGCCAGCGACAGCGGTGTTACCGTAACCGTGGCGGTGACTGTTTTCCCGAAGATGGTCGTTGTGAGGGTGCCGGAACCGGCGCTCAGACCGTTCACCGTCTTCCCGTCCGATGAGAGGGAGATTACGGAGGTGCTCCCGGGATCCACGCTCCAGGAATAGGTCGTCTGCACCGGAACCATGGTGTATTTCGGCCATGTCTCATCCATCCGGATCAGCGCCTGCATCCCGGACAAGTCTGCAGATGCCCCGTATGCTGCAGAAACGGTATCCGGATTTACAGAACAGGCGGTTATTTTACCCGGCAGGATGTCCACAGCAGCCACGGTCTCGGAATCGTCCGGCGGGGTCTGGCTGGTATCCGCATCCCCGGAGCCGAAGAGCTGTACCCAGTAATGATAGCTTCCGTAGTGCGCATAGCCGATTCCGATCCGCGTAAAATACTGATTAAGCATGTTCCGGCGGTGCCCCTGCTCCGCATAATACTTATCCTCTTCTTTCCACAGGTCGAATGCCTCAGAAGCTGTGGAGGTGCTGTTCATCCCGGCGGCAATATTCTCGCCGCGTGTACCTCCTACAAGATCAATGCCCCGCCCTCCGTTCGGCCTTTCGTGGCTGTACTTTATCACAAGCTCCATGGCTCTCTGCATGGCCAGCTTTTCCAGTCCATAATCGTATTGAAGCTCTTCCAGATTCGTGACCGGAACTTTGTTTTCATTTGTTTGATCCCAGCACCAGGCGTTTCCGCCCGTCCGGAAATCATTGATCATGGAAAGCATTTTCCGGGCCTCCGTCTGTCCGTATGTGGCCGTGACCTGGACAGGGACCGTCTCTTCCGCCGATGCCGGCATCACCCATATGAATGCGAGGATGAAGAGCAGAACTCCCCGGATCCCGGGATGAATGCGCCTCGCTTTTTCTTTCATTTTCCCACTCCTTCCTGTGCATGGCACTTCATTGCATTACCATGCTGATACTTTATTAAAAATATTATCATGATTATAGACAACTGTAAAGAAACAAAAGCTCCGGGAACTGTCAAAAGCACAAAAATTCTATCCCGCTTCCATAATAATTATGGTATACTTACTTAATATAAATGAACAAGGAGAAATCCGTATGAATGTACTTCAGAGCCTGCTGGAATTTTACAATAGTTCTTCCATGGACAGCACCTACCGGCATGCGGCCGGGGGAATTCTGGAAAACCTGCCGCACATACCGGAGAGCAACGTTCACGACATTGCGGAGTATGCGAAATCTTCCCGAACAACCCTCTGGAGGATGGCAAAGAAACTGGGTTACGAAAGCTTTGACGATTTTCTGCATACACTGAAACATGCTGTCCGGCAGTACGATTATCTGAACCGTTTTTTTACCATTGAAAGAACCGACAGTATCCCGGAGCTCCGCACGATCGCTGCGAAGAAAACACTGAATTCGCTTGCGGCGGCCGACCGGTTTTTCAGCGATGAAACGCTGCTGCAGATGACCGATCTGCTGCACAGGGCAAACAGGATCCATTTTTATCTCCCATGCGCTGTCATGGGCATGTATACGCTGCAGCAGAACCTGTTTATGAGCGGGAAAAAATCGGTGTTCGCCTGCCTGCCGTCCGATATTCTGACCGCAGTGGAAGAGCTGGATGAAAACAGTATTGTGTTCTTCTGCGCAGAAGAAAAGGCCGAATGCTATGACTACGCGGATGTGCTTCAAAAAGCGCGGGGGCGCAATGCGCTGATATGGCTTTTCGGATCGAGCCACAGCAGATACGCCAGATATGTGGACGAGTCGTTCCTTGATGAAAATGACTATACTTTTTTTCTCGCACTGGAGTATATGTTCGTGCTTCTTGCAGAATTGTACCGGATCCGCTACATAGATGCCGGGCCGCAGGACGGTGACAGCTCCTGCGGATAAAAGAATTACCTCCCGCCAGGCGCCGGGCCTGTTTCGAAATTGAAACCGCTGTTTCCGGAACATGCAGGTGGGCACGGCAGAAGGACAAACCGGTCAAAATCCGAACCCGGATCCCTTCCGATCTGATTTATATATATATATATATAAGTATTTTATATAATATATTAATGTTTCAGGAGGACAGGGAAATGCAAACGGCAACAAAAGAAAAGACAAGTCCGATTCTGGCGATCGGCTATTCGCTGGGCGAAGTCGGAAGCAACATCAGCTGGTACATGATCAACAACTACCTGACACTGTTTTACACCGACGTCGTTGGTCTCACCGCATCCGCGATCTCACTGATCATGCTGATCGCACGTGTATGGGATGCAGTCAATGACCCGATGATGGGAACGATCGCGGACCGCACAAACACCAAATGGGGCAAATTCCGCCCGTATCTGTATATGGCTCCGCCGGTGCTGGCGATTTTCAACATTCTCACCTTTACTGTATTCCCGGTGGAGGGGATGGCAAAGAATATCCTGTGCCTGCTGTGCTATGTGGGAGCCGGAATGGCCTACACAGCCGCGAACATCGCTTATCAGGCGCTGCAGAATGTCTGCGCGATCGATTCCCAGGTCCGCATGAATCTCGCGACGGCAAAGGGGATCGGCTCTTCTGTGATCGGTATCCTGCTGTCCATGTTCGCAATGCCGATGATCCTCGCGTTCAGCAAGGGCGACACGCCGAATGCTCACGGATACTTTATGACGACGATCGTCCTGTCCGTCGTCATGGTCCCGGCCTTCTGGATCTGTGCGACGATCTGCAAGGAAAAATACACCTCTGTGCTCCATACAGAGAATGACCAGAAGCTCAGCTTCTTTCAGGGCCTGAAAATTGCCCTGAAAAATTCTCAGCTGATGTGCGTTGTGATCTCCACACTGCTCGGAGCAATCTGTGTGACCGGACGTATGGGCCTTCTGACCTATTACATCATTTATGTGGTCGGTGATTATACTGCGATCTCTCTTGTATTTACCACCATGACTGTCTGCCAGCTGATCGGCACGCTCTGCCTGCCGTACCTGACAGCGAAGCTGAGCAAGAAAACGACTCTGATCATTCTTCAGATGGTGATGAATATATGCTTCTTCCTGATTTTCCTCAATCCGCGCGGCGGCCTGGCGTATCTGCTCGTACTCTCCGCGATCTGCGGCATCACCAACTCGGCGGCCAATATCAGCTTCGGCCTCGTCGGTGATTCTCTGGAATACGGCGCCTGGAAGCTCGGCGTCCGCCAGGAAGGTGTCGCCGCGTCCATGCTGAGTTTTGGCGCAAAACTTGCGACCGCATTCTGCGGTTCCGTCGGGGTACTGCTTCTGTCCGCGGTCGGTTATGTGCCGAATGCGGAGCAGACCGCTGCAACCCAGCAGGGCATCAACATGATTGTCAATCTGCTTCCGGCCTTTATCGGCCTGCTGGCGGTTGTGCCCATGCTGTTCTACAAGCTCACTCCGGCGAAGATCGCTGAGATCCGTGCGGATCTGGATGCCGGAAAGCACGCGGGAGACCGTTAAATTTCAAAAGAGAGGGCTTCATCGGCAGGATGAAGCCCGCCTTTCTCGATTATCCTGATAGTTCCGAAAGATTAACATGGCAGGACGGTGCGTTCACATAAGGGTTCGGTTTCTCACACTACACCTTTATATAGTGTTCCAGTAATTCCTGGTTAGCCGCAAATCCATGTACAGCTCCTTCATATCCCTATTGTATAGACTTGTCAGCCGCAATAGCAAACAAATGACCGCCTTGCTCTTTCTATCGTGCGCCCGGCGGCGCACGTTTCTAAATTCCCATAGCGGGGGTAAATAACTCATATCACGATGTCCAATTACTGTTAATCAAAACGGCCTTGCCTCATTTAGAAGCAAGACCGTTCACACCGTTGCAGATCAGATTTGTTGTCAGCGCAATGATTTCATCGAGCGGGATCTTCTTTCCGTCAGCCACCCACTGCTTATAGATTTCAATGGTACTTTGGGAAACGAAAGTCATAATAATATTCTGGACATACGGATCGACATGTTTCTCCTTGCCGTCGGCGCCCCATGTTTCCGACATGATCTCGTTTGTGATCCGGCGGCTGATGTAGTGGTAGCTGCCGCTGCACATCAACCGTTCGTGGAGACGTCCCGCGCCTTCGCTCACCAGAAAGAATTCCCGAGTGATTTTATCCATGTCGCGGGGGCGTTCAAGGTCACGGGTGCGCTCGATGAAATTCTTCGCCATTTCGTTTTGCAGTTCCCGCAAAAGATCGTCCAGAGAATTGTAATGCAGATAGAAAGTCTTACGGTTAATCCTTGCCCGCTCCGTCAGTTCCTTTATGGAAATCTGCTCATAATCCATCTCGCAGATCATTTCTTCAAAGGCCTTGCGGATGGCCTCCCTTGTGCGGATCACACGCAAATCTTCTTTGCCCGTGTCGTTCATAACGATACCTCCTGCTATTCAAATTGCACTTGTCTTTATTATAAACCATCCGTGTATAAAAATCAACACGTGTGTAGTTACGCCACATTTCTGCACAGAGTGTGGCGTAAACCTCTTTCGCTGTAAAAATGGTGTGGAGACGGAATCGCGCAAGCGGTATAATACACATACGAGAATTTAGCAGGGTGGAGGTATCTCATGGACAAAAGAAAACTCGGAAATCTGACCGTTTCGGAAATCGGAATGGGCTGCATGGGATTTTCCCACGGATACGGTGAAATCAGGAAAAACATCGCCGCCAATCAGCCGTTTATCGAGCTGGTTTCCGACATGGCGAAACGCAAGAACGCGACTAACGCGCAGATTTCCCTTGCGTGGATGCTCCATAAATATCCCCATGTGGTGCCGATCCCCGGCTCCAAAAATAAGGAACGAATCCTTGAAAATCTCGGAGCCTGTAACATAAAGCTGACCGATGAGGAATTTGCGGAGCTGGAAAATGCCCTTGCCGGACTGACCGTTTACGGACACCGCAGGGATGTCAATATGGGATCGGAATACATGGATTAAGGAGGGCACCATGAAAAAATTAGTATCATTTTTACTTTGCGCCTGCCTTCTGTTGACCGTTACGGCTTGCAGCGGCGGGGCGACGGATTCGGAATCTGCCGGGACGGAGGCTCCCGAAAGCAGCCAGCCTGATACAAGCAAACAGCCAGAAAGTGAACCGGACGAATCCAGTTCACCCTCGGAAAACGAACCGGAGCAATCAGCGGATGAAGGTGAAACCGCATCGGGCAGCAACATCCTTGTCGCCTACTTCTCCCTTGCCGGTGAGCAGTACGAAGTGGGCGTCATTGAAAAAGGAAACACCGAGATCGTGGCGGAAATGATTGTGGACGCCACCGGCGCAGACACCTTCAAAATCGAATCCACCGAGGAATATCCCACCACCTACGATGGGCTTCTGGACATCTCCCGACAAGAGGAAGATGATCCCCCGGAGATCGCGGGTACTGTGGACAACATGGACGATTACAA
>CANRBX010000026.1 GCA_947628955.1 uncultured Lachnospiraceae bacterium | reverse complement strand
CAACAACGTCAGTTCGAGACCTTCCTGACGTAAAACAAAACTAAAGGAGAAAACTGAATATGAAAGACAAAAAAGTATTGTTCCTTGTCCAGGCGGCTGCGATTGCCGCTGTTTATGTGGTGCTGACGATCCTGTTCCTGCCCTTCAGCTTTGGGGAAGTGCAGGTGAGGGTTTCCGAGGCGCTGACGGTTCTGCCGTATTTTACGCCGGCGGCTGTCCCGGGCCTGTTTGCGGGATGCCTGATCGCAAATATCCTTGGGGGAAGCGGAGTGCTGCTGGACATCGCTCTTGGCAGTATCGCAACACTGCTCGGCGCGGTATTTACATATCTTCTCCGGAACAGAAGCCGTTATCTGGCCCCGGTTCCGCCGATCGTGTCAAATACGCTGATCGTACCGTTTGTGCTGCGCTTTGGTTATGGGGTCAATCTTCCGATTCCGTTCATGATGCTGACTGTGGGCATCGGGGAAGTGATTTCCTGCGGCGTCTTCGGAATGATCGTGCTGACGGCGCTCGAGCGCTACAAGGGAACAATCTTTAAGCACGCGGTCGTGTGACGACTGTTGCTTTGCCTGAGATACGCGGGTCTGCCGGGAGACCGGCCTGCGCTTATGAAACAAAATGCCGGAACCAGACGCTTTAAGGGTCTCGCGTGGTTCCGGCTGTTTTGCGCCATGGAGTCAGTTTTTGCGGAAACCATCCGACGGCGCGTGTCCGGCGCCGCCCGGACGAAGTCCAGAGTGCCGGGCGAGCCGTTCGGAAGATGCCGAAGCGTAAAAGGAAGGCGCTGCAGCGTAGACGGAAGGTTCTGCAGCGTAGACGGAAGATGCCGCAGAGTAAACGGAAGGTTCTGCAGCGTAGCCGGAAGATGCCGCAGAGTAAACGGAAGGTTCTGCAGCGTAGCCGGAAAGCGCTGCAGCGTAAAAGGAAGGTGCTACAGCGTAAACTGGAAGATGCAGTAGGCCGCGTAGATGGCCAGCAGCAGTATGCCCTGCGCGCGGGCGAGTCTGTTGCGCACGAGAGCTGGCACTGTCATGATCAGCATGACGAGCAGCATGACCGGGATGTCCACGACGAGCGATGCGTTCCGGCCGGCGACGACGGCACTGCGCGGGATATCAAAGGGGGCGAGCGTTATGGAGACGCCGCTCACGAGTACGAGGTTAAAAAGGTTGGCCCCGATGATGTTGCCGAGCGAGAGCGCGCTGTGCCCTTTTACCAGAGAGGTGATCGCCGTCACAAGCTCAGGCAGGGAGGTGCCGAGCGCCACAAAGGTGAGCGCGATCACAGATTCCGGGACGCCGAGCGCGGCTGCGATCAGTGTGCCGTTGTCCACGAGAAGGTTGGCGCCGAACGCGATCAGGACTGCCCCGACGATCAGGAGCAGGATATTTTTGGCCATGGAGGCTTCCGGTTCCGCAGCCCCGCTGCCGGAAGCGCCATCTGAGGCCGGCGCGGAGGACCCGTTTTTCATCTGAAGCACCGTGAAGACCATATAGACGACGAAAAGAGCAAGCAGAACAAGGCCCGTGCCGCGGCTGAAATAGCCTTTCGTGTAGGCAATCAGGGAATAAAATGCTGCCGCGATAAAGAAGAATATGACAGGCGGGATCAGTGTCCGCCGTTCTGTCCGGCCGGGCCGGATGGCGATCGTCAGCGCTGCGATCAGCGATGTATTGCAGATGACCGAGCCGATCGCGTTGCCGTATGCGATCTCGCCGTGACCGGAAAGCGCAGAGGTGGCCGAGACCATGACCTCGGGAAGCGTGGTGCCGATCGACACGACGGTGGCTCCGATCAGCAGCTCCGGTATATGAAAATGGTGCGCGATCCCGGTCGCGCCGTCCACAAACCAGTCGCCGCCCTTGATCAGGAACAGCAGGCCGAGGATGAACAGAAGTACTGGAACAATCATGAAAAAATCCTCCTGAATCTTAAATTGCAGAATTTTGAACCGCAGAATGCGGGACTGCCCGGCCAGAGTATAAATCTGCCGGTATGGTTGAGTATATCATCGGAATGCAGATTTTTCAATATTTTCAATAAGATATGCAGAGTATCCGGCCCGGTGCTGCGCGTGAAGGTGTGTGCCTGACCCGGTGCCGCACGTGAAGGTGTGCGCCCAGCCCGGTGTCGTGCGTATTCTGTGCACATCCGTGGTGGTGAAGACAGGAAAAGGGATTAACAGGAGCGAAAATTTGTTGTATACTGATTATGCTGCCGTGCAGTCTGACGCAGGGCACGGCAGGTAGAAGGAGACACAGGGAGAACTTATGATACAGACGAAGAAACTGGTGCAGTTTTATATTTCTCAGTATGAGGCGCAGGCGAGAAAAAAACAGAAAAGGCCGGGAAACCTGCCGGATCTGGAAGGGCGTGCCGCGCGTCTTCTGCGGTCCCTGAAGGCGGCAAGGCCGTCGCGGGTCAGCAGTACTGTCCTTGAAGATTACCACAAACAGATCAAGAATATCACGTTTTTTGCTGTCCGCAGGCATCAGGAGAAGGTGATGGCGATGGTCCGCGAGGAGATGGTGCCGAAGCTTGTGCAGCTGGACACGGCGTTTCTGCTGCCGCAGCAGAGAGACGGCCTCGACGAGGAATTCCTCGTGTACCTGAGGCGGCAGATGCCGGGAGCGGTCTGCAGCAGGCCGCTGTTTTTGCTGTATCCGCGCTATATGCAGTATCTGCTGGAGAATAAGATCCTGGATCTGGTTCCGACACGCCCGGAGCTGGAGTTTCCGGAGGCGCTCGAGATGAGCCGGCATTTTATCCTGCACATCGGCCCGACGAACAGCGGCAAGACATTTCAGGCCCTGGAGAGGCTGAAGACGGCGAAGCGCGGCGCATATCTGGGACCGCTGCGCCTGCTTGCGCTGGAGGTTTACGAGCGCATGATGGATTTCGGAGTGCCGTGCACGATGCTGACCGGGCAGGAGTGCATCGAGGAGCCGGACAGCCGTGTCACCGCTTCTACGATCGAGATGGCGGACCTGGATGTGCTGTACGAGGTCGCGGTGATCGATGAGGCGCAGATGATGGCGGATCCGGAGCGCGGCCATTCGTGGACAAGGGCGATTCTCGGCCTGAAGGCGAAAGAGATCCACATCTGTGCAAGCCCGACGGCGGAAGAGGTGCTGAAGCATCTGATCGAGCTGTGCGGCGATTCGTATGAGGTCAACCGCTATGAGCGCAAAACGACCCTTGTCTTTGAAGACCGGCCCTTTGAATTTCCGGACGATGTGTCCAAGGGGGATGCGCTGATCACATTTTCCAAAAAGTCTGTGCTTGACGTGGCTGCGCGCCTGGAAGAGTGCGGGATCAGTGCGAGCATTATCTATGGAAGCCTGCCGCCGGAGATCCGGCGCCGGCAGATGCGGCTTTTCACGAGCGGCAGAACGAAGGTTGTCGTGTCCACTGACGCGATCGGAATGGGACTGAACCTCCCGGTGCGGCGGATCATTTTCCTGCAGGCTGACAAATTCGACGGGACGGACCGGAGGCCGCTGACGACCGGCGAGATCAGGCAGATCGCGGGCCGCGCGGGCCGCTTCGGGATATACGATCCGGGATACATTACTGCGATGGGCGAGGATGAGCTCGCATACATCCGCTCGAAATATGAAGAGGAAGAGCCGCCGGTTGAAAAGGTGAACCTCGGTTTTCCGCAGGTTCTGCTTGATCTGGACGAGCCCCTGGATGAGATCCTGAAGGTGTGGCACTCGGTTGCGCCGTCCGTCCCCTTTGAGAAGGAAAATGTGGACGAGGCGCTGTTCCTGTACGAGCGCGCTTACCGGGTGAAGGGCGAGATTGACGGGTTTGAGGACAAGCGTGTGCTTTACCGGATGATCACGTGCCCGATCGATATCAAGGACCGGCGCGTGGTGGATCTGTGGCTGGACTACTGTCGGACATATACGGCGGACGTATCGCTTGCAAAGCCCAGGCTGGACCGCAGGGGCTGGGCAGGGATCCTGCGGTATGAGACGTATTACAAGCAGCTTGATCTGTACTATCAGTTTTCACAGCGCATGGGAAAGATCATAGATGAAAAATGGCTGAAGCGCGAGCGCGAGCGGACGGAGTCCAATATTATGCGCTATCTGTCCAGGGACAAGTCGGATTATATCGCGCGCTGCCCATACTGCGGCAAGCCGCTTCCGCTCGGATATCCGTACCGGGCGTGCGAAGAGTGCCGCATGGAGGACTGAGGCGTGCGGCGCGGGAACAAAAGAGTGCCAAATGGAAGGCTGAGGCCGGAGAATGCGGGAACAGAAGAGTGTCAAATGGAAGGCTGAGGCTATGCCGTGCGGGAACGGAAGAGCGCCATATGGAAGACTGAGGCCGGACGGCGCGGGAACAGGGGACGCTGTATGGAGGACTGAGGCGCGCGGCGCAAAAAAGCAAAGGAGAGGGAGCATGGCAAAACTGTATTTCAGGCATGGGGCGATGGGAAGCTCCAAGACGGCGAATGCCCTGATGGCGGCCTACAATTATTATGAGCGCGGCAAGCAGGCCCTGCTCGTGAAGCCGAAGATCGACACGCGGGATGTCGGCGTGATGCGGAGCCGGATGGGTCTGGAAGAAAAATGCATCTATGTGGAAGAGCTGCTGGCGATGAGTGATGAGGAGATCTGCAGATATGACTGTGTCATCGTCGACGAGGCGCAGTTCTGCAGAAAACAGGAGATCGAGTTTTTCCTGCACATTGTCGATGAGCTGGAGATTCCGGTGATCTGCTACGGCCTGCGCACGGATTTCCGGATGGAGCTGTTCGAGGGAAGCATGTGGCTGCTGGCGTGGGCGGATGTCATCGAGGAGCTGAAAACCGTCTGCTGGTGCGGCCAGGGCGCTTCCTGCAACACGCGTTTTACGGCGGACGGCAGGATCGTGCGCGACGGGGAGCAGATCGTGGTGGGCGGAAACGACAGCTACACGGCGCTGTGCCGGAAGCACTATAAAGAGGGAAACCTGGGGCCGCGGCGGCGGACCGGGCACTGCGGATAGAAGGCAGGCGTGCGCCGCGCCGCAGACAGCGCGGGACAGGAAATCTGAGACCGGAGAAGGCCGGAAGATATCCGGCCGCAATATCTGAGGCCGGAGAAGGCCGGAAGATATCCGGCAGCAATGTCTGAAGCCGGAGAAGGCCGGAAAATATCCGGCAGCAATATCTGAGGCCGGAGAAGGTCGGAAGATATCCGGCAGCAATATTCTGAGGCCGGAAAGGGCCGGAAGATATCCGGCCGCAATGTCTGAGGCCGGAGAAGGCCGGAAGATATCCGGCCGCAATGTCTGAGACCGGAAAAGGCCGGGAAGGTGTCCCGGCTGCATTTTCCGTGATCAGGGAGGGACATGATCTGCGATGAAAAAGAAGACGGAATTTGGAATGCTGCCGGTGATCGTTGCGCTTGCCTGGCCGACGATGCTGGAGCAGCTCATGCAGACAGCCGTTCAGTATATCGATACCGCCATGGTCGGCTCGCTCGGTACGCAGGCGACCGCGTCGGTGGGCGCGACGAGCACGGTGAGCTGGATGGTCGGAAGTACGATCTCCGCGATCGGCGTCGGCTTCCTCGCCTGCATCTCTCAGGCGATCGGGGCGGGGGAGAAAGAGCGGGCGCGCAAGGTGTCCGGTCAGGCCGTGACGGCCGTCTGTGTGGTCGGGCTGTTTTTTACCGTGCTCACGGTGGGACTCAGCGGCCGGATCCCGGTCTGGATGCGGGTGGACGCCGGCATTCAGAAGATGGCTTCGCGGTATTTCCTGATCCTGTACGCGCCGATGCTGTTCCGGACGGCGAGCATCATCCTCGGAACGGTGCTGCGCGCGGCGGGGGACACGAAGACGCCGATGCGGGTCGGGATCGCCGTGAACCTGATCAACGTTGTCCTGAACTTTGCGCTGATCTACGAGACGCGGACGGTACATATCGGCGGACTTGCCCTGACGGTTCCCGGCATGGGCTGGGGCGTCGAGGGGGCGGCCGTGGCCAGTGCGGCGGCGTTCACATTTGGAGGGATTGCGATCACGCGCAGGCTGTGGAAGCATGAGACTGTGTCGCCCAGGGGGCAGGGATTCCGCCCGGATCCGGTGGTGCTCAGGCCGTGTCTGCGAATTGCGTTTCCGAATATGCTGCAGAGATTTGCCACATCCCTCGGGTATGTGGTTTTCGCCTCTATGATCAACTCGATCGGGGAAACCGCGACGGCGGCCCATACGATCGCCAATACGGTGGAATCGGCCTTTTATATCCCCGGGTGGGGGATGCAGACCGCCGCGGCGACGCTTGCGGGCAACGCCTGGGGCGCACGGGACGAGCAGAAGCTGCAGAGCCTGACGCGGACGATCCTCCCGCTGGAGGTCAGCCTGATGGTCTGCTCCGGCGGACTGCTCTTTGCGTTTGCGCAGCAGCTGATGCATCTGTTCTCGCGGGATGCACAGGTGATCGCACTCGGCACGGCTGTCCTGCGGATGGTGGCTGTGTCGGAGCCGTTTTACGGGGTGCCGATCGTGATCGAGGGCATTATGCAGGGCCTCGGGAACACGGTGGCGCCATTCGTCTACAATGTGCTCGGAATGTGGTGCGCGCGGATCGCAGGCACCTTTGTCTGCACGCAGGTGCTGGGGCACGGGCTGATCTCTGCCTGGGGCTGCATGATCGCGCACAATATGCTGCTGTTCGTCCTGTTTACGGCGCATTATCTGAGCGGGAGATGGAAGCCGCGCCGCGCTGCGGGGGAAATGTGACAGAAAGTCTTTCTTTTATGTCCGCGCGTTTATCCGCGTGCGCGGTATTCTCTGGGCGTGCAGCCCATCGTGTGCCGGAACTGTCTGCCGAAATAGCTGCTGGAGCTGAACCCGCAGGCGCTGCAGATATTCTGGATGCTGTCGGCGGTGTGCAGCAGGAGCTTGGCGGCCATGGTGACGCGGTAGTCGTTGAGATAACTGACCGGCGAGGTGTTCAGGCAGCGCCGGAAGCAGCGGCAGCACTCCCGGTCGCTGATATTTGCGGCCCCGGCGATATGGCGGATGGCAATTTTGTCCATATAATGCTCGTGAATGTACTGGAGCATGTCCTTGAGACGCTCAGAGTCGGCGTTGCCCCTGGTGTCCCGGTGTTCGCGCAGCTGTGCGGTGGCCTCAAAGAGCAGGCACCACAGCCTGCTCACCGCGGAGCGCACTTCAAATTCATATCCAAAACCTTCTTTCTCTGTGATTTCCACGGTTTTCAGAAATGTTTCGATCATATGGATGTTCTCCGGACAGTCCGGCCGGATCCGGAAGGCGGAAAGCTCCCGGCAGTTTGAGACCGGAAAGATGTATTTTTTCTCATAGATGCTGCCGTACATTCCGGACAGAAAATGGTCGCCGAACAGAATGGCGTAAATTTCACAGTTTTTGTCCCGGCTGGCCGAATGTGCGTCATGCATGACGTTAGAATTGATAAAAACTGCATCGCCCTTTGAGAGCGTGATCCGTCCGTCGGGCGTCCGCAGATCCAGCGAACCGTCCAGTACATAGTCGATCTCAAAGGCGGGATGCCAGTGCCAGCCGCGGCCGATAAAGTAATTCAGGCTCGCTGCCATGCAGACATAGGGGAAATCTTCCGAGTAGGACGGAAAAATTTCTCTCTTGTTGCGGTCCAGCTGAAATTCAGAAGAGCAGATCATTGTGCACACCTCGATCCCGGAAAAATTATAAAATCCTGCAGACTCATTGTAGCTCTTTCAGAGCGCGGGTTCAAGCGTATTGACAACAGATTTTGTTATTTATCACCAATATTTTTATAATTTTGCCTGACAAAATATGTAAATCAGAAAAAAGTGCGGGGAATGCGGGGAGTCCGGGAGAAAGGATGTGCCTTTTCCGATGTCCGGATTTTACTATTTTTGGACCCGAAACCGGATTGCGCGCGGAGAGGATTGCCTTATAATAGTATGAAAAGCGACAGGACTATTTTGCGCACTGTCCGGGACTGCGGGTGTGACAGCGGGCGCCGGCAGGTGCGGAAGCGGAAGGAGGCATCAGTATGAAAAGGAAACGATATCAGATACTTATAGGCGGGATCATGGCAGCGGCGCTTCTGGCGTGCAGCGTCCCGGCAGGTGCGGAGGAAGCGGCGGGAAGCGGTTCTGCCGCGGGCAGGACGTTTGCCATCGTGACGAAGTCGATCGGAAACCCATACAACATGCGGGAGGCAGAGGGCTTCAAAGAAGTGATCGAGGCGGAGGGAGGCACGTGTGTCGTCAGCCATCCGGAGTTTCCGACCGCGGCGGCGCAGGTTCCGATCCTTCAGTCGCTGATCTCCCAGAAGGTGGACGCCATTGCGATCGCGGCCAATGACGCGGCTACGCTGACGGAACCCCTGAAGGAGGTAGCGGAGGCCGGGATCAAGGTCTGCACGCTGGACTCGGATCTCAATCCGGCCAGCCGGCTCACCTTCTGCAATCAGACGAGCGCGGATCTCGTGGGGCAGACGCTGATGGACGCGGTCTGTGACCTGACGGGCGGGTCCGGGCAGTATGCGATCCTCTCGGCCACAAAAGAGGCCACGAACCAGAATGCATGGATTGACTCGATGAAGGCAGTGGCGGAGAGTGATGAAAAGTATGCGGATCTCGAGCTTGTGACGATCGCCTATGGCGACGATCTCTCAGACAAGTCCGCGGAGGAGACGAAAAAGCTGCTTGCGGATTACCCGGACCTGAAGGTGATCTGCGCGCCGACCACCGCGGGTCTCACGGCAGCGGCAAAGGTACTCGCCGACGCGGGCTCGTCCGTGAGGCTGACCGGGCTCGGCCTTCCGTCTGAGACGGCAGAGTATATGGGCGACGACGCACAGCATCCGTGTCCGTACATGTACCTGTGGAACCCGGTCGATCTCGGCAGGCTTGCCGCGTACACCTGCATCGCGCTGGCGGACGGCACGATCACCGGAGCGGTGGGCGATACGTTTGAAGCGGGATCCCTGGAGGGAAGTCCCTACACGCTTGTTCCGCTTGAATCCGATGAGACGGCCTCCCAGATCATTATGGCGGAGCCGTTCCGGTTCACGCCGGAGAATATCGACGAGTGGAAAGATGAATATTAAATTTCCGGGGCGCCTTCCGGCGCCTGCCTGAGAGAAAGAAAGGGACTGCTGCAAGTTCTCCAAAGCTGCGGCGGTTCCTTTTGTTTGTTCCGATCACAGATTCCTGACGCCGCATGGGCAGGAAAATCTCCGGGTGGACACCTCTGATGATCCTTTCCGGAGACGCCCGCCCTTTTGCGGCTGTCAACTAACTGACATTGCGGAGTGAACAGGAACGGATCCGGATGACAGCTTTTGCGGCTGGCTTTCAAAATATTGACAATTCAGCCTGTGATTTATAAAATAGTGATAAGTTACCCATTAAACCGACCGTATGCTCACAGGGCCGCAGCGGCTGCCGGGGCAAAACAGAAAGGAGCTGTGTAGATAATGAAGAAGCTTGGTTTTGGACTGATGAGACTGCCTCTCAACGACAAAGAGAATCCTGCTGATGTGGATGTGGAACAGGTAAAAAAGATGGTAGATCTGTTCCTCGCGAAAGGGTTTACCTATTTTGACACAGCATGGATGTATCACGCGTTCGCGAGCGAGAACGTGGCGAAGACCGCCCTGGTGGACCGCCATCCGAGGGACAGCTTCACGCTGGCGACGAAGCTGCACATCAGTTTTGTCGAATCTCTGGAAGACCGGGACAGGATTTTTAACGCGCAGCTGGAGAAGACCGGTGCGGGATATTTTGACTATTATCTCCTGCACGGAATCGAGGCGGAATCGCTCCCAAAATATGAGAAATTTGACTGCTTTTCCTGGCTGCAGGACA
This sequence comes from uncultured Lachnospiraceae bacterium, assembly GCA_947628955.1. Lineage (GTDB taxonomy): Bacteria > Bacillota > Clostridia > Lachnospirales > Lachnospiraceae > Choladousia. Next base: position 26,725 of record CANRBX010000026.1, on the reverse strand, counting down.
AGAAGGCGCAGGGGCTCGTGAAACATGCCGGCTTCTCCTTCCACGATACGCCGGAGCTGCTCGATGAGATCCTTACGAAGCATCCGGAGGTAGAATTTGTGCAGCTCCAGGTCAACTATCTGGACTGGGAGAGCGAGTGGATCCAGTCGCGCGCCTGCTATGAGATGGCGACGAAGCACGGAAAGCCGGTCGTCGTCATGGAGCCGGTCAAGGGCGGGACACTGGCAAAGGTGCCGGAGCAGGCAGAGAAGCTGTTCAGAGATCATGCTCCGGAGATGTCCGTGCCGAGCTGGGCGATCCGCTTCGCCGCCTCTCTGGACAACGTCATGATGGTGCTCTCCGGGATGTCCAGCGTCGCGCAGCTCGAGGACAACACCGGCTACATGCAGGATTTCCGGCCGCTGACGGAAGAGGAAAAGGCGCTCTGCCGCAGGGCCGCGGACATCATCAACGGGCAGGTGGAGATTCCCTGCACCGGCTGCTCCTACTGCACGGAGGGCTGCCCGCAGCATATTGCCATCCCGCAGTATTTCTCGCTGTACAATGAGGACATGCGCGAGCACCTGGAGGAAAAGGGCTGGACGGCAAACTTCGGAAATTACGAATCCTTAACCGGCAAATTCGGCCGGGCCGGGGACTGCATTGAATGCGGCCAGTGTGAGGGTGTCTGTCCGCAGCACCTGCCGGTCATTGAGCACCTGAAAGCAGTCTCGAAGCATTACGACAGGAAGTAAAAACCGAAGATCCGGGAAGGGATTGGGACAGTGAACACCGAATATACATTGATCCGCTCGGCGCGCAGGACGATCTCTCTGCAGCTGAAGGCAGACGGCACGCTTGTCGTGCGCGCGCCGCGGAGGATGCCTCAGAAGGACATTGACGCATTTGTGGAACGCCACCGCTTGTGGATCACGCAGAAGCGGGAGCAGCTGGAAGAGATTCAAAAGGATAAAAAAATGATCACGGAACAGGAACGCAGGGAGGGGATACAGGCCGCGAAGGTCTGTATCCCCCGGCGTGCTGCGTATTATGCGGCGCAGATGGGCGTCTCCTACGGCAGGATCACGATCCGCGAGCAGAAGACGCGCTGGGGCAGCTGCAGCAGCAGGGGCAACCTGAACTTCAACTGGAAGCTCGTTCTGATGCCCCCTGAAGTGCTGGATTACGTGGTCGTACATGAGCTGGCGCACCGCCGTGAGATGAACCACTCCGAGCGGTTCTGGAGCATCGTGGGAGAGGTGCTGCCGGACTACCGGGAGAGAAGGAAGATGCTGCGGGAGTGGGGGAAGAGGCTTGGGTGATACACCTGAACAACGCCGAAAAAATGCTCTGTTATTCCATAGCGCTGCATGTTTAAAACAAGTAAGATATGGAAAAATGATATCTGAAAGATGATCAGAGCGGGAATTGTTTTGAATAAGCGGAGGCATAAGGATGAAGATTTGCAGATTAAACCTGAAAGATTTTATGCTGTTTGAAGAGACAGAGATTGACTGGTCGCCTAATATTAATGTAATCTGCGGCGAAAACAGTACGGGAAAAACTACTCTGCTAAAAGTGATGTATTCCATACTGAAGCCTGTCAGCACAGGTTATCAGATGATGGACACAAAAGAATCGGCAGAAAGACTGTTTGTAGAAAAACTGCAGGGAGTTTTCCGTCCGGCTGAAAAGAAAATCGGAAGGCTGGTGAGCAGAACCCGGGGAAGCAGCCGGACCGATTTCAGCATTGTTATGGAAAAGAACCAGAAGATTTCCATAGGGTTTGGAAACCGTCAGGAAAATCACGCAGATGTCGGAATAGAGGGGCTGCCTCTCAACATGAAATTTGATACAATTTATATTCCGACAAAAGAAATGATTTCCAATACGGAACATTTTGCAGCGCTCTATGAGAATTATCATATTGATTTTGATGAAATGTATTACGACCTGAGCAAGCTTCTGGACCGTCCGCTCTCTAAAGGACCGAATACACAGGAACAAAATGAGGTGTTGGGCAGTTTTGAAAAAATTATGAAGGGTCAGATTATTCAGAAAGACAGAAAATTCTACCTCAGGGTGAAGGGTGAGGGAGAATTTGAAATGGGCCTCGTTTCAGATGGCTATCGGAAGCTTGCGATGATTATTTATATGATCCGGTCGGGAAGTTTAAACAAGGATACGGTTCTCTTCTGGGATGAACCGGAGACAAACATGAATCCGAAAATGATCCGCCCGATTGTCCAGGCGATGGCAGCGCTTGCCAGAATGGGCGTGCAGATTTTTGTGACGACCCATGATTATTTTGTACAGCAGGAATTTAATATGCTGACAGCTTATCCTGAATTAAATCCGGATAAACTGGATATCAGGTTTATGTCACTTTATCACGATGAAGAATCGGGCAGATTAAAATATGAAATGAAACAGACTGCTTCAGAGCTGGTGCACAATGCGATCATGCAGGAATTTGACGCAATGTATGAAAGGGAGCAGGAGGTAATTTATGGTATTTGAAGAGAGCAGAATGAGATTTGAGTTTCCGGATGACAGCAGAGTAGTGAAATTTGACAATGAGAAATTTTACAGAACATCGTTCAATGCACTTCCGGGATCCAGGGGCGTAGATTTTATTTCTGCAAATGAAGAAGCACTTGCGTTTATTGAAGTGAAAAACTGCGTGGGAGATGAAGGAAACAACCGTTGGAGAATTTTCCCGGACAACAGGAAAAGGGAAACATCCAGTACAAATGTTAATGTGGAGGGCCGGAACAGCCTGGATATTGAAGTGGCTGAAAAGGTTGCAATGACACTGGCGGCGCGGTGGCTGACCCATGAGACCCTGGACAGCGTGGACTGGCTGCCGGCGGACCGGCAGCTGGTCAGGAAGATCCGGATGATGGACAGGATTGTGGAAGTGCGCAGCACGGAAAATAGATGGAAGGCTCATTTGTCGGGCAGCTCATCTGATGCATATGTGAAGGAGATAATAAAACAGGAGGATGCCAATGGATCTGAAGAGAGGACGTGTGACGATACCCACCGATATTGATGTGGTTCCGGAGACGCTGGAGCTGATGGAGCGCTGGGGCGCGGACGCGGTGCGCGACTGTGACGGGACGGATTTTCCGGCGGAGCTGAAAGGGGTCGACGCGAAGATTTACGCGACGTATTACACGACGCGCAAGGACAACGCGTGGGCGAAGGCGCATCCGGAGGAGATTCAGCAGATGTATGTGATGACGCCGTTTTATACGGCGGAGGGCGAAACGCTGGAGGTGCCGCTGATGCGCGGGCTGTATGCGGACATGCTGACACCGAACTGCCGGGACGACATCACGCGCTGGTGGGAGGTCATGGACCGGACGACGGGCGAAGCCGTACCGTGCGGCCGCTGGAGCTACAGCGAGGAGGCTAAGACGGTGTGCATCGAGGCGGAGCCCTTCCACGACTATACCGTCAGTTTTCTGGCCTATATCATGTGGGATCCGGTGCACATGTACAACGCGGTGACAAACGGCTGGAAGGATGTTGAGCATCAGATCACGTTCGACGTGCGGCAGCCGAAGACGCATAAATATACAATGGAGCGGCTGCGCAGATTCATCCGCGAGCATTCGTATGTGGACGTGCTGCGCTTCACGACCTTTTTCCACCAGTTTACGCTGATCTTTGACGAGCAGGCGCGTGAGAAGTATGTGGACTGGTACGGATATTCGGCGTCGGTCAGCCCGTACATTCTGGAGCAGTTCGAGCGCGAGGCCGGCTACAGGTTCCGCCCGGAGTACATTATCGATCAGGGCTATTACAACGGGCAGTACCGTGTTCCGTCGAAGGAGTACCGGGACTTCCAGGCGTTCCAGCGCAGGGAGGTTGCGAAGCTTGCCCGCGAGATGGTGGACATCACGCACGAAGAGGGGCGGGAGGCCATGATGTTCCTCGGTGATCACTGGATCGGGACAGAGCCGTTCATGGAGGAATTTGCCACAATCGGACTGGATGCGGTGGTCGGGAGCGTCGGCAACGGCTCAACGCTGCGGCTGCTGAGCGATATTAAGGGCGCCCGATATATCGAGGGCAGATTTCTGCCGTACTTTTTCCCGGACACGTTCTATGAGGGAGGCGATCCGGTGAAGGAAGCGAAGGTGAACTGGGTGACGGCCCGGCGCGCGATCCTGCGCAGCCCGATCGACCGCATCGGCTACGGCGGCTATCTGAAGCTGGCGGTGCAGTTCCCGGATTTCGTGGATTACGTGGAGTCGGTCTGCAATGAATTCCGCCAGCTTTATGAGAATATCAGGGGGACGACGCCGTACTGCGCGAAAAGGGTCGCGGTGCTGAACTGCTGGGGGAAGATGCGGGCCTGGGGCGCGCACATGGTGCACCATGCGCTCTACCAGAAGCAGAATTATTCTTACGCCGGAGTCATCGAGTATCTGTCCGGCGCGCCGTTTGACGTGTCTTTTATCAGCTTCGAGGATCTGCTGGAGCGTCCGGAGATTCTGGACGATATCGATGTGCTCCTGAATATCGGGGACGGGGATACGGCCCACACGGGCGGCATCTGGTGGGAGAATCCCCGGGTCACGGGCATGATAAAGGCATTTGTGCACCGCGGCGGCGGTTTCATCGGCGTCGGGGAACCCAGCGGCCATCAGGCGCAGGGGCGTTATATCCAGCTTGCGAACGTGCTCGGCGTCGAGAAGGAGACCGGCTTCACGCTCGGGTATGACAAATATAACTGGGACTGTCACCCGGACCACTTTATCCTGGAAGACCAGAGAGGCGAAGTGGATTTCGGCGAGGGCAGGAAGAGCATGTATGCGCTCGAGGGCACGACGGTGCTTGTGCAGCGCGAAAAGGAAGTGCAGCTCGCGGTGCGGGAGTTCGGCGCCGGCCGCGGCGTCTATATCAGCGGCCTGCCGTACAGCTTCCCGAACAGCCGCCTGCTGTACCGGGCAATCCTCTGGAGCTGCCATGCGGAGGGCGAGCTGCACCGCTGGTTCAGCACGAATGAGAACGCGGAGGTGCACGCGTATCCGGAAAATCACAAATTCTGCGTCGTGAACAACACCTACGAACCGCAGGAGACGACCGTGTACCGGGGCGACGGGAGCAGCTACACACAGCAGCTTGGGGCAAACGAGATTGTTTGGTATGGTTTGTGAACCGCGGAGCGGTTTCCACGCCCGGAGGGATTTCTCTATTTTTGAAGGTGCGGACAATAGTTTTTTGGCTTTTGTATAACCGCAGCAGGGCTGCTTCAGCCTGAACCGGCAGTATTCTGCGGCAGGTATGGAGCAGCCCTTTTTTCATCCCCGGCCGGCAGCTGTCTTTCACAGTCTTCATCTGTGTGTTAAATCTGTTTCGGAAAAGCAGGCTGATCGTTCAGTGATTTGTCGGTGTACAAAATATAAAAAACAGTCGTTTCAGACAGGATCAAAAGCGCGTAAAATTCAGACAAAACACAAATAATTGGTTCAAAATTCTTAATGTCTTCGTTCATTTAATTCCATTTACTAAAATATAATACGGATGTACAATATATGCATATAAATTGAATCCGCGGGTACAAGTGTAACAGAAATTTGCGCATTATTCACATCTGAAAGGAGAAATGGAATGAAAAGAAAATGGACAAGAATAATCAGTGTTTGCTCGGCACTTATGATGACTGCCTCGATGTTTGCATTCACTATTTGTGCCGATGCACAGGAAGAGGTAACGCTTACTGTTGAGGCCAGCCAGGAAATCGTTAATAATATTCCCTATGCGTTCAGCGAGGAAAATATTGCTGCTTTCGAGGAAGCCTATCCCTATATCAATGTAGAGCTGGTTCTGAATCCGGATGCACAGAATACATCGATCCTGCAGACAAAACTGGCATCCGGTCAGCCGTCGGATCTGATCTGTTACAACAAGGTTTCCGCAGAGAACGAGCTGGAAGTGGTAAAGAATTGTGTGGACCTCTCGGATGAACCATTTGTTGACAATCTGGCCAATAAAGATATTCTTGTAGCGCCTGACGGAAACATTTATGGATTTGCTTTTGAAGTAAAGACAGGCGGCATGGGCGTTGTTTACAATAAGGATATTTTTGAGGAAAAAGGTCTGGAAATCCCCAGGACGTATGATGAATTTCTCACAGTGTGCGAGACGCTTAAGGCGGACGGTATTACTCCTTTTTATGGTCCGTTCAAGGATGTGTGGACTTTCCAGATGTGGACGACATCGACTTGGGGTTATTATGTGGCAGCCAACGAGCCGGATCTCTGGGACCGTCTGAATAATAATGAGATTGGTTGGGACGAGGTTCCGGCATTCCAGGAGAGTCTGGAGAAGGCATATAATCTTTTCAAGGACGGATATATGCAGGAAACAGTCTTATCTGACGATTATAATAGTATCCCTACAGCGATGGGGAGCGGAGAGTACGCCATGACTGTCGGTTCCAATACCACAGTAAGGGATCTTCTCAATGCGCATCCGGATAAAAAGTTTGATATGTTCCCATATCCGGTATACGAAGGGGAAGAAGAATATATGACCATCAGTCAGCTGGATGCAGAGTTCTTTATCCCTAACGATGCCAAGCACATTGAAGAAGCCAAATTGTTCCTGAACTTTATGGCGACACCGGAGCAGTGCGACAGAGCACAGGCAGCGGCTTCCTTTGTTCCCAATGTAACCGGTGCTAAGGAGCCGGAGTTTGATGAGTTTGAAGGAAGGCTCTATGAGGAATACAACAAAACAGGCAAAACTGTATTGGAAATGAATGCATACATGAAAGTTGATCTGAATGATCTTTGGGTGTATTATCAGGATATGTTTGCAGACGCAAAGACTCCTGCGGAAGTGCTCTCTGCATGGGATACCACTTTTGAAGAACTGATGCAGGCGAAGGGCTTTGACAACTTCTAAAAGCAGAGCAGAATAAGGCACCGGATGGTTCGGGACACATATTCAAAATGAATGCTCCCGGGTGTATCCGGTGCCTTATCATATCTGTTGAAATGAACGAAAGGGGTGTCTCTATTGCGGCGAAGCGGACATTTATACAGCTACTGGCTGGTGTTCCCCGCACTTTGCATATTCGGAATCTTTTTTGTAGCCCCCAGTATTTATGGGATCTATTATTCTCTTACAGACTGGACAATAGGAAAAGAGAGTATTAGCTTTGTGGGAATCCAGAATTATATATCCATATTTAAGAACAGCGAACTCAGACTGGCGATACGCAATACCTTTGTCTATGCCATAACGGTCGTCATTGGGAAAAACCTGAACGGACTGCTCCTGGCACTGGCTGTCAATACAAAATTGAAGCTGCAGGGCTATTTTCGGGTTATCTTCTTTTTGCCCTGCGTGATCTCTACCATTATTATAGGACTTGTATTTGTACCTATTCTTCATCCGAATGGGATTCTGAATGATTTCCTGACCATGATCGGTCTGGGCGCTCTCAGGCAGAGCTGGCTGGTGGACAGGCGGATTGTCATGTTTACCATAGCGGGAGTTTCTATCTGGCAGTGGACCGGCTACCATATGGTGGTTTATCTGGCAGGCCTCCAGGGAATTTCCCAATCCTATTACGAGGCGGCCAAGATTGACGGGGCATCTGCGTTTCAGCGTTTTCGGAGCATCACCTTTCCGATGCTGGCCCCTGCCTTTAATATCAATATGCTTTTAAGTATGATTGGCGGACTGAAGGTGTTCAGTGAACCTTATGCGCTTACGAACGGAGGACCGGGCAATGCGTCTCAGGTGATTGCGCTGGAAGTGTTTTCAAAGTTCGGGAGGGGCCAGTGGGGACTTGGCACCGCCCTGAATGTAACATTGACAGTGTTCGTATCAATTATCTGTGTTCCCGTTCTGATCAGTATGAGGAAAAGGGAGGTAGAAGAATGAGCAGCAGGACGAAAAAGAAATGGATGCGGCTGTGCCTGGAGGCTGTATTGCTGCTGCTGACGCTGATCATTATTGTACCGCTTTTGATCATGCTGCTTGGCTCGTTTAAAAACTCCACCGAGGTAACGGCTTTTGACCTGTCCTTACCGCAGAAATGGCTGGTGGAAAATTATAAGATCGTTTTTGAAGACGGGAAATTACTGTCAGCATTTAAAAACAGTATTCTCATAACTGCGGTATCGACAAGCATTACGATTCTGGTAAGTTCCCTGGCGGCGTTTGTTCTTGCCAGAAGGGTTACGCGCCTCTCAAAACTGCTGTATTATTTTTTCTTTCTGGGAACGATCATCCCTATGCAGATTATGCCTACTATACGCCTGTTTACTGAGCTGAATATTTACGGCGGATATACGAATGTTATTATTCTTTATACAGCTATTAATATCCCGTTCAGCTGTTTTTTATATACAGGCTTTATCAAAGGTATTCCGAGAACGCTGGATGAATCTGCATTTATTGAAGGGGCTTCTACCCTTAAAACTTTCTTTTATATTATATTTCCGCTGCTGAAATCCTGCAATATCACAGTGCTGATTCTTCTTTTTACAGGAATATGGAACGAGATCAATATTCCGCTTTACTTTTTAAATAATCCTGTCAAGCGGACCCTGCCGCTTTCCGTTTACCAGTTTTTTGGAATGTATGGCGGAAGCAACTGGAACCTCGTTTTCGCAGATCTGGTTCTGGCTGCTCTCCCGGTGGTTATCCTGTTCTTATTTATGCAGAAACAGTTTATTACCGGGCTGACTGAGGGAGCGGTAAAGAGCTGAACAGAGGATGTTCTGCCTGTGGGTACGCTGCTGCCGCAGAAGAGAGAAGGCGGGGAGGGAGAGATTTCTTATGAATTTTAAGTTCCAGACAAAACTGTATGTCGCATATTCCGTTATTATCCTGTTTGCGATCGTCTCATTCAGTGCATTTATTCATATTCGTATTTTCAGGCAGATACAGGAGCAGGCGCTGGAGAACAATCAGCAGCTCTGCATTAAGATTTCTGAAAATATTGATACCTATGTTGAAAAACTGGACGATATTATAAAGAAAATGATCTCGGATCCGGAGCTGTTTCAGATCATGCGGGAAGTGCAAAGGGATGCTCTGCAGAAATCAGATTATGACATTCTGGAACGTGACAGGGAGATTGCTGACATTATTTCCAACGCGATTACGCTGACTTCTTTTCCTCATGTGGACGTTTATCTTTATGGTGTAACAGACCTTTTTCGATATGTATATAATCATGACCGCAGCAATTTCCGGGAAGCAGTTTTCGCAGATGACAATGCCGCGAAGCTGGAGAAGAAAAAGCTGGTAATCTATGCAAAAAACGGTCAGGAGCAGGAAGCTCCCACAATGTCTTTTATACGCGCCATCTTTGATGTGAGCGCGAAAAAATATGGTTATGTGGAGGTTCAGTCCGATTACAAAAAGCTGAATGAAATCTGCGATGTGAATCATATGGGAAATGTAATACTGATGGATGAAAATCAGAATGTTATTTATCCGTGTGGTTCTGTGGATACTTCGCTGATTGCTGAACTCAGGGCTAAAACACCGGAGGAATCTACTGGTGTTTTCAGGGACGGCAGTCAGATGAACTTTTATGTGACATCGGAATACTCAGGCCTGACGGTTTATCTGCAGTATCCCATGGATACCGTCTATGCATCACTGGGGCTTCTGCGGAAAAGCACGTTTGTATTTTTAGTCTGTGTATTGGCAGGCGTCATGCTGCTGATCATGATTTTTTCCAGAATGCTGGTAAAGCCTCTTCATGAGCTGCGCGACAGTGTCCTGCAGGTGACATACGAAAACATCGGCCTGAAGTTTGACGGTACGTATAACAATGAGATTGTGGATCTGAGAGATGCCTTCCAGAAAATCCTGGAGGATCTCAAATCTGCCATGCAGCGGGAAATTGCGTCTAACGAGGCGGAATCCCGGGCGCGGGTAGCGGCCCTGCAGGCCCAGATATCCCCTCATTTTATTCACAATGTACTGTATTCTATCAGCATATCTGCGAGAGAAGGCAGGACGGACGATGTGTCCGCTATGTGTAAACAGCTTTCGGATATGCTTCGCTATACCGTTAATTCAGAAACGCATATGGTCACTCTGGGAGAGGAAATGCAGTGTATTTCGAGCTATTTATCTCTCCAGAAACAGTATTATGAGGATTTTCTCCATTACAGTATTGAGGCGGAGAATGATGCCAGAGCCATACGGATTCCCAGACTGAGTATATTGCCGTTCGTAGAAAATGCCATACAGCACGGATTTGACGGGCGTAAACCGCCTTATGTCATCAAAGTGAGGGCTGCAGTCAGAAAAGATTTCTGGGAAATAGAAATATATGATAACGGAAATAGTTTTCCGGAGGAAAAAATCGCGGAAATTCGGGAGAAAATGGAGTTGGAGAATCTGAGCATAAATGTGGAGAAGAAACAGGAAAATATACCAGGGATGGCCGGTCTTGGCATCCTCAACTCACTGATGCGGCTGAATTTCTGTTATGAAAAGGGAATACAGTTCAGGGTTGAGAATCATAAAGACATACCCGGAGTAACCATTTACCTGGAGGGAAAAACAGACGCATGAAAAATATGAAAAACTGTGCGCCGCCGGAAGGGGGAGTGGCATGTATAACATTCTGATAGCGGAAGACAGTAAACTGATTTTGCGGGACATTGAACGTCTGATACGGCAGTCAGGGTTTGATGTAACATTCCGCGAGGCGTTTGATGGCGAAACAGCTTTGGATATCTTAAGGGAATTTCAGCCGGATCTTATCTTTACTGATATTAAAATGCCTGTGATTAACGGCCTGGAATTGATTCAGTGCGCGAAAAAGCTTTATCCTCAGGTTAAATGTGTGATTATAAGCGGTTATGCAGATTTCACCTTTACACACGAGGCGCTGGTACTTCAGGTGGACGACTATGTGATGAAGCCGGTGGATATGGATCAGTTCCATGGCATATTATCGCGTCTTTTGAAAGAAATTGACGAAATCCGGATGCAGAGGGAAGAACTGATGCTGTCGAAGGTTCTTCAGGAAGAGATCGAGATATCCAATTTCAGATTTCCCAAAGGTTATCTTATCACGATCGTGCGTGTAGGCCTGGTGCAGCAGTACGCCGCTCCCCTTTCCAGGGAACTTCTGTATGCAGGCGTGAAAGAGAGCGGAGCCGGAAAATTCTGGGTGATCGGAACGAAACTGCACAATGAGAAGGTGATTATCTATGATCTGGAAAATGAAACCTGCAAAGAGATATTTGAGAAGAACATCTGCCTGCTGGAGAGCCTGAAGAAAAATTACACACGGATCAATTTCATCTGCTCAGGAAAGCTGGCGGACATTTCTCAGCTTTATGCACAGTATTCCGGTTTGTCCGGCCGTCTGAGGAACAGGGTTCTGCTGGACGAATGCCATGTTTTTGAGGATGAGGTCCGAAGTGATGTATGGGAGACATATATCCGTCAGAAAGAAGAAGTGGATATTTTTAAAAAGAAAATAGAGCTGATCTTGAAAAATCATTCGGCGGAGGATTACAGAAAGGAAATCCGAAAGAGAATTGCCCAGTGGAAGGAAGGGCATTATACAGTGACTCTTCTGCGCAAATATCTGATGGCTCTTTTAGAAGAGTTGTTTATCGCCATGGAAGGAAACAGTCCTTCCATGGAAGAACCGGGAATCCTGGCGGATAAGATTCTGAACGATAATAGTCAATATGAGGATCTGGCAGAAAATCTTCTTGAGTATTCCGTATGGCTGACCGGGGAGAAGGAAGAAAAAATGGGAGTCCCCATTGAATTTGCGCAGAAGCTGACGGATTATATGCGGACGAACGTTTATCAGAATCTTTCTCTTCAGGATATTTCCGATTATTTTAAAACCTCGCCGTCCTATATCTGCCGGATATTCAAAATATACTATGGAGATACTCCCATCAGTTTTTATAACAAGATCAAGATTGAAGAGGCGAAAAAGCTGCTGACAGAATACCGCAATATGAAGGTCAAGGATGTAGCTGAGGTACTTGGCTTCAGCGACCAGTATTATTTCAGCAAGGTGTTTAAGCAGCAGTATGGAGTAAGCCCGTCAGTTTACAAATTGCAGTTGGAAGATAATACGATCTAATGTTCAAAATATTCATTCTTCTGTGTACAGTATATTCCATTTACCGTATTCTCACGCAGAAGTATAATGAAATACAGATTTCAGGAGCTGCATTTATCACAATATAAGGAGGCTTAGTATGAATACTTACGGTATGAAAGCAGTAAAATTCGATTTAAAATATCCTCCCATGGATATTGAAAAGAGACGTTCTCTTCTTCCCCATACGAGTGTAAACAGTCTGTATCCGGCGAAGGCAGATGAGGACGTACTGGTAACGGCAAATGGTGTGCAGCGTATCGATATTATAGGTGAACCTTATCAGGAAAGAGTTATTTACCGCCGCGAACGTATTATGGACATGCGATGGAAGGATACGCCGGAGCCGCCGGATGTAGCCTGGGCCATACCAGAGGCCAGAAAGCTTCTGCGGGCCGGAAAATTTGAGGAAGCAGCCAGGGTAATGGATAAGGCTACCAAGGATGCCGGCTACGACAGATGGATTGACAGCCGTCCTTTCGGAGTGGAATTTCCGAGGCTGCACCCGAGACTTCATTCGGTGATCGAGCTCCTGATGAATTTTAAAGAGGGGACGAACCCTCATGACTACATACGTTATCTGGATATGCTCTCCGGAGAGGCTGTTGTACGCTGCGAAGACGACGAGGGCGGCATTCTGCGCAGATCTTTTGTGTCTTTTGAGAAGGATGTGGCAGTCCAGGATGCGCGGAGGCTGAATGGGGGCCTGTTTGATGTGGATCTCCGTTTCGTTGCCCCCGGAGGTTACGATCTTCCGGATCATTTTGATCAGTTTGTCCTGGTCACTTACAATGACATGTATAAGATTGAAGGCAGTGATGTGGAAATACGGACGATGCCGGACAGCTGTACGGTATCTCTGGCATATGATCCTCAGTTTGGTGAACGTGGTTACTGCTGCTGTTCCGTGATCCGGACCGACGGACAGGCCTCCTGCAAAGAAGGCGGTTATATCCGGATTTCAGATGCCAGTTATATGACGGTTCTGTCGCGCACTGTCAAGTATGAGGAAAACTACAGGCATACGCTGGCGGCAGGGGTACTGGAGGATGTGAGGTCAGTCACTGATTCCTATGAGCAGCTTCTCGAAGCCAACCGGGCGCATTTACAGCCTATGATGGAGCGCTCGGAAATCCATCTGAAGGGGGACTGGGCAAAGGCGGCGGAAGAGCTTCTGAATGAGCAGCACAGTGAGGGAGAATTGAGCCCGATGCTCATGGAAAAGCTGTATGATATGGGGAGATTCTTTATGATCGCGGATACGGGAGAAGATCCGCCATCCCTGTTTCAGCACAATATTAATACCAACCTGCAGGTATGTGCCGGAAATATGACTGGTCTTCCCGAGGTAATGGATACCTATTTCCGCTTTTATGAGAATAAATTTGACGATTTCCGCCTGAATGCAAAACGGTTTTACGGTGCCCGCGGGGTATTGGGGAATATCCACTGCGACTATAATTCCGGAAAATTTTACCAGTTTTCAATCGTATATCCTCACTATTGCTGGACGGCCTGTCTGGGATGGATTTACAATGAATTCTGGGGACATTATCTGGTGACGGGAGACAGGGAATTTCTGCGGGACCGCATAGTGCCAGGACTGAAAGAGATTGCCCTGTTCTATCAGGATTATCTCTCGGACGAGGATGAAAACGGAAAGGTGCTGTTTTATCCCAGCTATTCACCGGAGGATCCGTCCATGAATGACTACCATGTACCATTTCCGAAGGATGTTTATGCGATGAATGTCAATTCTCTGATGGATGTGATGGTCTGCCGGGAAGTGCTGGATAATCTGATGGAAGCATGCGACATTCTGGGACTGGATGAGCCGGATTATCCAAAGTGGAAAGAACTGCGCGGGAAGCTTCCGGATTATCTGATGGATGAGGATGGGGCGGTCAAAGAATGGTCTTTCAAATATTCTGGTGAGAATTACGACCACAGACATGTGTCTCATCACTATGATGTCTGGCCGGGGAGAGCCATTTCCCCGGAGAAAACGCCGGAGCTGGTGAAACCGTTTATCCTGTCCAACCGCAAACGCGGCCATCAGGATGATTCTGCCCATGGTGTGATCCACAGATACTTTACGGCAGTAAGACTGGACGACCATAAAGACGCCATGCACAATCTGCGCACTCTGATGGAGCATGGATATGTGACCCGCACGCTGAATACTGTACATTATCCCTACAGGGTATTCTGCCCGGATCTCCTTGGTGCGATGCCGGCGATAATCCTTGAAATGCTGGTGTATTCAGACGAGGGCTTTATCAAGCTTCTTCCTTCTGTGCCTGAGGATCTGAATGAGGGATGTGTGGAAGGCGTCTGGCTCTACACCTTTGCAAAGATTGAGAAAATGAAGTGGAACATTCCTGCCGGCAGTGCTGTGGCGGAAATTTCCTCTCTGAAGGATCAGAGCATTGATTTTGTGTTCCCTGCCGGCTTCAGGAAAGTTCTGGTAGACGGGACAGTGTATGCTGAAAATAGTACAAAATTTACTTTACAGTTTTCCAAAGATCATCTTACAAAACTTGAATTTATTTTCTGATATGCTGTTTGCTTATCCTGAGGCCTGCTGTCTCAGGATAAGTGATTATTAGGAGGAAATATGGGAAATTTGCAGATATGTGACGCAGTTGAAATTAAAAATGTCAGGATAGGAAATTCCTTTCTTGGGAAATACTGTGATCTTGTCCGCGACACGGTACTCCCATATCAGTGGGAGATTCTTAACGACAGGATAAAAGGAAAGGAACCCAGCCATGCGGTCCTGAATTTCAAAATTGCTGCCGGACTTGCCGAGGGAGATTTTTACGGGGAGGTTTTTCAGGACAGCGATCTGGCAAAATGGCTGGAAGCCGCCGCCTGCTGCCTTGAGGCGCATCCTGATCCGGAGCTGGAAAATATAGCAGACGGTGTAATTGAGATTATTGAAAAAGCCCAGAGGGAAGACGGATATCTGGATACTTATTTTATCATCGGCAGCCAGGAAAAAAGATGGGAAGATTTGTATGAGTGTCATGAACTGTACTGCATGGGCCATATGACAGAGGCGGCTGTGGCTTATTACAAGGCTACGGGGAAAAGACGGCTGCTCGATGTTATGATCAGATGCGCGGATTACATTGACCGGTGTTTCGGCAGGGAATCCGGGAAGCTCAGAGGATATCCCGGGCATCAGGAGATTGAACTGGCCCTGGTCAGACTCTATGAGGTCACAGGCTGTGAAAGATATCTTGCGCTGAGCCGCTATTTTCTGGAAGAGAGAGGCCGGCTCCCGAATTATTTTGTAAACGAATGGAAGACATCCAGGGGCCGTCGCACATTCAAGGATAATACGTACGTGGGGGAACCGGATCTGCTGTATAACCAGTCTCACAGGAGTGTATATGAACAAGAGAGTGCTGTGGGCCATTCTGTGAGGGCCATGTATATGTACAGTGCCATGGCGGATGTGGCGCGGTTAACAGATGACGCAGCTATGTATCAGGCGTGCCGGGCGCTGTGGAAGGATGTGGTATGCCGCCAGATGTATATTACCGGAGCTATAGGCTCTACACATACGGGGGAAGCGTTTACCTTTGCCTATGATCTTCCGAATGCCACAGCATATGCGGAGACCTGCGCATCCATAGGCCTGATATTTTTTGCCAGCCGCATGCTGCAGATGGATACTGACGGGGTTTACGGAGATGTCATGGAACGGGTTTTGTATAATGTGATACCTGGTTCGATGTCCCTGGACGGAAAGCATTTCTTTTATGTAAATCCCCAGGAGGTGTGGCCGGAAGCCAGCGAGAAAAATCCGGAGCGCTTTCATGTAAAGCCGGTGCGGCAGGAGTGGTTCGGCTGTGCATGCTGTCCGCCGAATCTGGCAAGACTTTTTACTTCTCTGGGAAAGTATCTTTATTCCTGCAGGGAAGATACCTTTTACATACATCTTTTTGTATCCGGCCAGGTAACGGTAAAAACAAAACACGGCTTTTTCCGACTGAACATTTCGGAAAACTATCCATGGTCAGGAGAGATTGAAGTAACCCTGGAGGAAGTCCCTTCTGAGAATGCCCGGATCGCCATAAGGATTCCCGGATGGTGCAGAGAGTGGAGTCTGTTTCTGGATGGAGAGGAATCTGCCAGTCCGGTGAAAAAGGGATATGTCTGGATTTCCGGCGGGCTGAAGGCCGGGATGAGGATCCGCCTGATCCTGTCTATGCAGGTGGAACTTATGGCGGCAGATCCAAGAGTCAGAGACGACGCCGGAAAGGCGGCAATTCGGCGGGGACCGCTTATATACTGTCTGGAGGAAATCGATAACGGAAAGAATCTGTCAGCGATCCGCCTGGATGTGCAGAGCGCATTTTGCATGGAAGAAAGGACGAGCCCAATTTCTCCGGAAACTGCTGCAGTAACGGGCAGGGGATTCCGGTTGAACGAGGACAGCTGGGGGGAGGAGCTTTACCGGCCTTATGACGCTGCTGAAAAAGAAGTCACAGTCAGGGCAGTTCCTTATTGCTGGTGGGGAAATCGCGGCCCGGGCGAGATGATGGTCTGGATACGAACTTAAGGGGGGATTTTCATGCGTTACAGTAATCCAGTTATACCGGGCTTTTACCCGGATCCAAGTATCTGCAGGAATGGGGATGACTATTATCTTGTCACCAGTTCATTTGAGTTTTTTCCGGGGCTACCGCTGTTCCACAGCAAAAACCTGACTGAGTGGGAACAGATCGGGCATGTGCTGACCCGAAAATCTCAGATCATGCTGGAGCACTGCCAGGCGTCCGGAGGCATCTGGGCGCCGACGATCCGTCTTTATAAGGGCAGATTCTATGTGTCTGCCACCAACTACAGCTATGGCGGAAATTTTATTGTCTGGACAGATGACATATATGGGGAGTGGTCGGATCCCGTCTGGATCGATCAGGGAGGGATCGATCCGTCCCTGTTTTTTGATGATGACGGAAAGGTTTATTTTTCCAGTACCTATGATCTGCCGGATTCGCAGGCTATCGGACAGTGCGAGATCGATATCGCCACAGGCAGAAGGCTCACGGATACCAGGATCGTATGGGAGGGAAGCGGCGGGAAATATCCGGAAGGGCCGCATATGTACAAGAGGGGCGGCCGGTATTATATGCTGGCTGCAGAGGGCGGGACGGAATACGGACATATGGTTACTATCTGCCGGGGAACATCGCCCTGGGGGCCATTTGAAAATTGTCCGTATAATCCCATTCTGACGCACAGAGACACGAAGCTCCATCATTTTCAGGCAGTAGGACATGGAGATATTACAGAGACAGGAGAAGGGGAATCATGGATCGTTTTTCATGGGATCCGGACTTCGCAGTATATGCTGCATCACCTTGGAAGAGAGACGATGCTTGCGCCTTTAGACTGGCGGGAGGACGGCTGGCCGGTTGTGAACGGCGGGAATATCATTCTTCCCGAAATGGAAACGGACAGAAAACTGCCGGGAGACGGTCAGCATATGAAGTGCGGGAGCATTTGTTCCGATGTACGGAAGGACGTCTCTGATATTATGGATTTTTCAAAGAGCTTTTCAGGAAACAGACTGCCTCCTGCCTGGAGTTACCTGCGCAACCCGGATCCGGCGCTATATGATTTCTGCGACAGGCCCGGCTGTGTGAAGCTTACCGGCTGCAGTTATTCTCTGAATGACTGTGAGTCTCCGGCATTTATTGGAAGACGGCAGCAGCATTTCCGTGTGGAGGTGCAGGTACGCGCAGATGCCGTGCCAGAAGTGCCCGGCCATGCGGCGGGGCTTACCGTTTTTCATACCAATGAGCATCATTATGACCTGATGATCACTGAGCGGAACGGGGAGAGGGCCGTCCTTCTAAGAAAGGTGGTCGGAGACATGCAGACGGAAGTAGGCTGCAGATATTTTCCCGGGAAAGAGAGACTGTATCTTTCTATAGATGCAGACAAACTGGAATATCGCTTTTTTGCAGGAACCTGTGAAGGAAACCTGGAAAGGATCGGCACGGGAAGAACGCAGCTGCTTTCTACGGAATGTATGCCAATGACATTCACCGGATGTTTTTTTGGCCTGTTTGCAGAAAGCGGTATAACAGCCTGGTTTGACAGATTCCAGTACCATCCTTTATAGCGCGGCTGTCGGGCATTCTGCCCTGCGGGAACCGCTTCTCTGCGTTTCATGATTTCTGATAATAGTTTTTTCAGAAAATTCTGTAGATGTTTTTGGAAAAACTTGGTATACTATTTATCGTGAAACGATGGCGGGTGTGTCAGCCGGCGCGGCGCTGCCTGTGGCAAACGGCCGTGCCCGCGGCAGCGGTGCCGTTGATCCGGAGAAATGCGGCCGCCGCAGAATATGAGAGGGCGGCCGGAAAAGGAGGTATGTGAACATGTACTGTTATAGAAAAGTGACGGACGACCTTTACTGGGTCGGGAGCAATGACCGCAGGCTTGCGATGTTCGAGGGCGTCTATTCGGTGCCGGGCGGCGTGTCCTACAATTCCTATCTGCTGATGGACGAGAAGACGGTTCTCTTTGACACGGTAGACAAGGCTGTGAAGGGCACATTCTTTGAGAATGTGAAGGAGGTGCTGGGCGGCAGGCCGCTCGATTACCTGGTGGTGCACCACATGGAGCCGGACCACTCCGAGGCGATCCAGGAGCTGACCGTGCGTTACCCGGAGGTGAAGATCATCTGCAGCCAGAAGATCGTCACGATGATCCGGCAGTATTTTGATTTTGACATTGACGCGCGCGCGGTGGTCATGAAGGAGGGCGACAGCTTTAGCACAGGGAAACACAATCTGGTGTTTGTGATGGCTCCGATGGTCCACTGGCCGGAGGTCATGGTCTCCTACGATACGACGGACAAGATCCTGTTCTCGGCGGACGCTTTCGGCACGTTCGGCGCGCTGAACGGCGCGCTGTTCGCGGATGAGGTGGATTTCGGGCGCGATTACCTGGATGAGGCGCGCAGATACTACACAAACATTGTCGGCAAATACGGCGATCAGGTGCAGGCCCTCCTGAAGAAGGCCTCTGCGCTGGAAATCGGCATGATCTGTCCGCTGCACGGCTTTGTCTGGAGAAAAAATATCGCGGACTTCATCGGGAAATATATGCACTGGAGTTCCTACGCGCCGGAGGAGAACGGTGTGATGATCGCCTACGCGTCTGTCTACGGGCACACGGAGAACACGGCTGAGATTCTGGCGTGCCGCCTGCGCGAGCGCGGCGTGAAGACGGTGATGTATGACGTTTCCGTGACTCCCGCCTCGGAGATCGTCGCGGCGTCGTTTAAGTGGAGCCATCTGGTGTTTGCGTCGACGACCTACAACGCGGGCATCTTCGTGAACATGGAATCCCTGATCTATGACCTTGTGGCGCACAATATCCAGAACCGCACGATCGCGCTGATCGAGAACGGCTCCTGGGCCCCGACGAGCGGCGGCCTGATGCGCAGAGCGTTCGAGAAGTGCAGAAATATGACGATCCTTGAGAACAGGATCACCATACGTTCTTCGCTGAAGAAGGAGCAGCTGCCGGAGATTGACAGGCTGGCGGACGCTCTGGCGGAGACGATCCCGGAGTCTGCAAAGAAGGTTCCGCTGGCGGCAGGGGAGCTTCCGGGCGCGGCGGAGAAGACGCAGGATGCGGCGGTCCAGAAGCAGGAAGAGATCCAGGCGAAGGCTGAGATCGATCCGTCCGCGATGTTTAAGCTTTCCTATGGGCTGTTTGTGCTGACCACGAGGGACGGAGACAAGGACAACGGCTGTATCACGAATACCGTGATGCAGGTGACAAACGAGGTGAAGCGGATCGCGATCGCGGTCAACAAGGCAAACTATACGCATGACATGATCAAAAAGACCGGCGTGTTCAATGTCTCGATCCTGACGACAGAGACGCCGTTTAAGGTGTTTCAGCAGTTTGGCTTCCAGAGCGGCAGGGATGTGGACAAATTTGCCGGTTTCGGCAGCGAGGCGCGCACGGCGAACGGCCTGCGCTATGTGCCGGAGTATGCGAACGCTGTGCTCTCCGGCAGGGTGGTAGAGGAACACGAGTACGATACGCACACGATGTTTGTCGCGGAGGTGACAGAGGCGGCGGTGCTCTCGAACGTTCCGAGCGTGACTTATCAGTATTACTTTGACCACATCAAGCCGAAGCCGCAGCCGACAGCCGAGAAGAAGGGCTATGTCTGCAAGATCTGCGGCTATGTCTACGAGGGGGAGACCCTTCCCGACGATTTCGTCTGCCCGCTCTGCAAACACGGCGCAGAAGACTTCGAGAAATTATAAGGTTCGCGAAAGCAATGAGCCGTGCAGATCCGCCGGAGCGGGAAATGCCTGTTTACAGGCAATTATCCGCTCCGACGGATCTATAGGGCGAAAGCCCGCGATCCCGGGGGACCGGAGGTTTCCCGGGATTGGCACGGCATCATCTGATCTGCTCTGCGCAGACGGCCGCGCCGAGAAGGCCGGCCCGGTTGCCGAGCTCTGCCCTGCGGATCCGCACGTGCCGGAAGCTCGGCATGATGAGCTCCGGCAGCCGCAGCGTGATCTGCTCCAGAATATAGGGCTGTTCCATTACGCCGCCGCCCAGGATAAAGCAGGACGGGTTCATCATGTGCGTGATCGTGACAAGCCCGATGAGGATTTCCGTGATCCAGTCGTCTATGAGCTGCCGCACACCAGGCTCGTCTGCCCGCGAAAAGATCCTGCGGCCGCTGTCCATGGAGGGATCGAGCTTCGCCGCGCGCTGCACGAGCGCTGTGGCGGACGCATATTTTTCGTAGCAGCCGCTGTACATGTCTTCCTGCGGACGGCGGTCCTCCGGATGCGTGATGAGCGCGCCGAATTCCCCGGCGGAACAGCTGCTTCCGTGGTACAGCTCCCCGTTCAGAAAGAGCGCCCCGCCGACGCCGGTGCCGTAGGTCAGGCAGGCGAAATCCCGTTCGCCGCGCCCTGCGCCGAAATGCGCCTCCCCGATGGCGGCTGCGTTCACATCGTTTTCGACGGCGGTCGGGACAGCAAATTCCTGTTCCATGATCTGACTGATTTCCGTCCCGGTATAGCCCGGGATATTTTTATTTGCGTAGATGATGCGGCCGCGGACCGGATCGACCTGCCCGGCAGTGCTGATGCCGATGCGGTCGAAGGATGCTTTTTCCGCGTATCTGTGCATGATCTCAAGAGCCCTGCCGATCACATGCGCGCCGCCCGCCTCCGCCTGTGTGGGGAACTCGTCCGGTGATGAGAGCTGTCCGTTCCGGCAGAGCGCCGATTTGATGGCGGTGCCGCCAATGTCAAGAGTCATAATATTCATGTCGCCTGGCTCCTTTCTTTTTGCAAAACAAGTATCAGATCGCTGCTGACGTATTGTATCATGCAAATGAGAAAAAAGCCATTATTATTTTGAAAATTCACCTCAAAAATCCGTATCAGTCAGTCATTGCATTTCCTCCCCGAGTATGATAAAGTGAATTCGACTGAAAAAACCTTCTGCAGCAAAAAAGAGAAAGGGAATTTTATGAGAAAAGAAGATTTTTTTGAACAGATCAGGGGAAAGGTGATCGTATCCTGTCAGGCAGTGCCGGGGGAACCGCTGTACGTGGAAGAGAAGTCGATCATGTACCTGATGGCGCGGGCCGCGAAGCAGGCGGGCACGCCGGCGATCCGGACGAGCAGCGTGAGGGATGTGGTTGCAATCCGGGAGGAAACGGGGCTTCCGGTGATCGGACTGATCAAGGTAAAGTATGAGGGATTTGAGAGCTATATCACGCCGACGATGAAGGAGGTGGACGAGCTTGCGGCGGCCGGCGCGGATGTGATCGCGATGGATTGTACAGAGCAGAAGCGCGGGGACGGCCGCAGCGTCAGCGAGTTCATCACGGAGGTGCGGACGAAATACCCGGACGCGATCCTGATGGCGGACATCTCGACCTATGAGGAAGGCGTAAACGCCTGGAGGCTGGGCATGGATCTTGTCGGGACCACGATGAGCGGCTACACCAGCTACTCGCCGAAGCTTCCGGGGCCGGACTATGAGCTTGTCCGGCGGCTGTCTGCGGCGGTCGATGTTCCCGTGATCGGCGAGGGCAGGGTGCATTCACCCGCGCAGGCGGTGGAGATGCTGGACGCAGGGGCCTTTGCGGTGGTGGTCGGCGGGGCGATCACGAGGCCGCTTGAGATCGCGCAGCGCTTTATGCGGGCGGTGGAGGCGCGGTGAGCGGATGGATTATCAGGGGACGCCGCCCCTGCGGCCGCGTCTTCGCGTCCGGCAGAAAAACGCCGGGTTTTCTGAGGAAGGAGGAAAGAAATGTCAAAATATGATGTGAGCAGATTCAGGAATGTCACGGTCGCGCTGAACACGCCGTTTGCAGAGGACGGCAGTGTGGACGTGGAGGCTGTGAAGGCAGTTTCGGGATATTTCCGCGATAAGGGCGTAAAGCAGATGTACGTCTGCGGCAGCACCGGGGAGGGCTTCCTCCTGGATCCGCAGGAGCGGATGCTGGTGGCAGAGACCGTGGTGCGCGAGGTCGGAGCGGATATGAATATCATTGTGCATGTCGGGTGCGCGGATACGAGGCACTCCTGCATGCTGGCGGAGCATGCGGAGAAGATCGGGGCGGCGGCGACGTCCGCGGTGCCCTGCGTCTACTACAGGCCCGGGGAGGAGAGCGTGTACAGGCACTGGAGCGCGATCACGGAGGCGGCGGACCTGCCGTTCTTTATCTACAATATCCCGCAGCTGACCGGCTTTCACCTGTCGATGGATCTGTTCCGGCGCATGCTGGAGAATGAGCGCGTGGCGGGAATAAAATGTTCCTCCGATCCTGCGCAGGATATCCTGCGCTTCAAGCAGGCCGGAGGCGAGGATTTCATCGTGTTCAACGGGCCGGACGAGCAGTATGTCGCGGGCCGCATCATGGGGGCGGACGCCGGGATCGGCGGTACCTACGGGGCGATGCCGGAGCTGTACCTGAAGATGGAGGAGCTGATCCGGCGCGGCGAGTGGGAGAAGGCGGCCCGGGTGCAGGGGATCGTGACTCCGCTGATCTACCGCCTCTGCTCCTTTGCGTCCATGTACGGGGCGGTCAAGAGCATCATCACGCTGGACGGCTGCCCGATGGGAGAGCCGAGGCTCCCGTTTCTGCCGGTATCGCCGGACGACCCGGAGCTGGTGAAGCTGTACCGGGATATCAGGAAGGCCGCCGCGGATTCGGCGGAATGACGCATTCCTGGCCGGCGTGCAGGAAATACAGCAGGAAGAGGCCTCCCTGCGGCGGCATTTTTGATGCGTCGCCGGGAGAGCACAGTATAAGGAGGAAGGCATGAAGAAAAAACATATTGTATGTTACGGGGATTCCAATACGCACGGATACCGGGCGTATGACAACGGCCGCTTCGATGAGGAAGAGCGCTGGACCTGTCTGCTGCAGGAGCAGCTGGGCAGCGGCTATCTTGTGATCGAGGAAGGGCTGAGCGGCAGGACGACCTGTTTTGACGATCCGATCCACGAGGGACTTTCAGGCCTGGACTATATCACTCCGTGCCTGATGAGCCATGAGCCGGTCGATCTGCTTGTGATCATGCTTGGGACGAACGACACGAAGGAGCGATTCGGCTCGTCGGCGGCCTGCATCGCGCTGGGCCTGAGGCGCCTGATCGCAAAGGCGGCCGCCACCACGGACTGCTGGAGGTACGGACGGGAGAACATTCTGGTCGTGACGCCGCAGAATATCGGCAGGGAGTACGCCGCCACCGAGGTTGCGGCGACAATGGGCCGCGGCTGCGCGGAGAAGTCGGAGGGGCTTGCGAAGGAATTCCGCAGGATCGCAGAGGTGACAGGCTGCTACTATCTGGATGCGAATGAGTTCATCACGGACGGGCCGAACACGGTCGATTATATGCATCTGACGAAGGAGGGACACCGCCAGCTCGCGCAGGTGCTTGCGCAGCAGATACCGGAGATGATATACGGATGATTTTCCAGATTTTTCCTTGCAATTCAGGAGTTTATACGATCATTTTAGACAAAAATAAAAATTATTTTGTGTAATTTTCGCTAAAAAGGATTGCGACAGGAAAAATATATTGACAAAAATGCGAAATAAAGATAGACTAAATTCTACCAAGCTAAGTTGATCTGCATTTTGCGAATAATGCAGGGATTTAAAGAAAAAGGAGGATATAATCTATGAAATTGCGCAGGATTCTGGCATTTGCGGCGGCAGGCAGTATGGTGCTTTCCATGGCGGCGTTTACGGCGAATGCTGAAGAGACGACGGATATCACGCTCTGGACGTATCCGGTAGGCAACTGGACCGATGCGGCGACGGTGGACGGCCTTATTGCAGGCTTCACGGAGGCGCACCCGGAGATCCATGTGACGGTGGAGTACCTGGACTACACGAACGGCGACGATCAGGTGAACACCGCGATCGAGGGCGGCGAGGCGCCGGATGTGATCCTCGAGGGCCCGGAGCGCCTTGTGGCGAACTGGGGCGCGAGAGGCGTGATGGTTGACCTGTCCGACCTGTGGACGGACGAGGCGAAAGAGGCGATCTACGATTCCGTGGAGGCAGCCTGCCAGAACAACGAGGGTGTGTTCTACGAGTACCCGCTGTGCATGACGGCCCACACGATGGCCGTGAACCGCGATATGTTTGAGGCGGCGGACGCACTGCAGTATCTGGACGAGGAGACGCACACCTGGACGACAGAAGGCTTTATCAATGCCGTGCAGGCTCTGTATGACAACGGCCAGGAAAATGTGGCGGCGGTATTCTGCGGCGGCCAGGGCGGAGACCAGGGCACACGCGCGCTGATCAACAACCTCTACGGCGGCACGTTCACGAATCCGGAGCACACAGAGTACACGGCGGACAGTGAGGAAAATATCAAGGCGCTCGAGCTTCTCGCAGGCATGGACGGCATCAATTTCGACGCTTCCATCGTGGGCGGCGACGAGATTAACCTGTTCGTGAACCAGACGCTGGCGATGGCGTTCTGCTGGAATGTGGCCCAGGAGAAGACCAACGCGGAAGTTGCTGAGTTCGACATCCTTCCGATGGCGTTCCCGACCGAGAGCGGCGACCCGCAGCTCTGCGGCGGCATCTGGGGTTTCGGCATTTTTGACAACGGCGATGAGGCGAGGATCGAGGCTGCAAAGACGTTCATCGATTACATGGCAAATGACGAGACGGCGGTGGTGGACGCTGTGAAGGCTTCCAGCTACTGGCCGGTGAAGGATCTCGGGAACATCTATGAGGGCGACGATATGATGACCGAGTACTCCACGTTCGTTCAGTACCTTGGCGACTACTATCAGGTAGTTCCGGGCTGGGCGGAAGCCCGCACCGCATGGTGGAACATGCTGCAGCAGATCGGCACGGGCACAGATGTCGCGACGGCAGTCGCAGAGTTCTCAGAGACGGCGAACGCTGCGGCGGCGCAGTAAACAGAGCATGGATTATTTGCGGCGGGCGGCGGATATTCCTGCAGCCTGCCGCAGGAGGAGTGCCGTACGGACTGCGCTCCGGGCTTTGCATTCTGACGCCCCGGCGTCATCAGAAAAAAGAATATGGACCGGACCGTAGGCCCTTCCTGCGCTTCACCGCGGGAAGGGCTTTTAAACAGGAGGCAGCCGGGCCGTGCAGTGCACAGGTCCCACGGCAGGGGCGAATCAGCAGCGCGGCGGTCGGCGATGCGATGTGCAGGCTTCGCAGCAGGAATAAGTCAGCAGAACGGCAGCCGGCAGTGCAGGGTGCAGGCTCTGCAGCCGGGGCAGATAAGCGGCGCGCAGCCTGCGGCGGTCCGGTTCCGGCAGATATGTCAGAAAGGGGGAATGTCTCTTGGAGAAGAACAGAAATGTGCGCAGAAACTCCGGCTACAGCATGAGCAGGGCGCTGGTGCGCAGGGAGACGATATCAGGTTATCTCTTCATGCTTCCGTGTCTGATCTTCTTTCTGGGGTTTGTCATCTATCCGATGTTCCAGTGTATCGTGACCAGCTTTTTTGACTCGACGATGAACCGCGACGATGTCTTTATCGGGTTCGGAAATTATATGGAGCTGTTCCATGACAGCATTTTTCTGGGAGCGCTGCGCAATACGGTCATCATTGTGATCGTATCCGTGCCGGTGGTCTGCATCTTTTCCCTCTGGGTCAGCTCCGTGCTCTATGAGCTGAGCGGCCCCCTGTGCTCACTGTTCCGGTGCATTTTCTATCTTCCCGTGGTGACCGGCTCCGTGGCGGTCACGGTCGTGTGGAAGTGGATGTTCAACAATTATTACGGGATATTCAATTACATCGGGAAAAACACCGGACTGCTCGAAAAGAACATCAACTGGCTGGGAGACGAACGGTTTGCGCTCGGCTGCATCATTCTGATCCTGCTGACCACGTCGGTCGGGCAGCCGATCGTCCTTTACGTCTCCGCGCTGGGCAACGTGGACCAGACGCTGGTGGAGGCGGCGCAGGTGGACGGGGCCACGAGGCTTCAGGTGTTCTGGCGCGTCAAGTGGCCGCAGATCAAGCCGACGACGCTGTATATCCTGATCATCACGACGATCAACAGCTTCCAGTGCTTTGCGCTGAT